>CAYRKE010000078.1:25200-32424 GCA_964424695.1 uncultured Polyangiaceae bacterium
CATCCAGAATGAGTCATCCAGAATGAGTCAGGTGGAGCCGCTCCCGGATTCGAGGAGGGGGCGGCTCCGTGAAGCCCACGGACTCGCGCCCAGCCCGCCCCGACACCAAACGACGGGCGGATGGGGAGCCGGGCTGACGCGATGAAGCGTCCGCGCTACGCTGTCGTGGATAGCTGCCCTTGGAGACTAACCATGGCTCGACGGATTCGTGCTTGGATACTCATCCCCCTCGCCCTGACCGCATGCTCCACGGACTCCTTCGACCCGAGAAGATCCGGATCCCCAGGAGCCGCAGGAAGCGACGGGGAGAGCGGCGTCGCTGGGAACGACACGGCATTCGGGAACATGGCCGCTGGCAGCAGCGAATCCGGACAGAACCAACCCGTCGCCACGACCGGCCCCGCAGGGACGGGCGGCGCCCCGACTACCACTGCCGCTGGCGGAAGCGGCCCAACCTCGGGACTATCAGCCACTGGCGGAACTGTGTTCCTCTTTGACGGGACCGGAGGAATCCCAGGTTCCGCCATCGCGACGGCCACCGGCGCAGCGACGGGCATCGGCACCACGACGGGCATCGGCACCACGACGGGCGCCGGCGCAGCGACAGGAACCGGCGCAGCGACAGGGGTTGGCGAGCACATCATGGTGGTCGGACCCGGCGGATACGTGACGGCCGACTCGTGGGGAGGATACGCGTTCACTGACACGGAAACCCCCTCGGTAGGTAGTACCATCGTCCCGACCGACTATGCCGCACTACGGCAGGGCTCCGAGCTCTGCGCCGCTGGCGTGGTCGCTGCAAGCCCCGACTACAACGGCTACGCCGCGTTGGGGATCAATCTCAACCAGCCTGTCGAAGGGGGAGAAGGCTCAGTGGGTGTCTGGTATGCGGAAGGCGCCGCTGGCATCGAGTACGCGCTCACCAACAATGCGGAGTCTGACCTCAGGATCCAGCTCCAAGGCGCCGCCGGCTACCCTGACGAGGCATGGTGTGCCCCATCCCATGGCGTTCTTGGCCAGATCCCCTGGACCGACTTCAACAGTCATTGCTGGGACAACTCGGGAGAATTCTACAACGGGAGCGTTCCTCTGCAGACGCTGCTCGTTCTGGTACCCGGTGACGATGTCGAGGAGACGCCCTTCGACTTCTGCATCAAATCGGTGCTGCCCTACTAGCTCGACCGGGCCTGTAACCGATCCCCCCACCTGGGATATGGCTCGCCGTTCGGCCATGTGCCGGAGGACGATCTCGCGCCAATCACCACTCCCGCAGGGAAGCACACGCCGTCCTCGCGTGGCTGACACGACGGTGAATGACCGGGCGATTGGGATCACCCTCCCCGGGCGGCACATGACCCAACTTCGTCTCAGGTGGCGGACGTGACGGCGCGCGCATGGGAGGTCACGGACTGGTTGGCACGACTACTGGGGGCCCGCGTCATTTCGGATCGCGGTCGCCGCCTCTGCTGCGTTCTCGACCACATAGTCGTACGGCGCATCGGTGAAAGGCGTACCTCCGCCACCCGTGTCACGGCTGCCGCTCGCCCCATTGTACACGTTGGAGCTGTCCCCGGTGATGAATGCGGTGGTCTGGTCGCTGCTGCTATTGAATTCGTGCGGATCCTTCACGCCGTCGAAGGTGTTGCCCTCGAGGAGGACGTGGGCGTCGTAGCCTGCACGAACGCAGTAGTTGCTGGCCGTGGAGGTATACAGGTTGTTCAGGACGTGGTTCTTCCCAAAACGCACCCGAGGTTGGCGCTCGACGACGTTGTCCGCCCACCAGTTGTGGTGCCAGGTGACGTTGAGCGCGCCCGTAGACGATTCGCTGTCGCTGCCGCCCACGAGGTTGCTGTACCGATGGCCGGCAGAACCGGTCGAATCGTCGCCGGAGTTGTCCGTTCGCGGCGTGTAGTGAAACTTGGTCCAGGACACGGTGACGTAATCCGCGCCCTTGGTGATATCGAGGTTTCCGTCGGTGCCGTCCGAAATGTCGCAATGGTCGAACCAGATGTGGTGGGCCGAGTTCATGACGCTGATCGCGTCGGCACCGGAGGAGCAGCCTTCACTGCTGTCATAGTCGGGATCGAGACTGCAGTCGCCCGAACCGTAGCCTACGATCGTGAGGTTGCGCACGATGACATTGGACACGCCGCTGAGCTCGAGGTGACCGTGGAACTCGGCGCCACAGAGGCCAACGATGGTCTTGTTGGAGGCGACGCTCACGTCCCCACTCTCGAGAACGCCCTTGACGTGGATCACGGCCGGCTCGGTTGCCTCGGCCGCTGCCTTGAACGCCGCGAGGGTCGTCACAATCTGGGGCGTCGCATCACCACCGCCCGTGGTGGTGGTGCCTCCCTGCGTCGCCCAACCGATGAGCTCACTCGGCGGGGGCGGAACCTCACAGCCGTCGCCACCACTGACGCCGCCGCTCGACTCTCCCATGCCACCTGTACCGTTTCCGCCCCCCCCGGTCGAGGCACTCGTGCCACCTGTGCCGTTTCCGCCCCCGCCGGTCGAGGCACTCGTGCCTCCGGTCGAGGCACTCGTGCCGCCCGTGGACTCGACGGAACCGCGGCCGCCGCTCGCGTTGCTGGAGCCGCCGGTCGAGGCACTCGTGCCGCCGGTCTCGCTCCCAATGCCGCCCGTGGACCCGACGGAACCGCGGCCGCCGGTCGTGTTGCCGAGACCACCGGTGTCGCCGACGGAACCGCGGCCCCCCGAGGCACTGCCGAAGCCGCCGGTCGTGTTGCCGAAGCCACCCGCGGAAGTCGCGGCGCCGCTTGTTGCGCCACCGGTGCCGCTCGTCGAGGCGCTCGTTCCTCCAACGGACGCGGCCACTCCACCAAGGCCGCCCGCGCTCGGTGACCCCTGTGTCGAGCCGCCCACCGCCATCGCGCCGCCCAGCGGCGCCACGCTCGTGACGGTGCCACCGGTCGCTGCATCGCTCGTGCCTCGCCATTCAGAGCTCGACCCGCCCGTGACGGCGTTCGAGCCGCCGGCTGCCCCGGCCTCCCCCGAATTGGCCACATTCGAGCCACCATCACCGCAGGCCACGAGGAGCAGCACTGCGTGCCAGTAGGTCAAGCCGCGTAGGATCGAGCGAGAGCATGGGTTCTGCATTTCGGGTACCCCTGGGCGCGGGCTCCGCACCAGTCAAGATGTGCCCGCCCAATGCGCGAGGGCTCGATTTCGATTTCCGGATCCGCCACCAAGCTCATATTCCGCTAAAACGAGTACTGTCGTTTCTGACCGAACGAGGACCACCGGCACTGGATGGACCGGCCCACGAGTTCAGAAGCACCCATTATCGAGCGCACTGCTACCGACGCCACCTTGCCCGCCTCCGCCCGGCGCCTGTCACTCTCCGGCAGCCGACGCCGCGGGCGGCCAAGCCCTTGGAACTAGCGGCGGCGAGCGGTCACGTAGAAGAAGTCGCGCGTCGACGGTCGCCCCACGTACGCATCGGGCTCGACAGAGAAGCCCTTGACGGCAGTGAACGCGGTCAGGCCGCCCGCAGAGTCTCTGGCGTAGAGCACAAACTTGGGGAAATCGTGGTTCACATCCAGCTGGGCGACATCATGGGCACCGACGTGGAGCATGCCGGCCGCGAGCGCACGCGCCGTCGTCGCGTTGCTGATGCCGACGAAGAGGGTCTTGCGGTCCCGGTCGAGGCCAATGGCAGAGCGACGGATGACGGTCTTGCCGTCGATCGTCGCGCCCCACTTCGTCGAGTCGCCGCGCAGGCCCGGGTGGAGCGTCCCGCTTTCGGCCATACAGGCCGGTGTTTGGCGCCAGGAGGAGAGCGAGTGGACCACCGGCTGAAGCTGCGACCATGTGCCGATGAAGAGGGAGTTGTCTCCGTCGGCTGCGACGGTGCACGACCTCGCGAGAGGCGGCGACACCTCGACGCCCTCTACCATCATACCGTAGTGGCCGTGCTCGGACTTGAACCCACCGTTGAATGCCGCGATCAGGGTATCGGCGTGGTCCGCATGGACCCGACCTGATCGATTCACCGCACGGCGAGCACCGGGCGCGGCCTTGGGTTCTATGCTGCCGGCCGAGAAGTGGAGCTCGACTTGGGAGAGGTCCACAGCAAACACGAACAGTTCGGCGTAGGCACGCCGGGGATCGGGATGCACGAGGGTACGATAGATCGGCGTACCACCAGGAGACGCGACTGGCACTGGTTGCCATTCACCGTCGTCCGGGCTGGCAAGATCTGGAAACATCGCGCCGACGCTCGGGAGTCGAAAGGTGGGCTCCCCGAGCGGCGCGGGCACAGCTTGGGCGAGTACGTTGAGCTCGGGGGGCGTGAGCTCCGACAATCCACGCGCCTGCGAGCTGCCGACGGTCAGACGCACCCGGTCTTCGACGCCAGCGCTGACTTCTTCGAGGGTGGCGACCGCCTTGCTGCCGAGGATCCCTCGCAATCCGTCCGCCAGCGCAGGACCAAAGCCGGGCAGCGCTCGGATTGCCACCCAGATGCCCAACACCCCGAGCACCGGGACTATTGCTGCACCAAGCCAGAGGATGGATCGACGAGGACGCGCGTGAGGACGCTTCACCATCGACACCCAAGCCGTCACGACGTCGGCTACATGTGGCGCGAAGGGAAAGCCCGAGGCAGTGGACGATGACGATTTGGACTCTACATGAGCACGCATGGCATTGGCGGGGCCCAACTCCAGCAAACGACGTGCCACGGCCGAACTTAACTGCCGATGCGGACCGCAGCGCCGCCCATCGCAGCCGCGGTGAGTCACCCTGACCGCAGTGTGTGGGCGGCAGGCAACGACTCAAGCGATACGCGGCCATCCGGGAGGTGAACCAAGCCTGTCAAGAGCAGGCACAAGTTCTCGATTTCTGACGACTTGCCACCTTTGTCGCTGCGTCTTTGACGCAACCACCCTGTAGTACTTGCGAAGTGTGAAGGCGTCTCCCTCCGCCGCGACACTGCCGCCATAGCCGGTGTCCACAGTACAGCTCTCGCGGATGCGCGGCCCGGCGAAGGTGGCCTCGCCTCACTGACGCATCGGTTGCCTCTCGAACATCCTCCAGGCGACCTCTGCAACGCGGAAGTTGAGCGAGTTGTTGTAGGATCCATGGCCCACACCGGGCAGGGAACATAGATCGGTCTCCACGCCGTCCCCGCACTCGCTGTAGCCCTCACAGTATTCCTCGATGGGGGTGGGCGTCCCCGTGCACTGGTTGATATCTGCCCAAAGCTCCAGAGAGCCGACGGCACCGGGGGAAGTGTACTGCCCGCCTACTGGCCCGACGACTCCGCCCTCGTAGGGTTCCAGCGAATCGGCCAAGCCCCGAACCTCCAGCATCGAGATGGGGCGCGTCGCGTTGCACGGCTGAGTTCGCAGATCGGTATCGACCGGAGCGACGGCTGCGACGATATCACCTGCGTCGCAACCCATGCGGTGCGCCAGACCACCGCCGTTGGAGAACCCCGATACGTAGATGCGCGTCGTATCGACGCAGCTGTCTGCGCTCAGCTCGTCGATGATTGCCCGGATGAGTCCCACGTCGTCGATCTGCTCGTTTCCGGCAGTGCCGCAGCAGGTATCGTCGACGTTCCAGTAGCCGTCGACGCCGTCCGGATAGACTACGAGAAACCCTTCGCGATCCGCTACGGCCTGCCACCCACTCATTCCTTGCTGCTGCCTGCCGTTGCCGCCGGCCCCGTGAAGATCGAAGACGAGCGCGACCGGCTCTGTGCCCCTCACCCCATCGGGCACGTGCAGGATGTAGGACCGAGATCTTCCGCCGTGGGTCAAGGTCGAGGTGTGGTCTCCAGCGGTCAAGGGGCTCAATGACTCTGGACAACTCTGGACGTCAGAGGCGCCAGTGCCGGCAGTACCGCCGTTCGTTGCGCCGCCCCCAGCGCCGGCGCCGCTCCCCGCCGAGGCTCCGCTTGCGCTCGTTCCACCATCGGTCGCGCCTCCGCCGCTGCCTGCCGCGCCTCCGCCGCCGGTCGCCCCTCCCCCTCCGATCGGGCCTCCACCGCCGGTCGCGCCTCCGCTACTCGCAGACCCGCCGGTCGCGCTTCGGCCGCCTCTCTCACCACCGCAGTCTGTCCCGTCCGCGCAGTCGCTGGCCCCACCGCTGCCCGGCGCGCCTCCGCTGCTGGAGACTCCGCCCGTGCTCACTCCGCTGCCGCCGGTCTCGATGCCACCGTCTGAGCGACCTCCGCTCCCGGGCACGCCTCCGCTGTTCGCGCTGCCGCCCACCACGCTGATCCCGGTGCCACCGCCGCTGCCCCCCGCAGCACCGGTGCGGCCAGCACCACCCGAGCTGGTCCCGTACCCCAAATCCGTGTCCCCGCCGCTCCCAGCGCCCCCCCCCGTACCAACGACTCCCCCTGACGTCGTTCCGCCACTCAACGCTGGTGCCGCGCCCCCAGTGTCGAGCCCTTCACTCGATCGCGTTCCCGTCTCTGCTGGCTCGGAACCACAGGCTTCGAGCCCGACACCGAGCCCAACACTGAGTAGAGCAATCACTGTGGCTTTTCGCATCACGGGCATGTCCTCGACGGCAACCGGAACGCACACGAGCGTTCACAGGCGCAGACGTCGCTTCGCACGGTTTTTGGTCCACCTTTTTTTGCAGGCAGCGATACGTTCGCGCGCTTCGGGCGACCCGCGCCGGAGAAAAGCAGTCAGGTCCCGAGGACGAATCAGCCGCACGGTAGCCCACCCGTCCGGCACGTACTGATACCGGATGTCCCCGTACGCTCCAAGCGAGGGGAAAAGTTTCTCCCCTGGAGGAGGATGGCTTCCTCGGCTAGCAGCGGCGAGCTGGCGGCGCTCGAATGGATGCGGCGAGGTAGCTCAGGCGAGGCGGCCGGATAAGGGGCGAAGCAAACCCGAGGCCGCCAAGTGCGGACGCAGGCGGCCATCGAGACATCCGCGGTGTGGTGCGCCAAGCCGGAAACGCGAATGGTCCGAGGATCCGGCTCCGCGCCGGCCTATATAGAGCCCTCCACGTCCGGAAGGAGCAGGCATCCACTGAAGAAGTAGGGGTGGAACTCTATGCCGCTGTAGAGATTGCGTACGACGACTTGACCATCCACATTGCCGCCACCACCAGTGAACGTGGCGTACGGAGCAAGGATGGACCCCTGCACGCCGATACCGCCAAGCTCGATGCTGGTGGCTTCGTACATGTTGTACATGATGCTCCGGCACCACTCCGATCCTTCTCCGCGGCAAG
>CAYRKE010000079.1:0-15644 GCA_964424695.1 uncultured Polyangiaceae bacterium
CTAAACCCACCGGTGACGCGAGGAATCGGCGCTGGAACTCGCTTGCCGCCGGAATCCCGGGCTGCGTAACCCTGTCCGATCGGCAGGCACTCGACGGAGGCGCTCCCGGCATGGCGTGTGCAGTAGGCGTCGCAGCAGCTGGACGCTGCATACCAACCACGCGGGTAAACGCACCGGCCCCGATGGCATGGGGCGTGGCCCGAACTCGCGCCCGCCTCACTTCGGGACCCCCGACGCGGGGCGGCAGAGCCGAAACGACTGCCCCATCCACGACGGAAATCCCATGCTCCTCCTCGCTCGTCCCATCTCCCCATCGCGCTTCGGCAGGATCACCGCCTTCACCGCCCTCGGGCTCGCAGCAATACTGCCCGCCACGGCTGGAGCGAACCCCGCTGAGCCTCCAGCGCCGTCCAGCGCCCCCGCAACGCCAGCGCCACCCTCGGCCTCCTCCGAGCCACCTGCGCCCCCCGCCGAGCCGTCCGAGCCTCCGCGCCCCCCCACTCCGCCGACCGATACCCCCGCGCCCTCCACTGAACCGTCCGAGCCTCCGCGCTCCCCCACTCCGCCAACGGATGCTGCCGCGGAGCCCGTTGCGCCGTCCGCCCCCCCTGACACCTCAGGCTCTCCCGAGTCCCCCGCCCCCGCCCCCGCCCTGGCTCAGCCCCCCGGAGGAGAGCCAGGCCCAGACGCGGCGACCCTGGACCCAACGGCAGACGCCACGCCGCCCCCTGCCACGAGTTCGTCTCCAAACGCGGCGCCGCCAGCAACGCTCCCGGCACCTTCCGCTCCGCCGCGACCCCTCTTGGGCTTCGCTCCCCCGAGCAACCCTTGGCAGGATCGAACCTCGAGTGGGCTCGCCAGTTCCCCGAGCTCGGATGATCGTCTCTCGCTCGCGATCGCTCTCGATGTGGGAGTGCCGGACGGCGCCATGGTGGGCCCCGCATATCGACCGTTAGACTGGCTCCGCCTCCATGTGGCACTGGGCACCAATGCAGTGAGCCTCGGATACCGCGGCGGCGTCAGCGTCATTCCCTGGGATATCGGCCCCTCGCTGACCGTGCAGGCGGGGCAGTACATCGAGGGGAACGCGAATCCCTTGGCGTCGAAGCTCGCTGGGGCCGAGTACCGAGACAGCGCCACGGCGCGCAGGCTCGGCTATCGCTTCGCCAGCGCGAGGGTCGGCGTCGAGCTTGGGCAGAAACGCTTCACCTTCTACCTTCACGGTGGCGTAACCTATCTGCGAACCACCCTCCACGACGTCGAGGACGTCCTCGCAAGAGAGACGAGCGGTATCGAGCAGGGGGTCAGGATCACCCTGGACCAAGATCCCACGCTCTCGCTCTGGATACCCTCCGTCAATCTGGGCTTCCTCGTCTACCTGGTGTGATCATGAGTGAAGGAGAAATCGACATGCCTTCAACGAGGCCTACCCACTGGCTAGTCGCGAGCGCGTTTCTCGCGTCCTTCTCTACCGCCTGCGTGCACGGCACGCTCGAGGCATCGGAAATCACCGTTACTCGTCAGAACTTGGAGTTCCCGGGGCTCCCCGCAGAGCTGGCCGAGTATATCGAGGAAGGCGAGATTCCGGAGCGCATCCGGCAAAGCTTCGGGGTCCCCAATACCGAGGGCGAGATCGCGCTACCCACCCAGCGCTTCTCCTTCGACGATGCGCCGAGGGAGCTCCCGGAAGGAATATCGACCGACCTGCGTCCCATCAAGATCATCATCGAGGCCCGTGGCGACGACCAGGATCTGGCCTTCGTCCGGCGGCTGCAGCTCAGCGTCATTCACCCCGACTCGCCAGACGCTCCCGAGGTGCTCCTCGACTACCCGTCCAAGGGGGAACCCGAGCCACCTCCGGAACGAACGATATCCCTGGATTACCAAGGCCGAGCCGAAAGCCTCGATCCATGGCAGACGCCCGGCTCGCAATTTGAGCTCACGGTATGGGGCACCATCGACTCACTACCGCTCGAACCCTGGGCCGTGGACGTGAGCATCGTTTTCGGCGCCGAACTCACGATCGATTGGTGAGGCGTCACCGCTCTGGGTCCGATTGCGCCATGCGGGCTGCCACCAGCGCGGCCAGTGGAACAGTGAGACCCATCACCCACAGCGCAACCATCGGGGTGCCGTGTCGACTCGGAGCCGCCAGGAAGCCTGCCACTGCGGGAGCCAGAGACCCGATGCACCACGGTAGCCCCATGAGCAGAGCGCTCGCTACCGCGGCTTGCGCAGGCAGCCGCCGGTTCCCTTCCGCAACGACCACGACGTTGGTGGCTCCGTTCAGAACCCCGAATACCCCCACCCAAGCCAGGACGACCGCCGGCTCACGAAATACGAGCAGCGCGGCAAGTGCTGCCCCGGAGAGGAGGTTCGAGTACAGAAGGACGCGACGCGCACCGAATCGATCTGCCAGCTGTCCGCTGGGGATGAGCGCCAAGCAGCCACCAACCACGAGCGCGGCGTGTCCGCCGCCGGTCACCATCCAGGACGGGGCGCCCCGGGCACTCAAGAGATCCGGGAGAAGAAAGACCAACGCCAGATTGATAATGGTCGAGAGTAGCTGCACGATGAACAAGGGGCTGAGCCTCGGCAGTTCCCGAAGCACGGCAGAGACGAGCTCACGCGCGCTGCTCGCCGGTGCGGTGGTGACGGGCGGGGGACAGAGGGCGATGGCAACGCCCGTGGCGATGGGGAATACCATCATCACCACCGTGGCGTATGGCGAGATCGCGTAGAGCGTCGTGAACACGAGCTGGGAGAGTGCGTAGCCCACATAGCCGCTGGCAAGAAACAGGCCCACGAACGCGCCCTTCCGCGCGCCTCCCATGGTCCCCGCTGCTCCCGCGGCCGTCGGATGGAACGCGCCGGAGCCAAGCATCGTAAGCAGTACGAGCAGCAGGTGCGCCGTCGCGTCATCCGTGAGACTCACGACAGCAACGGCCCCACTCGCGCAAGCTCCGGCACACAGCACGATGCGTCGAAGACCGCGATCCGCCAGAAAACCGAAGAGGAGCTGCAGGGCATTCCCTGCGAAACCGGCGACGGTAGCGATCAACCCGGCCCGCGCCAGATCGAGCCCAGCCAGGGTCTTGTAGGCTGGCCAGATTCCGGTGCACGAATCGACTGCCGCGTGGCCCAGCATCAATGCTACGAGCGCGACGGGAAGACCTGCGCCCGCTCGCCGAGCGCCGCCTGGTTCACCTTGGGCAAGCGGCGAGTGCGCGCGGGTTGACGGATTGACTGGAGCCCCATCAAGCTCGGCTGCCGGGCGGAAGACGGCCATCTCAGCCCCGGGTCTAGTGCCGGGTTCATGACGACGCCAGGTGAGACCGTCGCTCGGCGAACCTGTCACGCCACTCCGAAAGTTACCGGCTCAGTAGCCGTCGACCCTCGCGGTACCCCTGCGTGTGCGGCACCACGGGAGCGTCGGACCACGAATGGCCCCACACGGGCAAAGACTGACCCGAAGGCTTTCTTCGGAGAACGATCGAACCCTTCGCCGCCCGAGGGGTACCCAGGCAGTATCAGCGTTCGCCCGCCAACAGGGAGACTCCGATGCACTGCCGCCAGGACTACCCATTGTGGAAAACCGTCTACAATCTCGTCATGCTCGATGGGTTCTTGGCCAGCGGCTCGATAGCCTCTGCGTCACTGGGGGCGTGGGGCCTAGGCGGGTTTCTCGGGGCGACGTCGCTTGGATTCGTGGTGGCGGTCAGCACGACGTGCAGCCACTGTAGCTACTACGGTCGTGCCTGCGGGCTCGGTCTGGGTAAGCTCGTGCCGCTTCTGCGTCGCCCATCAGACCCGAGCCTGTTCGCCCGAACTCCTTGGCAGTATTGGGCTGTGGCCCTTCTCGGAACAGCGCCCGTTCTGGGATCTGCGGGGGCACTCCGGATGCTCACCGATGGGATGTGGCTCTGGCCGGCACTGTACATGGCCTCTCTACTTGCCCTGCTCCTCCCCCACCCGACTCTGATATGTCGGCACTGCAGGCAGCGAGAACGAGGCCTCTGCCCGATAGGACGCACCCTGGTTCGGGCGCCGGTCCAATGAGCACCGTCGACGAGCCACGGCTCGTGCTACGAGCCCAAGAAGGAAGCTCGCGCGCGTTCGACGAACTACTTCACCGCTATCAGCGACCACTGTTCCGACATTTGCGCCGTATGCTGAGAACCGACGATCAGGCCTACGACGTCCTGCAGCTAACCTTCATCGCCATCGTCCGGAGCATCCGGTCCCTGCGACGGCGCGAGGACTTCCGACCTTGGGCGTACGGCGTTGCAACCAGGGTGTGCCTCAAGACTCTCTCGCGCGGCCGAACCGAGAGCAATCTGGACGCAGCCGCCGACGACTCAGCGACAGACTCAAGACTTTCTCCGGAGACGCTGACCTGGACACGAGAACAGCGTGACGCGCTGCTCGAGGGTGTGTCGCAGCTGTCTCCACGCGTCCGATCGGTCATTCTGTTGCACATCTACGAGGAGTTGTCGCTCCCTGAAGTCGCGGCCGCGCTGGAAGTCGGTCTTGGAACCGTCAAGTCGCGGCTCGCCGCCGGGCTCAAGAAACTCCGTTCCATTGAGGAGATAGCTAGCCATGATTGAAGAGAGAGAACCTGATTCGGCGAGGCTTCTTGCCACAAGAAACGCGGTCCAGAGCTTCATCGTCAAGAAGCGGAACCGTGCCAAGGCTCTGTTGGTTGCCACCCTCGCGGCGGAGGCGCTCTTTCTGGCGCTGATGCTCCTGAACATGGATTTCGCCAGTCGGCTCGAGCGGTTTCTGCTCTTCGGGTTCCTTCTGGTCTATGCGCCCCTCGTCCTGTTCTCATGGCACAACTCCGTGAAGCTCGATCACGTGTTCTATCGGCTCCTCGACGAGCTGAAGTACGGCGACCGCGAGCGACCGTAAACGCGCACCCACGGATGACATCAGCGACAGACGCAACGTCACCGGCTGTGGCCGAGGCAGCTCCACCGGCTGTGGCCGAGGCAGCTCCACCGGCTGTGGCCGAGGCAGCTCCACCGGCTGTGGCCGAGATACCCCAGTGCACGGCTCGCCGATCGGGATCGAGCTCCCCGATGTCGCGACCGCGAGTGCGCTCTACGGCTGCCAGGGCTTGAAGAGCAGCCGCCGGAAAGCTTCCTCCTCGGTGAGCGGGAACTCGCACCAGACCGGCACGAAGTAGATGGCCACTGCGACCGCGAGTGCGGCGAACCCGAACACCACCCACGGTAGTCGACGTTCGAGCTTGGCCATCGTCCCACCGAGCAGAACGATCCCGAACCCATAGGAAGGCATGTAGTGGTAGAAGTACATGTGCTTACCTAGCACGATCGTCCACATGGCGATGAGCGCGTACCAACCGAGCACGAGGAGCAGCGCCGCGACGATGAAGTCGCTGCCGATCGCGCTCTTCCAAGCGTCTCGCCACTTCTTGCGGATCAGCACCACTCCGGTAACCAGCGGGAGGGTCGCGATCATGAGGCTTATCGGGTACCAGAAGACCACGTTTCCCGCGCTCGAGGCGTAGTAGCCGTGGATCCCCGAGTATGCGAGCTTGACCACGATGGGGTGATAGAGGATCGGCCAGGTATACCAGGGCGATGCCAAGGGGTTCAGATGGGTGCTGGACGCCTGCTGAGCGTTGATGCAGTGGAGCACAGCGTCGTACAGACCCTTGAAAGTAGCATCGCCTCCCATCAGGTGGAGCCCCGCGAACCAGATCAGCACGTGGACCACGGGGGTAAGGACGAACCAGAAGATCTGGTACCAAGCCACGTGGCGCAGAACCAAGAGCGCGACGGTGGCCGGAATCACCGTCATCAGACCGCTCCACTTGATAGACGTGGCGGCTCCGACGAGGATCGCCGTGGCGATCACGCCGCGATAGGTCCGCGCGGTGACGGCTGCCAGCATGCTCCAGAGAACGAAGCAGGTAAGCATCGAGTCCGTCAGGCTGCATCGTGAGTAGGCAATGAAGAACCCGTCCGCCGCAACAAATGCAGCGGTGAGCCACCCAGCCCTCCGATCGTGGAATATCTCCCTGCCCAGCCAGTAGCTGACAACCAGGTTCTGCAGCCCAAAGCAGAGATACATGAACCGCCACCCTACGGACGTGTAGCCGAAGAGGAGCAGCCCAATGGACCCAAGCAACTTGCCGAGCGGCGGATGGAAGTCGTGAAGATCGGGGGTTCCCACCAAGTAGTGGTGGGCGGTGGGGGCGTAGAACTGCTCGTCGAAGGTGAAGTACGGTGGGAAACCGATGCCCTGGATCCGCAGCACCACACCAGCGGCGATCATCAGGAGGATGAGACCGGTCGTCAGGCGCTCGGCGCGCCGCATCTCTCCCCAGCGCATCAGGGTATTCTGATGGGCAACCCGCGCCGCTTCACGCAGCGCGGGCGCGAAGGTCCGCAGGGTCACCACTTCGGGATCTCGCAGTTGGAGAGGGTACCCGCAGGTACGGAGCGGTTGAGAGGACTGAACTTGCCTTTGGGTGACCAGCGAAGGTCCGCCTGCTTCACGGCTTCCAGCATGTGGAAGTCGCAAATGACCGAGAACCGCTTGGAGGGCAGCTCTCGCTGCAGCTTGGGCGAGCTCCACAACCCAGCACCGAGGAACAAGACGTGGTCGACCGTATTGTACGGACGGAGGATCTGCCGCTCGTCAGCGTTGCCGGCCTGGAACGGTTGCCGATCACCGCGGAACGCGCAGTGCAACCCCTGAACATCCAAGTCAGATGAACAGGCCAGGTTCTCGATGTCCTGACGAATCAGGGTGATTTCGACGGTTCGCGTGGTGCCCCGCCCCCAGAAATCAGGCGCCTGCGCATAGCGCTTGTTGTAGTCAGTCCAAGAGTAGACCGCCCACACCGCCGTGGTAATGACGAACAGCGCTAGCAACGTGTAACAGAGCACGTTGAGCTCCCCCACCGAGGGAGCTGCAGGCTTCGGGGGAATGGGCTCGCGGAGTTTCCGGGAGGCCTTCTGCTGGGAAGCCGATGCGGATGCCGCGGCTTCCCCACTGCCGCCCGTTGCGGGTGACTCCCCCGGGTCGGACCCCGCGGGCGATGAAGAAGAAGCAAGCTCGTCAGAGGAGGGCTCAGGAGCAGCGGATGGAGTCTGCTCGCTCAGGTCCTGCGGACGCGGTTCAGAAGTAGGCGAAGATGCCATAGTTTCAGAGACGGGTTAGTAGATGGATCCCGCCCAGTCAACCCGCCCCCCGGAACAGGGTCGAGTCCCTGAGCCGCGTTCGACGCCGCCCCAAAAGCGGGATGCGGACGGACAACGTAAATGGGGATGCGTGCCTGCCGAAAACCAAGCAGACGGGTCCCCTGCTCTCGGGGCCGACCATCCACCCGAGGTTGGCACATGCTCCCAGGGCAATCCAAACCGCTGGGCCGTCACTGCAAGCTCCCCACTCGGCCCCGTCTCACGCTGAGACTCGACAGAGCTGCCCGGATGGGGACGAGACTTGGCTCTGACACCGTCTCGGTTCAGGAGTGTCGGTTCACGCCATGTGAGGGGAACCGGGACGGCTTGATCGACTCTGACGCCCCCAGGGTCAGCCGAGCCGTCCTCGACTCACGATCGCTGTTCGAGAGCTGCCCGCTCCTGCAGAAAGACATCATAGTCGCGAATATAGTCACTGGCATCGTACAGGTGCGATGCCAGCACCAGAAGAGCCGAGTTTTCGCTATACCTATACTGAATGCCCCAAACCATGGGGGGCAGATAGAGGCTGAGCTCTGGAGAGTCCAGCACGAATTCCTGTCGACACTTCGAGTCGTCGACGACCACCGAGACAGAGCCCTGGAGACAGACCAGCAACTGCTCGCACTTGCGATGCGCGTGCTCTCCGCGAACTTCCTTGCTCGGCACGCCCCGCACCACGAAGTAGCGCTGCGGCACGAAGGGCAGTCCTCTTCCCACCTCGCGGGCAGAAAGGTTGCCGCGCAGGTCCTTGATGAGTGGGATCCGCTGCAACACGACGCCCTCTACACGAATCGCTTCGGACGCTTCGGACGGAGCGGTTGGCGCAGCGCCCGCTCCGTGAGAAACGGCGGCAAGCTCGGAGGTGTAGCGAACGATTCTGGCTGGATTCCCCACGACGACGGCATAGGGAGGCACTGAACGAGTGACGACTGCCCCGGCTCCCACCATGGCATGCTGCCCGATGGTGAGGCCTGGCAGAATCGTGGCGTTCGCGCCGATTGACGCGCCGCGACGAACGGTCGTAATGGGGTACTCTGGCAAGTGCTGCCGACTGCGCGGATAGCGGTCATTGGAGAACGTCGCATTGGGTCCAATGAAGACATCGTCCTCGACCCGCAGGCCGTCCCAGAGCTGCACCCCACACTTGATGGTGACACGGTCGCCAACCACGACATCGTTCTCAATGAAGACGCCGTCGCACAGGTTACAGTCCGCGCCGACCACGGCATTCGGCAACACATGCGCGAACGCCCAGATCCTTGTACCGGTTCCAATGTGATCGCTCTCGACGAGCGCATTCGGATGCTGGAAATGGTTCACCATAGTCTCCCGTCAACTCGACCCCTGCGGGACCGCACCCGAACTAGAGTGGCCCGAGGCTCCGACTCCCGCAAATGATTGATGCGAAGAAACGATGAAGGTCGGTCGCGCCTTGGTATTCTCAAAGGCCCGCCACACGTACCCCCCGACAATCCCGAGACCGAAACAGTTCAGGGTCCCAAAGAACATAACGAGCAGGACAGTAGCGGCGTAGCCCGGCACGGCGATGGCGTCTGACATCTTCGCAAAGAGCACCACTGCACCGAACGCAACCGTGATCAAGAACCCGAAGAAGCCAACCGCGGTGAGCAACCGAATCGGCAGATCGGTGAAGCTGAAGATACTGTCGCTCAGGTAGCGAAGCTTCTTCTTGATGGTCCACGACGACTTACCAACGCTTCGAGCACGGCGCCTGTAGCTCACCTCTTCGCGGCGAAAGCCCACCCAGAACAGCAACCCCACGAGAGAGCTATGCTGCTCCCCCAGAAGGAGGATCCGATCCCGAACACAGCGATTGCAGCCAAAGACATCCACACCGCCCTTGGGCACTTGCGGTTGTATGAGCCTCCGGTAGAGCCACCAGAACACCGTCGACATCATGCGGGAAGAGAACGGGTCGTCCCTTCCCTCGCGTCGCCCCACCACGACTTCGGCGCCACCTCGGGTCATGCGCTCGACGAATTCGATGATCAGCTCGGGCGGTTCCTGCAAATCCGCAGCCATGACGGCAAAGTAGTCGCCTTCGCCGAGCGCAAGTCCGGCTCTGATCGCGGAAAAGGAGCCAAAATTCCGAGAAAGCAAGACGAGTTTGGAGCGAAAACCTGCGGTAGGCAGCGCGCGCTCCAGAAGGAGAAACGAGTCATCCGGGCTCCCGTCCACCACGAAGTCGACCTCTAACTCTCCTGACATCCGCCCGTTCAGCTCGGCCAGGGCGGCGAGCAGAGATGGGATATTCTCGGCGTTGCGGTAGACGGGGACAACTAGGGAAATCATGAAATCCGCCAGCTGTTGACCGCCGAGATGACTCGGCCCACTTCGGCGTCGGTCATGTAGGGATGGATCGGGAGAGAAACCTCACTGTCACAGTAGTGGCTGGTCTCTTCGAGCGCGTCAAGGGCTTCGAAAGGCACTGCTTGTAGGGCTGCCTGACGCGGAATGGAAATGGGGTAGTGGATCGCCGAAGACACTCGGGCTCTGTCCAGATGAGCACGGAAATCCTCGCGCAGCTGGGGCTCCACGAGGACGGGAAACAGATGCCACACGGAGCACGATCCCGGGGGAGCTCCCGGAACGACCACCTTCGGGTGCGCGATTCCAGCGATATATGCCCGAGCAATCTCCGCACGGCGCGCGGTCCACCCGACAAGCCTCGGCAAGAATGCCGTACGGAGAATGGCCGCATGGAGCTCGTCGAGACGACTGTTCAGCCCAAGCGTGTCGTGGTGATATCGCGAAGCCTGGCCGTAGTCTCGAAGCGCGCGGCTCGACGCTTCGAGCCGGGGGTCGTCGGTCAACACCGCCCCACCGTCTCCCATGGCACCAAGGTTCTTCGTTGGATAGAAGCTCAGCGCGCTCGCCGCACCGACAGACCCGACTGACGCTTCGCCCCACCCGGCACCAACGGCCTGACAGCAATCCTCGACGATTTCAATGGCAAACTCGTTCTTGATGCCGGCGAGTTGCCCCAGATCGATGGCATGCCCGTAGAGATGAACCGGCAAGAGGAAACGGATACCCCTGTTCTTCTGCAGAGCAGTCCGCACTCGATCGAGATGCAGCAGACCAAACCGGTCCACATCGACGAACACGGGGACGCCTCCAGCCCGAACGATGGCCAGAGTCGTGGCAAAGGCACTGAGCGCAGTCGTGAGGACCCGATCGCCTGGTTTCAATCCCAAGGCACGCAGCGCAATTTCGAGCGCATCCATTCCGTTACCACACCCAACGGCGTGCGCCCGCTGCGTGAAGCTGGCCAAAGACTGCTCGAAACCCTGAACCTCCTTGCCGAGAATGTACCAGCCGCTCTCGCCGACACGTTGCGTCGCGGCCAGTACGGCACCACCGACGTCCGCCCACTGACGGCGAAAGTCGTTCAGCAACACCTGTTCTTGCACGTCAGTCGTATGCATCACGGTTCTGCTTCCTTCTCATCCCGTTCACGCGCTCCACTCTGTCGGGGTGCCACACCATCCCCGTCGGGCACCGAAGATCGTGATCCCTCGGGCGAAGCGGATCGCGGTCGGTGCCCCACGCAAGGCGTGAACGGATACGATGGGGAACCCGGATCGGGTCATCCATTACTCCGGACCGCTTCGCCCAGCGTCTTGCGCTGGTCCATGAATACCCAGTACTTCTGAGCGCCGTAGCTCCAGATCGCAACGCAACCCACCGCCGCGCCTTGCGCAAACCACAGAGGGAACTCCGCCAGCGTTGCCACCACGTGGAGGATCCCGGCATTGAGCCCCATGCCCACCGCATGCACGACGAGATAGCGCGACACGGCTTCACGATGCTGGCGGCTACTCCTGAAAGTGACGTGCCGCTGAAGAACATAGTTGGCCGCCATGCTCAACAGATACGCCAGCGCCCCAGCCAGCCAGAGCAGGCCCGGAAGAAGCCAGGTCAGCGGGACCAGACACACCAAGTATATGCCGACGGAGAGAGCGCCCATCGCACCGAAACGAATCAACTCAAGCCACGGTAGCTGGGTCATTCTGCGCATTTCGGAGTCGACGGGGCTTCCTGGCCGAGCGTCGTTCGGTGACCCCTCACATCACGACGGTTCGGACGAATGGCTGCTTCGTAACCCGTCGCGCGACTGGCCCGCGAGCAGCACTTCACATCGTGCCATGAGGACCCGGCTCGGGGTAGGGCGAAAACCACGGGCGTCAGCACACTCGAGCCGCCGGCGCCCGTGCCGCGCGCCCTCCAGACTGATTCGCCCGGACCTCCACTCTGTTTGCGAACCGCAGCAGAATTGCATTTGAGCTGCATCGGGAGGATTGCACCGAGACAATCTCTAGCCGCGCAGCGTGCTGCCCGCGCTGGTGGCCGGGCCCGAAGCGGCCAAGAGAGCGCGTCGGTCCGATGCGGAGCGCGTTCCTCGCGACGCGAGCCGCGTCCCTTGGTATGGTGCGCGCCGTCGGGTAGCAGTGCCCCACGGCGGAGGTCGACATGGGATGGACACGGTCTAGAACAAGAAGCTGCGCGGTGGCCGCGGCCCTGGGGTGGTCAGTGGTTGGGTGCGGTGGATCGCAAAATCAGGTGGCAAGCCCCAGCGCAAGCCCCACGGAAGACTTCACAGAAGCCGAAGCTGGGGAGGACGAGGACCCAGCGGAGGCCCTGGGCGCCTCCGACGAGGAGGAGACCTCGGACGAGGAGGCGGTCACGCCTGCCGGCAACAGCAGCGGCAGCGGGGAAACCGCCCAGCCCGTGCCAGAAGACGTCGAACCGGGCGCCGGAGAGTGCCGCGACAACACCGCCCCGCTGTCCCTGACCGTCGACCGAAAGCACGTCGACCTGGCCAAGGGAACCCTCGAGGCGCAGATGGATGGTCACATCTGCAACATTTCCCTGACGATCGAGCGCAAGAATGACCTCCCCAGCGTCGTCAAGCGCTTTCGGTACACCGGCCCCAAGCGAGCGCTCCACTGGACCCCGATCCCCCGCGATGACATCACGAGGATTGAAGTTCGACTCGATTCCGACGATGGCGCGTACGAGAGTGTCTTCCTGATCCCATGGTTCGTGACCATTGACCATGAAGAGGTCGTCTTCGACACCAACCAGGCGGTCATTCGACCGTCGGAAGTCCCGTCGCTCGAGGCAAGTCTCGCGAAGATCAATGAGGTACTGACCGAGGGCAAAGAGATGGGGCTCGGTACGATCACGCTCTTCATCGCAGGGCACACCGACACCCAGGGCAGCGACCAACACAACATGACGCTGTCTCGCAACCGCGCGCTCGCCATTGCCAACTGGTTCAAGAGGGCCGGCGTCTGCGTACCGATCGCCTTCGAGGGGTTCGGAGAAACGGCGCTCAAGAAGGTCACGGCGGACGAGGTCGACGAAGAAGAGAATCGGCGAGTCGACTACATCCTCTCGGTGGAACCACCGGTCATCCGCGAGGGAGGAAGTCCCGCTTGGCAGTGGGTCTCAAAGGGCTGCTGAATCAGCAAGCGCAAACCAAGCTGGCCGTCACCGCAGGCGCTCGTGCCCCGGGTTGTGGGGCGTGTCCGGGTTCCAGCGGCGGGAGCCCCGACGCCGCTCGAGCCCATCTACGCGGATTGACCCAGTATTCGTGGCAGAAGGGCGATCCGGACTCTTGGCCAGAACCCCCAAGGCGGTTCTCCGACACTGACAGGTTGGTCAAACTCGCGCATACTGTCCCACATTGGGGAGAGGGAAATGGTCACGCAGAGCCTTCTAGGGTTTCTCGAACTGCTACCCGGTCCGGCTCTGCTCATTGATGCCGCTGAGAAGCTGCTCTGGGTCAACGACGAATTCGGAGCCCTGCTGTCGACGAGTGCTCTTGAGCTCAGGGGGCGTTCGCTGGTGACCCTGCTGGTGAGCCGCCGGGGCGAGCCAGGGTTTCTGGCTCTCCGAAAGCGGCTCGGGCATCCCGAGCGTCGGACCGGCGTACTGGTTTTCCAAACCGCGGCTGGGACGCCGCTCGAACTCGAAGCGGACGTGAGAGAGTTCTCGCTGGACGGCGCGGTGGCTCACTTGGCCCTACTCAGGAAGCCTGGGGAGAGCGCTTCCCAGGAACTAGCGACTCAAGCTCGCCGACAGGAGAATGCCGTCGCCACTTGGGGCATTGGCATCTACGAGCACGACCACATCTCCAACACCATCTACGCTTCGCCAAGGGCACGTGAACTCTACGGCTTCAAGCCAGATGAAGAGCTCACCATCGCGTCGTTTGGCAACGCCTTCTATCCAGCTGATCGCGACATGATGCTGGCGACCATCGGGCGCGCCCACGATCCATCGGGCGATGGCGTCTTCAACGTCCTTCACCGGATCATCAGAGGCGACGGAGCGCTGCGCTGGCTGCACACTCGTGCAGAGACCCAGTTTGGCGTGGTGGACGGGGTAAGGACTGCAGTCCTCACGACCGGCTCGCTGAGGGACATGACGGAGCGGCAGGAGCTCGCGCTCGAGCTTCGCCGCAACGAGGAGCGACTGACCGAAGCCACACAAGCCTCGCAGGTCGGGGTATTCGAGCACGACCACTCAGCCTCTAGTCAAATTGCGGGCACCTACTGGTCACCCACATTGCGACAGATCCTTGGAGTCGACTCCGCCATCGAGCCAACGGAAGAATGGCTGACTTCGCGTGTCCACGACCAAGATCGCGAACGGGTCCGTGAGGCCCTGACTCAGCGTGCGGTCTCGGAGAACAGTCTCACCGACATCGAGTACCGCTGGGTTCGAGGTGATGGGAGCGTGCGTTGGCATCATGTTCGTGCCCGCACCATCACCGCTGATGCAGGCGGTCAGTGCGTCGCGGCAAGAACGGTCGGAACACTCCTCGATATCACGGAACGTAAGGAGCAAGAGGAGGAACGCCAACGCCGTTCTGCGATCCTCGATGCAACCCCGGACTTCGTGAGCATCACCGAGCTGGACGGCCGCATCGTGTACGTGAACCATGCGGCGCGAATGCTGCTCGGCATCGGCCCCGGAGAGGAGGTCTCCGACCGCAGCAATATTGCCGCCGCCTACACCCCGCTGACGCAGGATCGCATCGCCCACATTGGGATTCCGACGGCCATGCGAGAGGGCGCCTGGCGCGCCGAGGTAGAGCTCCGCGACTCGACGGGCATGATGGTCCCCACCTCCATCGTGCTCTTGGCCCATCGGAATTCCCACGGAACGACCGCGCTGCTGTCGACAATCGGCCGGGATCTCTCCAGAGAGAGGGAGCTCGAAGAGCAGTTCCGCCAGTCACAGAAGATGGAAGCGATCGGTCGCCTTGCCGGCGGCGTTGCCCATGACTTCAACAACCTTCTGTCTGTGATCCTAGGTTTCTCGGCGTTGGTCGCCGGCCGCCTGGAACCGGAAAACCCAGCCCAGAAAGACCTGGAGGAGGTCCGCAGGGCCGCGGAACGGGCGGCGGCACTCACCCGACAGCTCCTGGCGTTCAGCAGGAAGCAGATCCTCCAGGTTCGGGTCTTGAACCTCAATGAGGTGGTCACGGAGATGCAGCCGATGCTGCGCCGGCTCGTCGACGAGCGGATCCAGCTTGCGGTACTCCCATCCTCACAGCTCGCAACGGTCAAAGGCGATCCCAATCAGCTCCAGCAGGTCTTGCTGAACCTCGTGGTGAACGCCCGTGACGCAATGCCCGATGGTGGACTGCTCGCCGTGGAGGTCGACCTCGTGGAACTGGACACGGTCCAGGCTGCGGGGGAGCTCGACCTCGCGCCTGGGCGGTACGCCACGATAACCGTGACCGACACGGGTCACGGTATGGATCCGCAAACACGCCGGCACGTGTTCGAGCCCTTCTTCACAACCAAACGGCTGGGGCAGGGAACCGGCCTCGGCCTCTCGACGGTCTTCGGTGTCATGCGCCAGAGTGGAGGCGGCATCCAGCTCGAGAGCGAACCCGGAAAGGGCACGACCTTCCGTCTCTTCTTCCCGTTCACCGATGAACCGGTTCGCCTCCCGCCTCCGTCCACCGTCGTCAGCCGACCAGCGCGTCGCGCGGTCATACTAGTGACCGAAGACGACCCCCAGCTTCGCGGCATGGTTTCTACGACCCTGTCTCGCGCTGGATACGAAGTCCTGACCGCTGGCGATCCGCTGGAAGCGCTCCAAACAGCACAGATGCACAACGGCCGGATCGATCTGCTTCTGACCGACGTGGTCATGCCCAGGATGAACGGTAAGCAGCTTGCCGATGAGCTGCTGCTTCGGCGACCGGAGACCGCCGTGCTCTTCATGTCGGGGTACACAGAAGACACCATCGTGCACCACGGCGTTCTGGACGACGGTGTCGACTTCATCGCGAAACCGCTGACCCCAGGCCAGCTCCTCGTGGCTATCCAGGAAGTCCTGGCCAGACGGGAGCCCGGCGAGCTCAGGGCAAGCGGCTGAACG
>CAYRKE010000079.1:15744-32409 GCA_964424695.1 uncultured Polyangiaceae bacterium
CCAGGAAGTCCTGGCCAGACGGGAGCCCGGCGAGCTCAGGGCAAGCGGCTGAACGAGTCTGCGCGTCTTGTCGCAGGACCATTCTGCGCCGCTCTTCCACATGCCCCTCGCCAGAGGCCTGACGTCAGCGTCGATAGAAGCTAGTGAACGGATCGGCGGCAGTATCCGAGCGGGGCACCACTCCGCTCGGAGTCCCGAGCACTGCCGAGTCGAGCGTTGGCAACTGACTCTGAATGACGCGATCCCTACCCGCCGCCTTGGCCTCGTACAGAGCTTGATCGGCACGGCGAAGCAGTGCCTCGAGTTCCTGATCCCCGGAAGCCAGAGTCGCAGTGCCGACGCTCACCGTGACCCCGAGCATCCCGATCGGCACGGGCACGGACGTCTGCGCGATCCGCGATCGAAGGCGCTCGGCGGCAATTCGCGCTGCCTCCTCTGAAGTCTCCGGAAGTGCGATGGCGAATTCTTCCCCCCCCACGCGTCCCAGCGTGTCTGTACGTCGAAGAGTCTCTTGCATGGCTTGCGCAAGCGCCACGAGGAGCTGGTCACCGGCCGCATGGCCGTAGTTATCGTTGACTCGCTTGAACTCGTCGACGTCGATCAGAAGAAGGCTGAAGTCTCGGCAGTACCGGCGAGCGCGCAGGATCTCCTGGTGCGCCACCTCGAAGAAACGGCGGCGGTTGTTCACCTGAGTCAGATCATCCGTGTTGGCAAGGTGATCGAGCCGCTCGGCGAGCGCCTTATATCCGCTGACATCGTTCAACACGAGCACGGAACCAACCCGCCACCCGTTTCCGTCCAACAACCTCGAGACACGCCCCTCGAAGACTCGCGTTTGCCCCCCTGCGGAGAACGCGCACTCGAACCTCTCGACAGATGCCGGACTACCCAGAAGCCTCGACTTGGGCGGCAGCCAAGGAAAGAGCTCCTCCGGGTCGCAGCCTCGCAGAGTCGACGAGGAAACGGCTTCCACGTCGATCTTGCCGAGGCGTCCCGCCGCGCAAGACGGGTCCGAGACGGCAATGAGCCGAAGCGCCTGACGATTCATATTGCGGATGCGCCCCTCGGCGTCGAGTAGCAGGACGGGCACCTGCAGGTTCTCAAATACGGCTCGGAAGGTGGTCTCCTCCCCCAGCGTGCCTCGACAGCTTGGGTCGAAGCTCGGCCGGCCCTGATCGACCGAACCCAGACCCCACCGCTGACAGAACGCCGACTCGAGCTCCTCGAAAACCCTGCGAACGAACCCGCTCCAGAACCCCTTCGCATCCGGGCTCATCTCACTCTGTTCGATGAGCTCCAGGTAGCTGTCCTCGAAGCTCCCATACATCATGGGGAACAGGTAAGACGCCAGGCGCGACATGTGCGGCAGCAGCCCCTCGCTCTGACCGGCAGGCGTTGCTGGATCTGGAAGCCACCCCACATCGACCCCGCTCTCGGGCTGGGCGTTCGAACGCTCGATGGCGGCAACGAGGGACGCCGTCAAACCAGTGATCGACTGCCGCCATGCCTCCGCCACTGCTGACGAGCGAGGCGCAAAACCCCGCTCTCTACCGTAGTGTTGAACGCGCTGCGTCAACCACTCTTCGTTAGCCAACAGCAGGTGCGCCAACTCCGAACCGCTGGATGGCTCGTTGGCTGTATGAGTACCCATATGACGGCCTTGGAGCCCTGGAAACGCGACTCCGACTTGCACCACGCGAGCCGGTGATCCTCACCTGAGACTCTTGTCGGCTCGACCCAAAGAACCCACCACCGCAGTGAGGGGTACGGTCGCCATCCCGTTGACCCCCAACGGGATACATTGTCGCGCAGCGGCGGAAAGCTGCCAAGGGACAACACCTTCGAAGACTGAGGGACCCCGGAGAGAACGTGACCGTGGCACATCGCCCGCGACGAGAACCCCAAGGGTGGGGTTCCCATCGTGGCGCCCGCGGGTCCTCTCGACGGACTCCCCTTCCGCCCGAAATACCCAAGCATAACCGGAACTCCGCGCTGACCACGACGGCTGGCCCAGCGGGGGGACGCAAGCGTCCGGGCTCATTGGCCCGGAAGCACGCGGCGTCGCAACCGTCGGAGCGTCGGTTCGTTGACGGCAGGGTAGCAGCCGGAGACGCCACGAACGGAGATCACCGGCATGAGAGCCGTGAACGCATACGGCGGCGCTACCCCATGAAGATTCGTTCCAGGCCGCTGCGACCGCGGTTCTCCCGGTTGTCGACGGCCTCGACGTAGTAGCGCAGGTCACCACCGCCGACCGGTAAGAGAGCCGTGAAGTGACGCGCCGCGACCTTCGCTCCAGTCTGTGACGGGTAGGGTCCCAAGTCCAGCATGGCAACCCGCTCTTCACCAGCGGAGGAACGAATGATCAGCTCCACGCTTCGCAACCCGGATACGTCGTGAACGAACGTGTGAACCGTGCCTGCGCTGCCAGCATCGACGAGCCCCCCTCGCCCCCACGTCTTCCCTCCAGGATTCTCCGGCATCACCCACGGCGGGAAGATGGTCGGCGCCGTGACATCATCCCTGGCGACCGCTTCGCGGACAGACGCAGCCAGATCGCACGCGCGGTTTGCCGCGTTCGTCACCTGGCGATCCCATACCTCTTGCCCGGTCCAGTACCAGTAGCAGCTGGTCTCCGCGCGCAGCATCAGATGCTGCAACTCAAGGAGCACGCTAGAACCAAGCCCGGTATCCTCGAGGGAGTGGACGAGATTCTGAAGCGCGGTAAGCACGGCCCAGCTATTCAGATCCGGCGAGTACGACTCTTCGTATCGGCTGAACCACTTTCGGAACTGGGGGTCCCCGTTGTCGGCACCACTCCAAGCCCCCGGCTCGAGGTGCACAGCCCGCGAAGCATCGGGAGGAAAACGCTCGAGGTAGTCCTCGATTGACGTCAGTTCGAAGCGACCGTCCTGCTGAAGCCACTTCACGAGTTCACCGGTGTTGTTCTTGTAGTAGCTGTCAGCGCCCCCACCATGGTTGTCACCGTCCGAATGCAGTACGAAGAACGGCGGACGCTTCGGATCGAAAGTACCGTCGGCGGCGATGCGATCGTACAGTTGCCCGAGCACGCTGGGGTACTGAAGGGCACCAAAGCCCCCCCGCGCATCTTCATTGCCGATGTAGCGCTCTGCAGGCACACCGATGATCGTCGTCACCTTTCCGTCGGGATCCTCGTACTTGATCACCTCAGGGCGAAGGAGCTTAGGGCTGATCGGGCTTGCCGCCCAGATATTCTGAAGCTGCATCCAGTCATTGACTGGCGGGTTCTCCTGCTCGGCGCGATTGGGCGGCAGCATTCCCTCCCGCGTGCCCGCGTACGGATAGTCTCGACAGGCTCGAAAACGGTGGATGGAGTCGTAGATGACGACCTCTACGCCAGCGCGACGCAAGGCAGGTATGATTCGCACGTGAAAAGCGGTCTCCGGAGGGAACAACACTCGACTCGGCTCGACCCCGAAGGCTCTCCGAATGATGTCCCGGTGCCACTCGATGCTGCGCACGATGTCACGCTCTGGGATCAAGGGCATCAGCGGATGATGAAACCCGAAAGCGGTGAACCCGACGCGAGGGTGCCCCAGGGCCGTCCTGGCCTCGGCGATTCCGCGCAGCTCTCGGTTCCAGCCCGCGAATGCTCCGCCGCAGAGGCCGTCGCGTGCGCAACGTTCGAGCTGAGCAATCAGTGACCCGCTCCAGCTCGTGGATAGTCCCGCGTGAAGCAGCGAGCCGTCGATATACTGGCGCACAGCTGCGGGGATGAATTCGGTGTATGGCCCGCGCCGCGTCGCGAAGATGTCGTCCTTCGCGCCATCCCAAGACTCCGGGCTCACGGCATCGTAGTAGGGTTGATGCATGTGTTTGTGAATGCCGAAGTAGAGTCTCACCTGACCCGCAGCAGTTGCCGGGTGCAGCACGCCGGGAGCTGCCGGCGCAACGACGAGCTCCACGAACGTTTTGATCCAATCGCCGCCACTGGCGTGCTCGATGTCCGCGCGACGGCATCCCTCGAGCTGGATGCGGAAGGTGCCGGAACCGAGAGTGCGTGCAGGGACCACCGCCTCGTAGACGTGCCCGGCGAGCAGACGAATGGAGCCTCCCTTGACGAGGTGCGCTTGCCCCGCATCCCAGAGGATCACCTGCGGGAAGGGGATCACCCCGTCCGCGCTGAACCGAATGACGAACTCGGGCGTACGCTGCGAGGATGCCTCGCACGCGAGTCCTATCGGGAGTACGACGTCGAGGATGTGAGTGAAGACCTCGCCCATGGGTGCCTCCTTCAGTAGCGGAAGCGCCAGAGTAGCAGTCCCGCAACGTCGGCGCCTTCCGCTCTGAACGTCAGACCCCTGACCCCGGCCGCCGCCAGAAGAGCGCCGTTTCGCTCGGGCGGGGAGTCGGCGTGGTCGGCTCTGCGCCTGGACACTGGACGGCTACTGGGAGTCGTGGTTGGCTGCACACCATCGAGGCGTTTGGCGACAATGCGACGGATACTTGGTGGTGGGGTGCGGGTAGGGCTGCTGGGAGCGGCGATGGCCGGATTCGCGGGGTGTGGCACTGCCGCGATGCGCGCCCCGACTGACTTCGATCCAGGCCAGGTCGAATTCGAAACCGACGGCCGCGATGGAGAAGCATCCGAGGGCGAGGATGCGGCGTTTACGCTAGGCCCCTACCAGGTCGGTGACGTCCGGCGGAACCTGTCGCTCAAGAAGAGCGGATTCGACGGTGTCGATGGATTCGTCCCAGCGAAAAAGCGGGGCTATCGCTTCGCTGTCACTGGGGGAGGAGAGAAGGAGCTGACGGGCGAGTGCTCCGAAGCCGCCCTTCAGACGACGGAAGAGCTCGACGGCTCGCTCTCCGTCACCGAGGACGACGCCTCCTTGGCCTGCATCTGCGCGGCAGCTGGAATCCCGGTAACGAGGCTCTTCGTCGAAGATATCGCTGGCCAGTACGCGGGGCCGTTCAGCGTCGGCGGGGTTGGAGCACGAGTCGTCGCTAGCTACGAGCTCGAGAATGGGGATCGCCTCGTGGGGCGCCCCGCGGGCTTCAGAGTCGAGGACGAGAAGGGCACGGTGGCCGCCGCTGGGATTCTTCCGGGGGACGTATCAGTGTGGGTCAGAGAAGGCCTGGTGGAGCCGGAGCGCAGCCAGTTGGTCTGCGGTCTCGTTGGCCTGATGCTCTGGGTTCCACGGGCCTGGCCCGAACCCAAGGAAGACGAAGACGACAGCGGGGATGAGTAACGCGCCCGTGCGATACGGGCTCGCTCGACGATCGATAGATCGGCACTGGAGGAAGACCAATGGGCTGGATCATGACACTCGTAATTGGCGGAATCACCGGTTGGCTTGCAAGCATCGTGATGAAGGCCAACGCTCAGATGGGGCTCATTGCCAACATACTGGTTGGAGTCGTGGGCTCGAGTCTCGGGTTCTGGATCGCCGGGCTGCTAGGCTTCGCAGCCTACGGAATGATCGCGCGCTTGGCGGTGGGAGTAGCTGGAGCCGCGCTACTGATCTACATCCTCAAGGCTATCGGTTTCTTCAAGTAGCCCCGGGTGCTCACTCCCGCAGCGGCGGCGAGCGGTTCGGAATGCTCACTCGACTCGAGGGGCTAGGACGCCTATGGTCAGCTCATGGTTCAGCTGCAAACCGTCTGGCAACGCCTGCGAATCATCTTGATCGAACTCCTCGTCGGGCTCGGCCTCGGAGTGCTGATCTGGGAGGTCGTGGGGCGACGGATACTGGCGTTCAAGTACGGCTCCCTCGGAAGCTCGGTCACCTGCGCTCCCGACGTCAACCAGGCGCTAGCCGAGTTCGACAGCGGGCTGCGGTTTTCCGCGCTTTCGGGCGCTGTAGGCTTTGTGATTCTGAGCTTCGTGGTGCGAATGCTCTGGCGACGTCGGGCGAAGCGTTCGAGGTCCACGACCACTCCTCCCACCGCTAGCTGACTCCCGGAGGCATCCGTTCACGCCTTCCAACCTGGTATCACGCCGCGCGATCCACCTCGCACACGGGGGGCCTCAGGCTCGGGGTCCCACTTGAGCAGCAGCCCGAGTGGGGAGCCTGGGGGGTGCGCCTGTGGTTCGGTGCTCACGTACCCGGGGCAGCCGAGCGCACCTGGACACCGATGATTGGCAGCAAGGGCAGACAGCGCGGATCGCTGCAAGACCGCTGAAGCAGAAGACAAACGGAAAGGGGCGCTGAGCTCGATGCACAGCGCCCCCAATCTAGGCTCCGTTTTCTACTGCTTCAGGATCGCGAACTCGATCCGACGGTTCTTCTGCCGCCCAGCTTCCGTCTTGTTGTCGGCAACTGGTTCGCTGGAACCTGCGCCACGCGACGTGATGCGCGAAGACACAATGTCGTGGTCGAGCATCCACTGCCGCACGGCAGCGGCGCGGTCTTCCGAGAGCCTCTGGTTGAAGCCCTCATCGCCCTCGCTCGACGTGTGCCCGGAGATCTCGAGGCGAATCGAGGGGAACTTCTTCAGCACATCGACCGCGGCCTTCAGGGTCTTCTCGCTGGCCTTGCGGATGGTGGCCTTGCCACGGTCGAACGTGATGCCCTGAATCGTCCCGGTGAACGCCTTCATCTCCTTTGGAATCTCGTCGGGACAGCCATCGGTGTCCTCGAAGCCGTTCTTAGTCTCGGCTTCCTTGGGACACTTGTCGGTGTCATCGAGAATCCCGTCACCGTCCGTATCACGGATCGGACAACCGTCGGGTGCGACTCCCGGCTCTGTCGGGCACTGGTCGCAAGGTAGCAGGATGTTGTCCTTGTCCGGATCGAGGTTGGGGCAACCATTCGGCGCCTCACCCTTCTCACGCGGGCAGTAGTCATCGGGATCGGAGATGCCATCGCCGTCCGTATCGAGCGGACACCCGTCCTCGGTCAGCGCCGGAGTCTCCGGGCACTTGTCGAGTTCGTCGACGACCGTGTCCTTGTCGCGATCCGCAGCCGGAACGACCTCTGGAGCCTTCGGCTCGGACCGGCCGAACGTGAAGGTCGCGCCGAGCTGGATTTCCTCGCTGAACGCGATGCCCGAGTACTTGTCGTTGATGCGAGAGTGCATGTTCTCGCGAAAGTCGGCGCGGAGAGAGAACCACTTGTCGAACGGAATCTTCAGACCTGCCCCAGCGTGAAAGGTCGCGTCGGTGTCCCGCCCGAGTGGCTGGCTGTTGGTGCCAAGCGCGGAGACGCCAGCCAGAAAGAAGGGCACGACGCTCGAGACCGGCAGCTGAAAAACGGCGTGGGCTCGGTAGGCGTGGAAGGTTGCGCGATTGCTCTCGAGGTCGGGACGAACGTAGTCGAGGTCGTGCGGGACGCGCCCGTCTGCCATCATGAACTCGCCTTCGAGCCCTAACCAGCTCGTCGGGTAGAACGCGATTCGGGCACCGAGACCGGGAGCGACGCTCTCATACTCGTCGAGATCCTGACGAACCTGGTAGAGCTTGTGCCTCGGCGAAGGGAAGAACAGGCTGCCAAACAGTCCCACCTCCCAGATGCCAGCCTCAGGCTTGTAGCGCTCCCCGTATGAAGCTTCGGCATTCGCGTCCTCCGAGGCGGTCGCATCGGGCACCCCCTCGGACTGGGTCGCATCTGCACTGCCTTCTGTGCTCAAACCCTCCGTGAGGGAGAGCGAAGCGCCACCAGACGCTTCCGTTTCCGTCTGCGCCTGCGCTACGCCAGAGCACAAGGCCACCGCCGCCGCATAGTGGAGTGTTCGAGTTCGCATCATGACAATTGCTCCAGTAGAGTTCCGAGAAGCGGCTCGGTGGGTCAGAGTAACAGCGCCGCTTGACGCCACTCTCGCCTGAGCCGAACCAGGGTGCAACATTACAACCAAGTTCCTCGCTTGTGAACAGATCGACCTCGAATTCACCTCTGTTGACGCAACAGCGCCCCTGGCCCATCCCACCGCTGTGAGGGAGCCATCCCTCACCCACGGACGACACGGCGCTGACACCCAGCCTGCGTCCACAACCGCAAACCGACAAATAGCCATGCTGAACCGCAGACGACTCCGCGCTTAAATAAGCATCGGGGGCTTGACGCACGGATAATTCGACCGGCCGTGCTGAATTTCGACACAGCTTGGTGCTCGGTATGTGACGTCGAGATGGTGCCCCCCGGAAGGCGTCGTTTGGCAAGACGGCACCCGAACCAGGAGCGCGGTCGTGATCTAATAGACTCTAGGACTGGTCTGAGGGGAACAGACTTGCCAGGAACGTGGCGGGTCGAGAGGCTCCCAAACCCGCGGTCGCGAGGATCATGGGTTCCCTAGTCCGAGGTATCGATCCGTGAGATTCCTCCTCCCGCCAAGGCTGATGAGGGGATGAGTGGAGCTCCGTCGGCGACCTCGGGGGTCTGCCCGCTGGTCGGACTTTCCGCTGCTCCTGGGCCGAAAACGCGAGTTGACCTTCCGACAGGAGCCGACTGCCTCTAGGCTGTATGCAATGGGCCGTTTGATCGTCGCTTCCGTGCGTCTTCCTGTGAGCATGGCGCGGCGATCCGACGGAACCTGGCATGCCTGGCAGAGCCCCGGGGGACTCGTCTCGGCACTCCGCCCAACGCTGAAGGAGTGTGACCATGTCTGGCTGGGGTGGCCGGGCACGGTGGTCGGCAGCGAAGAGCGACCGGTGGTGACCGAGTGCCTCGCCGAGTACGGCGCGGCGCCACTCTTCCTCGAGAACGAAGAAGTCGCCGAGTTTTACGAAGGTTACTCGAACGCCGGGCTCTGGCCGCTCTTCCACGGGTTTCCCTCGCGGGTCCGATTTCCGCGCAGGGACTGGGAGCGCTACCGAAGCGTCAACGCGCGGTTCGCTGACGCGATCCAAGCCCAAAGCCGTCCAGGAGACATCATCTGGGTCCACGACTACCAACTGGCGCTCGTCCCGGGAATGCTTCGCTCTCGAGGTATTCAGTGCCCGATCGGCTACTTCCTCCACGTTCCCTTTCCATCCGCCGAGATCTATAGGTCACTGCCGGCGCGGGCGGAGCTCCTAACCGGGCTCCTCGGAGCTGATCTCATTGGTTTCCATGACTACAGCTATGTGCGGCACTTCCGCAGTGCGTGTCTGCGTGTGCTTGGGCTGGAAGCCGAGCCCGAACGAGTACGATATCGTTCCCGCTACGTGCACCTCGCGGTGCTTCCCATTGGGATCGATCCATTGGAAATCGACCAGATGAGGAACGGTGACGTGGCGCAAGCCGAGCTCGTCGAGCTGCGCAGTCTCTACGGCAACAAGAAGCTCGTAGTGGGAGTCGATCGGCTCGACTACACCAAAGGAATCCCCGAAAAGCTGCGTGCCTTCGAGGAGCTCCTGACGCGACATCCGGAATGGCGCGGCAAGACGGTACTCATTCAGATCGCGGCACCTTCTCGCACCGGCGTGGAAGAATACCAACAACTCAAACGCGAGCTCGACGAGCTCGTCGGAAGAATCAACGGGGCATTTGGCGGTCCAGCGTATACGCCTGTCGTCTACGTCAACCAGAGCCTCTCTCGAGAGCGGCTCGTCGGGCTCTACGCTGCGGCAGATGTTGCCCTGATCACGCCTCTCCGCGATGGAATGAACCTCGTGGCCCTAGAATACGTCGCGGCGCGCGGCAGTGATCCAGGCGCCCTCATTCTCAGTGAGTTCACGGGGACTGCCCACTCCATGGCAGGAGCGCGGGTGGTCAATCCCTACGACTCGCGGGCCGTCTCCGACGCCCTGCATGACGTATTGAGCGAGGGAGAACCCAACCGCGAAGCCTTCGCGCACATGAAGGCCTTCGTCCGACAGAACACGGCGGGAAGCTGGTCTCGGCGATTCGTCTCGCTCCTCACCCAAGTCGCGGACACGACCGGGGCCAGCGCTCAGGTGCTCCGGGTGGATTCGCCCCCCCTCGTCACTCGATTCATGGAAGCGCGGCGACCGCTTCTGCTTCTTGACTATGACGGAACGCTGCGGGGGTTCGAGAACGAGCCTGACGCGGCCAAACCCGATGCGCGAATCCTCAAAGTCCTCGAACGGCTTGCCATGCACGCGACCGTGTACGTCTCGAGCGGTCGCATCGGAGAGAGGATGGACGAGTGGTTCGGGCACCTTCCCATCGGGCTCGTTGCAGAGCATGGTCTCGGGACCAGACCCCCCGGCGAAGACTGGAAGTACCGTGAGGTGGATCCCGAACTGCTATTTCGGATCGTGGAGCCGATGATGCGGGATTTCGTCGAGCGTACCCCGGGTAGCTCGCTTGAACGCAAGAGGGTGGGCTTGGCCTGGCACTACCGTGCCGTAGAGCCCGAACTAGGGATGCTCCGTGCCATGGATCTCATCACCTCCCTCCAAGCCCAGGTTCACCGGAACCCCCTGAACGTGCTGCGCGGCAACAAGGTCGTGGAGGTTCGGCACACAGCCATCTCCAAAGAGCAAGCGCTCCATGCTCTCCTCGAGCGCCACAGTGACGCCGATTTGGTGTTCTGTGCAGGTGACGACCAAACCGACGAGGAAATGTTCTTGGCAATCCCTCCGGGCCTGCTCGCTCGGACCGTCCGATGCTGGGTGGGGTGGCGCAATCCCGTGGCCGAGCACTGGGTGGACTCGCCAGAGTCCTTCGTCACGCAGCTCGAAACCCTCGTGGGGCTCTGGGAGAGCCTCCCTCAGGCCGCACCCCACGTCGTAGGCACCCCGTCATGGTAGGCCAGTGTATGCTCGAATCTTGGCAGGCTGACACGCCCCGTAGCCCAGCGGCCTCCCGCAAGGTCTGGGGATCCCGTTCGCCTCTGAGTTGCCCCGGAGTCGACGACTCGACAAGCTAGGGACGTCAGCATGTTCGAATACGGCAAGCGGCCCCGAAGCATCGTCGACATCGTCCCGCATGCCGCGCGCCCGGCGTCGCACAAGACGTTGCCACCGCGCCATGCAGTGGACGCGCCCGCATTCACGGTGGGTGGGCAGCAATGACCCATCCTGGCAGACCCCCCGGATGCGGCGGCCGCGAGCAGCATCGTGTCCTTCTCGTGGAAGACAGCGAGCTCAGTCGAGAGATTACGCTGGCTCTCCTCGAAGCCGAGGGGTTCCACGTCGATTGGGCCAAGAACGGACGCGAAGCGGTCGCCCGCGCTGAGGCTCGCCAATACGATCTGATACTGATGGACGTCCAAATGCCAGTCATGACGGGATTGGAGGCGACGCGGCGGATCCGCCGCTTGCCTGGTTACGAGAGAACCCCAATCCTGGCCGTAACTGCGAACGACTGCGACGATCAGCTCGAGGTCTGCCGAAATGCGGGAATGAACGATCAGGTGCCAAAGCTGGGCGACCGGGACACGCTCCGTCAGAGGGTCCTGGGGTGGCTGCCCGAAGCGCCAGCGCTAGACCACCACGCTCCCGCTCCGCTCGAGCAGTCCGCGCTGGCGGAAGCCCAGCAGCCATATGATGTACTGCGCGCCGCGCTGGAGAACATCGACGGCGTCAGCCCCGAAATCGGCCTGCGCGCCGCATCCAACCGGATGCCCCTCTACGTGCAGCTTCTCACCCAGTTCTGCGACCGGCACGCCCGTGACATGACTCGGGTGGAGGAGCAAATGCAGAGCGGAGACCGCGACGCTGCCAAGCTGACCGTCCATTCCCTCAAAGGGGTTGCTGGCGCTCTTGGCATGACCGAGATCGAGCACCTGGCCGCGACGCTGGACCGGGCCATCAAGCAGCACCACGCCGCGGGCGCACTACGTGTTCGAGTTCGGATGCTGCGAGACTCCCTGCAACAGGTCGTGACCGAGCTTGAACGCGTGCTGACGGATATCCCTTCGTCGGGCACACCCATCGCCGCATCCGCGCTCTCTGAAGGCCTGGGTGAGCTGCAGCGTCTGCTCGAGACGGATGACGCGAACGCCTGCGACGTCTTCGGGAACCTCGAGCGATCGCTTCTCGCGGTGAATGCCCCGCTAGCCAAACGCCTGAAGGCTCAGATCAATGGATTCGCGTACTCCGAGGCCCTGAAGACCCTCGACGAGCTGGAGACCTGGCTCTAGCCAGGTTCACGCTCCGAACCGGCTTCGGCAGGTGGTCCGCCGCCCTGGTTCGCGACCGCAAGCTCCGAGACCTCCGCCTCCGTGCCGCTCGTTGGTGAGGCGGTCGTCACCTGGGCCATCGTCCCGTCGATCGGAACGGCCATCGTCCCCCCATCTACCGCGCCGTCAGTCCGTCGAGCCATGCTCGCCTCAACCGCCGTCTGTGGAGCAAGACGTCCCACGATGTCGATCTTCTGCCAGATTTTGCGGGAAAGGCTGGTGGTCAGGTCTTCGATGTCGTTCACGGCCCCCAGCACGACGGGATCCGAGAAATTCTGCACCAACAGCGCTGCCAGCTTGCCAACCAGCGCCAGCATTTCGGTGCAATAGTCGAGATACCTCGAGAGTAGGAACGGCGAGAGGTCGCGCTCGGGCGACGACGCGGTGTCGACAGCCCCCCCGAGTACCGAACGTTCCGGATCCTTGGTGAGCTGGTGCATGTCGATCAGGTGCGCGATGGCCCGCATGCCGTGCAGCGAACGCAGCGCGCGGCGTCGCTTGAGCTGCTCCTCCAGGGTGAGCAAGAACCAGGTCGCGATGCCGATGAAGACGACGTCGTTCACCGCCGCCTCGGTGGCGCTCACCCATTCGAGTCCCCCGCCGCGCAGACCCGCGGCAAGGTTCAGGTTGATGCTCAACCCAGCCGTGATGAGCGCCCCCAGCAGAAGCACCAGTCCGATCCCGCACACGACGCGCACCCCTATCCACGGCCGAGAGAGCTCCTCTGACTGGGTCTTCATGGACTCCGCCAGGACGACCAAATCGCGGGCCAGGACGCCCAACTGGCGCGCCCCGAAACGCTCCTCGACGCGGGTCGCGAGAATCCGAGCCGTATCCACGACGAGCGCGGGATCGAGCCGTAGCTGTTGGATCATGGGGAAGTGATTGTAGCGATCGCGCGCGTACCCACCACCCACAGAACAGACGCAAGCCCCCCGTGGCGCCGAGCGCTCGCCGCCGTCTGCCATCCGACGAATCCACGGTGCCGCAGGCCCTTATGTAGACAAAAAACCCACCTGACACACACAAGAGCACCTGCCCCTCCACCGTCGAATCTCCACCACCCCAGAAACGGCGAGTTCGGAGGCCGAGCCCCAGGGGAACACGGGGTATTGGCAGCTTTTCCCGGACTGGAAGCGGCAAGCTCACCGAGGATGCTTCGACAGCTGCGACTTCTTCGATGCATGGACCACCAAACCACACCCGTCGAGCGCCCGGGCCCGCCGGCGACACCGGAACAGAAGCTTGGGATCATCAAGGTTTTCCGCAGCCAAAAGCCAGGAAGCCTGCGCGTGTGAACTCCCGGCACATCGACGGAGAATTAACGTGGAAGTGGTCGTTCCAGGATTCTCTTCGCACTTCACTAAGCGTCGGGGCTCAAGAAATTTGGTGAGTAAGTGCTAGGGCTCGCTTGCGGTTTCGCGGTACCTTTTTACGTCGAATTGTTCCGCTGGTAACTCGGAGTTCACGATGCGCGATCGTCTCTTGTCATTCCTGCTGCTCGGGGCCTGTCAGTCGTTATTCAGTTGTGGGTCCAATCCCACCGTTTACTGGAATGCTAAGGAGGACAATGGCGGCAACGGGGGAGCCGCAGGCCACGCCACCGGCACAGGCGGAACGGACATCGACGTAAACACCGGAGGTGCGTCCGCAGGCACGAGCTCGACCGCACAGGCCGTCTGCGGCAATGGAGATCTCGAGCCCGGCGAGCTCTGCGATGACGGCGGGACCGAAGACGGCGACGGGTGCTCGAGTGACTGCGTGGAGCAAGACGAGGACTTCGCCTGCCTGGTGCCTGGCGAGGAGTGCGTCAAGGTCGTGATCTGCGGCAGCGGCATCATCGAAGGCGACGAAGTCTGCGACGACGGCAACACCGAGTCCGGCGACGGCTGTTCGGAAGACTGCAGCGAATTGGAGGAGGGCTGGGTCTGCCCGCGGCCGGGTCGGGATTGCGTCGAGAGCCCCGAATGTGGCAACGGCGTGCTCGAGCGCGGCGAGGCCTGCGACGACAACAACGTGGACTCTGGAGACGGCTGCACGGGCACCGAAGACGGCGCCGAGAATGCGTGCCAGCTCGAGGAGGGCTTCTCGTGCCCCGGAGCTGGCGCCGACTGTGTCGAGATCGCATGCGGCGACGGCAACCGTACCTCTGAAGAGGCCTGTGACGACCAGAACACGGAGGACGGTGACGGCTGTTCCTCGACGTGCACGGTAGAAGAGGGATGGCGTTGTTCGACGGCCAGCTGTAACCCTGTCTGCGGTGATGGGATCCTGGCTGGCGGCGAGGAGTGCGACGACGGTGACCGCGAGAGCGGCGACGGCTGTTCGGTAGCCTGCACGGAGGAGCCGTTCTTCGACTGCCATGAAGAGGCCGGCGACTGCGACACCACCATCGAGTGCGGCAACGGAGAGGTGGAGCCTGGAGAGATTTGCGATCCACCAGAAGAGGACGGCTGTCTCGAGGGGTGCGAGGCGTTCTCCGTGGAGACGAGCATTGGCTCGACATGCGGAAACGAGCTCATCGAGACTGGCGAGTCCTGCGATCCACCTGGAGAGGGTTGCAGCGACACCTGCCAGACTCTGGAGGGGTACATCTGCCCTCGGCCGGGCACCTGCATGCTCATCCCGGAGTGCGGCGATGGGCTGAAGCAACTCGGAGAGGAATGTGACGTCGGTCCGACGCCTTCCGAAGGCTGCGTAGACTGTCAGATCACCGAAGGTTGGACCTGTTCGGGGATCCAGCCGTCAGTGTGCGCCTACTGGACCTGCGGGGACAGGACTCGTCAACGCGGGGAGGAATGCGACGACGGCAACGCCGCGACAGGCGATGGCTGCGATGCTTGCTCCGTCGAACCGGGTTGGCACTGCTCGAGCACGGGGTGCTCACCCCTTTGCGGAGACGGCATCCTCCTCGAGGGTGAGGACTGTGACGACGAAAACCGCGTGAGCGGCGATGGCTGTTCGGCAGGTTGCTTCGAAGAGCCTTTCTTCGTGTGCGACGGCAACGAACCCAGCCACTGTGAAAGCACCATCGAGTGCGGCAACGGTGAGGTGGACCCCGGGGAAGTCTGCGACGGACAGGAAAACTGTGACGAAGACTGCCTCGGGTTCACCTCCGGTATCGAGGATGAGCAAGTCTGCCCCAACAACCGCGTTCAGGTTGGAGAGGAGTGCGATTGGGATCCAGAGGAACTACCCACTGGCCTAACCGGGTGCACGGACGATTGCCAGCTCGAGGAAGGCTATGTCTGCCCGCGGCCTGGCGTGTGTTATCTGGAGCCCGTCTGCGGCAACGGAGACCGCGAGACGGGTGAGGAGTGCGACGACGGCATGCAGTGCACCAGCGGGGCCGACTGCGTGAACGACGCGGGCTGCCCCGATGGAGAAACCTGCGCTGCCCGTAACGGCGATGGCTGCTCGGTCGAGTGCGCGGTCGAGGAATCGACCGAGGGCACCTGGGTCTGTTCCGGGGAGCCTTCCGAGTGTGAACTCTGGCGTTGTGGAGACGGCCAGCGCACCCCTGGTGAGGAGTGCGACGACGGAAACACCGCCCCCGGCGACGGTTGCTTGGACTGCGCGGCCGAGGTGGGGTGGCGGTGCTCGAGCACCGGATGCCGGCCGATCTGCGGGGATGGAAGAGTCGTGGGCAACGAAGCGTGTGACGACGCCCCCCCGGCCGAGGACGGCGATGGTTGCTCCGCGATGTGTCGGATCGAGCCATTCTACACGTGCGACACTGAGCCCGGTTCGGCCACTGAATGCACATCGGAGATCGTGTGCGGGGATGGAAACCTGGATCCGGGAGAACGGTGCGAGCCGTCCCTACTCGAGGGGTGCTCGGCTAACTGCTTGGAATTCACCCCGCCGCCCCCTGATCCGGCAGTCTGCGGAAATGGCATCATCGAGCTCGGGGAGGAATGCGATTGGGATCCAGTGGAGCAGCCCACTGGGGTCACCGGATGTCACAACACCACATGCCAAGTGGACGAAACGCTGTACACCTGTCCTCGCGTAGGGGTGTGCTATCCCCTTCCCGTCTGCGGCAATGGTATCCGCGAGATGGGGGAGCAGTGCGACGACGACAACACCACCGCCTCTCCGGTCGACGGCTGCAATGCGGCCTGCCAGGTGGATAGCGGCTGGTACTGCCAGGGTACCCCGAGCAACTGCACCCACCCGGTCTGCGGCAATGGAGTCCGAGAGTACGGCGAGCAATGCGACGACGGCAGTGCCTGCCGCGACAGCGGAGAGTCCTGCAGCACCGCCACAGACTGCGAGACCGGCGAGCCTTGCGAGCTTCGCGATGCCGACAATGACGGCTGCACCGCCACGACCTGCGCCGTCGAACCAGGCTGGGTCTGCCCCGACGCAGGCGAGCCTTGCTGGCCGATCTGCGGGGATGACATCCGCGTCGGAGAAGAGGAGTGCGACTATGGTGACACAGACAACGATGACGGCTGCAATGCAGCGTGTCGCGTCGAGCCCGGATGGATTTGTACCGTTACTGAGCCCATCCCTGATCCTCCATGCGTCCAGGCAGTGTGCGGCAACAACACTGGTGGAGGCGATCCCTTCGCGCCTGCGAACAGAGAGCCCGGAGAAACCTGTGACGAC
>CAYRKE010000080.1:0-30497 GCA_964424695.1 uncultured Polyangiaceae bacterium
CTCTGCTCGACCGCGTTGCCGAGGGTGCAGAGGTCGAGGTCGTGCTGACTGCGCCCTGCACGCCCCGGATGAATGCCGTGGTCGAGAGGTTTCTGGGGGGCGTGAGACGCGAGCGCCTGGATCACGTCATCATCCTGGGGATGGCTCACCTTCGCGCGGTTCTCACCGAGTGGGTCACCCATTTCAACTTCCAGCGTCCGCATCAAGGCATCGAACAACGGATCCCTCAAGCAAGGCGAGTACAGCCCTCCAACGCGGGAGGAAATGTCGTGACGTTTCCGGTATTGAATGGACTTCATCATCACTATCGGAGGTGGCGTGACCGACGGATGATGAAGGGAGCCAGGACAGGCGATACGGTGGTGCTTCATCGCGCCATCTCACCCCAGCAACGCACCCGCAGATCATCGTACCGGAGGGCACAGACGTGGTAGACGCCCGACGTCAGCTGGGTGAACCGCTCCGCGGGAGGCATCAGACTGCCGCGCCCTTCGTTGTTCCCCCAGCAGCTGACGTTGTTGTTCTGGTCGAGCGCGCAGGCGTGATGCCAGCCTGCCGCTACGGCTAGGAAGCTGCCCTCAGGAGCATTGGAGAAAGATCCCCAACAGGCCAGACCAGCGTCGGTGCGGACACCGCAGGCGACTGAGTAGCCGAGCGAGAGCGCGTCGAAGGTCCCCTCCGGGGGCGCCTGCGTATGGGAGTCGCCCCAGCAGTCGATGGTCCCGGTCGACTGCAGGCCGCAGCTCAGGTAGTTGCCGGCGACCACGGTCGTGAACTGGCCCTCGGGAGGCGAGGCCTCGCCATCCACGTTGCGGCCCCAGCAGGTCAGCGTGCCGTCGGTGAGCAGACCACAGCTGTGTGCGTCGCCCGCCGCCAGCTTGGTGAAGGTTCCCTCTGGAGGCGAAGCCTGGCCCAAGCCGTTCTGACCCCAGCAGGTAACGGTGCCTTGGGAGTCGAGGGCGCAACCATGGCCAGCGCCCAGCACGAGGTCGGTGAAAGTGCCCTGTGGGAGTGGGCTTGTTCCATTCGGGTTGTAGCCCCAGCAGCTCAGGCTACCGTCCACGCGGATGCCGCATTCGCGGTAGGGCCCTGCCGCGATCTTGGTGAAGACTCCGTAGGGAGGGGAGGATTTGCCCGCATCGTCGGCACCCCAGCAAAAGAGCGCGCCGTCGCTGCGGATCCCGCAGTTGTGTTCCCGGCCCGCGGCGATGGCGCTGAATGTTCCCTCTGGGGGTGAGGTCCGCCCGGAGGATTCGTCCCCCCAGCAGGTCACGGTGCCGTCCGAAAGGAGGCCGCAGCTGTGACGCTGGCCGGCAACGATCTGCGTAAACGATCCAGCGGGCGCCGAGGATTGACCCTCCGTGTCATCACCCCAGCAGACCAAGCTCTGGTCAGAGAGAATGCCACAACTGTGGCCGTACCCGGCGGCAATCCCGGTGAACGTCGTGTCGGGAGGCGAAGACTGCCGAGCTTCGTCGTCGCCCCAGCAGCTGACACTGCCATCCGACAGGAGCCCGCAGCTGTGGCGGTAGCCCACCGCGATAGCGACGAACGACCCCTCGGGTGGTGAGCACTGTCCTTGGGCGTTCCAACCCCAGCAAGCCACGCTGCCATCCGACAGGATGCCGCAGCTGTGTCCGGGTCCCGTCGCGACGTCCAGGAATGTCCCGTCAGGTGGCGTACCTTCACCATTGGAGTCCAGCCCCCAGCACGTCACGCTACCGTCCGAGCGGATTGCGCAAGAGGAGCTGCCACCCGAAGCAACGCGAATGAACGTTCCTTCGGGCGGCGCGCACTGTCCGTACTGGTTGGAGCCCCAGCAGGTGATCGTACCGTCATCCAGCAGGACACAGGTGTGCGCGTCCCCGCTGGCGATCGCCCGGGTTTCCAGCTCACAGCGATCTCCGAAGAACCCTGGACCACAGCTGCAGATGCTCCGGCCCCGATGCATCAGGCATTCCCCGCCATTCTCACAGGAATCTCGTTCGCAGAGATTGGGCGCCCCCGCGGTACCCGCGGTCCCACCGGCGACGCTGCCCTCACCCGCGCCACCGCCTTGGGCCGCCTCGCCCGCAGTGCCCGCTTCCCCCGCACCGGAAATCCCCTCGCCACTCGATCCGCCGTTCGTCCCTGCGGTACCCGCGGCAGCGCCTCCTTGTCCTTCACCCGCAACGATGCAACCTGCCATGCCGGCGGCTCCACCGTGAGCAGCCCCAGCGCTCGGCGCGCCACCCGGCTGCGCACCGCCGGGCCCCGTTCCTCCGGAGCTCACGCCGCCCGGTCCCGTTCCCCCAAGAAGCGCTCCCCCCGCACCGGTCCCACCGACCGTGAAACCACCCGTAGCTGCGCCGTCCCGCCCACCCGAGCCCGTACCACCGAGTCCTGGACTGCCGCCGAAGGCTGCGCCGCCCTGATCGACAGCGCCTTCGGCACCGAACCCTCCGACAGTGGCGCCCCCCTGGCCCGCCCCTCCTGTTGGCCCGCGGCCACCCAGCATTGTCCGCTCCCCTTCCTCGTCGGCAAGAAGTCCCGAGCGGCCTCCACAGGCCGGAGACCCGAGCAACAGAAAAGGAAACCAGATCCAGAGCGAGCACACAGAATCGCCGACGCCGTGCATGACCAGGTGGTTACGAGCCCAGCAGCCTGGGTGCTGTCCATTCTCGAGCGTCCGCGCTGGGTCTGATGCCGGGGAAAAACGAACACTCTGCGGATTGGATTTCGTCACCGATTCCTTCTAGCACTGCTGCCGGGATCTTTGCTGTGGCGACACTCGCCGATCTCGGCTGGGTCCCCAGGCTGCGAAGGCGAAGCCGGAGCAGAGCCTGGGGTGGGGGGGGGCTGTGTTACGCTGCGCTTCCGATGCTCACGCACCCCCCCTACGCTCCGCTCCGGGTCCCCAGATTCTGACGAGCGAAGCTCGGCAGGCAGTCTGAGGCAGTCTCGCGAAACTCCGCCAGAAACCGAGCTAGGCGGATGGGTCCCTGGGAGTTTCGGGCAGTAGTTGGCCCATCCTCCACGTCGGCCGTGGTCGGCCCTCCGAGAGTCTGAGAGTCGCGCCGAATCCTCTTCAGCGCGCCCTCACCCGGCCGAGCCGGTTATGTCCCCTGGATCCGCCGGACGCGCACACCGCAGGGAAAACCCCGCCACCGTGTGCTAGGCGCCGTACAAAACGACGAAGCCCCGAAGTTCGACTTCGAGGCTTTTGGTTGCGCGGGGAGGATTTGAACCTCCGACCTTCGGGTTATGAGAACGCAATCCCCGGTCCGCTCGAGGGCCGATCGACGACTACCCCGGGTGACGGCCTCTCCCTTCGGGCAAGCGGCGAGCCGTCGCTGTCTGCGCGAGGACCCGCTGGAGTACGGCCGCGGCTTCTTGTCTCCGATAGGGCTTGCCGAGGCTCGCACGGAACCCGTACCGCTCGGGCTCCGCCATGACCGGGTCGTCAGCGTAGCCACTGGTGGCAATGGCGGCAAAGCCCGGGCAGGCGTTTCTGAGACGCGCCATCACTTCGCGTCCTCCGAACCCGCCAGGCACGGTGAGGTCCAGGATGGCGACGTCGAACGGGTGCCCCGCCGTTTCGGCGGCTACGAGCGAGTCGAGGGCTTGTTCCCCGGTTTCTGCTACTTGCACGGAGTAGCCGAGCGTGCCCAGCATGCGCTCCGCAAGGGTCCGGATGTAGGGCTCGTCGTCGAGGACGAGAACCCTTGGTTGCACCGTTGGGGTCGCGGCGTGTGGCGGTTCGGGGGGAACCACGGTCACATTGCTTGCCGGCAAGTAGATCGTGAAAACGGCCCCCCTTCCCTCGTCCGATTCCACTCCGATATGCCCGCTGTGCCGTTGGACGATGGACCAACTAGTGGCCAAGCCGAGCCCTCCAGCACCAGGCTTCGTCGTGAAGAAGGGGTCGAAGATCCTTGTGAGGTCTTCCCGCGGAATTCCCGGGCCTTGGTCAGTGAACCTGCAACGGACGTAGCGACCGGGCGCGAGCCGCGTCGGCGACGCGGTCGCGATTCTGACGTTGTCGACTCGTACGTGCAGGACTCCCCCGTCTGGCATCGCCTGCTTGGCGTTGATGACGAGGTTGTCGAGGACCTGTTGGATCTGTCCCGGATCGAACTCGCAAGGCCAGATGTCTTCACTGCAGGCGATCTCCGCCTGAACGTTGGAGCCGCTCAGTGCGACGTGCACCGACTGCCGAACCGCGTCGACGAGGCTACCGGGCGCTTTGACGGGGGCGCCTCCTTTGGAAAACGTGAGGAGCTGGCGGGTGAGCTCGCGCGCCCGCTCGATGACGCCCAGCGATACCTCGAGGGAGGCTAGCGCGTCGCCCCGATCCCCTTGCCGGATGGAGTCCTGGGCCAGCTCGAGATTGCCGAACAACCCCGTGAGCAGATTGTTGAAGTCATGGGCGATGCCGCCAGCCAAGATCCCGATCGATTCCAGTTTCTGTGCACGCAGGAGGTTCTTCTCCGCTTGCTGCCGCTCCGTGATGTCCAAGCAGAGAAACATGAGATGCGGGACATCGGAGATGACGATCTCTCGGAGGGAGACCGAGCACTGCACGATGTGGCCGTCCTTGTGCCGCAGGGGAACCTCGCGGTGGTCGACCTGGCCGGCGTGCTCGGCGGCATCCGCCGCGATGCTAGTGCGGTCCTCGGCCCTCACCCACAGGTCGATATCTCGAGCGGTGCGTCCAATGACATCCTTCGGAGCCCAACCGAATATCGCCGTTGCGGCCGGGTTGATATCGACGAAACGGCCGTCACTCACTCGGACGATGACGATCGCAATGGGACTCGCCCGGAACGCAGCCTCGAAACGTAGGGTCGTTTCCAGCGAGCGTGCCTCCGCCGCCATGTGCTCGGTGATGTCGCGGGCTACTGCGGAGATCCGGTCACCGCTCGGAAAACAGCGCCACTCCAGCCATCGCCACGTGCCATCGCGGTGCCGTATCCGGTTGATGAACCCCTCCACCACGGTTTGGCGCGAGAGCCTTAGGGTCTCGAGCGTGGCTGCTCGGTCGTTAGGGTGTACTCGTTCAATATACCGAGTGCCAATCAGCTCGCGTGGGTCGTAGCCGAGTGCCCTCTCCCATTCCAGGCTGAGCCGACAAAAACGGTCGTCGGCGTCGATAACACAGAGCAAATCGAGGCTCATTCTGAAGCACCGGTCGAGATCCTCGCTGGTACGCTGGAGGTCGGCCTCGATGAGGCGCCGCTCGGTTGCGTCGCGCAATATCCCCACCAGCATCTTCTCGCCATCCACCTCGGTGAGAGCCGCGCTGACGTCCACGTGCCACACGGAACCGTCCTTGCGCTGCACCGGGATGTTGAGCGCCGTGCTGACGGCTCCGCTTGCCAGGTTGCCGAAGGCTTCCATGGTCGACTCGACCGCGCCTGGCGGGTGCAGAGCGGCGACCGAGAGGCCAAGAAGCTCGTCTGCCGAGTAGCCCGTGCGGACGCACATGGCGCGGTTGGCGAAGCACAAACGAGTCGTGCTCAGGTCTGCCCCCACGACCCCATCGTGCATGGCGTCGAACACACTGCGGAGTTGATTGCCCGTGATATTCATCCAGAACCTGCCACCGTCGACCCGGTGAACCAGCTCTACGTTCGCCCTGGCTTCGAGGGTAAGCCCCTAAACGCCCACGCACGTTGCGGAGCGAACCATTAAGGCACGCACTCCGGAAGAGGTACGGCACGTCAGTTGCATGTATGCTGCGCCGTGGCCTGCCTAACCGCTGGTTTCGCGGGTACTATCGATGGCCTCGGTCTCCTCCCCTGGCTGCGAACTGGGGGGGATCGAGCCTGCCACACCTGGTGCTGACGCACTTGTGGTCCACGAGACTACAGTTCTTTGGGACGGACGCCGACGCTCAGGAAATCCTCCAGGAGGTATTCCTGTCGCTCTATGAAGATCTGGATCAGTTTCAGGGGCGCGCTGCGCTCGCGACCTTCCTCTATCGAATGACCACCAACGCGTGCCTGAGCCGCTTGCGGAGTGAGAGCAACCGCGATCGCCTGCGGCGGGAGAACCTCATGACGACGAGCGAGGCCACGGCTGACTCCGCGCTCAGCCCAGAAGAGCTTCTGCTCTTGCAGAACACGATCAAGACGATGCCCAACGAGCTTGCTCACGCCGCGGTGCTCTACATCGTGGACGGCTTGACCCACCGCGAGATCGCCCGGATCCTCGGGTGTTCCCACAGCCACGTCGGTCACTTGCTTCAGCGGCTCGAGAGCTGGTCGAGCGAGAGGGAGGCGGCTCTATGATTACGCGGTTGGCGAAGCGCATACCGGATGGGTGCATCACCCCCCTGCAGTTCGACGAATGGCGAGCCAAGGAGCTCGATACGGAGCAGGTTCGGGCGCTGGAGGCGCACCTCCAGCGCTGCGATCGGTGTCGAACCCGCGCCAGGGCGCTCGAGGTGCTGGCGGCGGACTTCGTCGAGCGCTTTCCCGTGGAGCAAACCATTGACCGAGCTCGGGTCGCCGATAGCGGGGTTCGCCGAGTGCGAGCGAAACGTGGCCAGGGACCTCTGGGGTGGGGGACGGGGTTGGCCGCGCTGGCGGCGGCCGCCGCCTTCGCTCTGGTCATGGGCGGGCGGGAGAACACGTCGAGCACCGCCTCAGGCCCGTCTGGGACCGGGCCGGGCCCGGATAGCAGCGCTCGCGGCACGGGGACTCGGTTCAAGGGCGATGCTCGCATTGGTTTCTTCGTATCGCGAGGTGGCCGTGTGTCGCCCGGCCAAGACGGTGAGACGGTTCAGCCAGGAGACAAGCTGCGGTTCGTCGTGGCGACGAGTCGACCGCGTTATCTGGCGATCCTGAGTCGCGACGGGAGTTCGGCAGCGACCGAGTACTATCCCGGCGACGGCGTCGCCCGCCAAGTGTCGGCGTCTCGGAACCTGGCGCTCGAGTCGAGCGTGGAGCTGGATAACCGCCTGGGCAACGAATCATTCTGGGGCGTGTTCTCGCCCTTCAGCACCGCTCCGCTGCTTCGCACTCTGGAGCAGCAGGGGGCGCTGCCGGTGCTCCCCGGTTGTACGGTGGATCGTGACGTCGATCCGGCGAACCTGCCCGCGGAGTGTGACATCACGCCCTGATTGAAGCGCTCTGCCGTTCCGACGTTGGGGAGAGGTCTGGAGAACGTCGGGAGAAACCCGAAGACCCACGTTGCCCGCGAGTCTCGGCGCGGCAGCAACGATCCCGCGCTGCTCGCGCGTTCGGTCGGGGTGCGTCCTGCCCTCGAAATCCAGGTCCTTGGCGGGGGCAGGGGCCGCCCCGGGAAACGGGCGCGCATTGCCTCGCAGGTCGACGCGAGCGCAGCCGTCGCTCGGTGCTTCGACCCCAAGTACCGCGCCGCTGTCTTGATGGGGCGCCCTCAGGGTGACGCTCTGTCGAGACAGTGGCGCTGCCGACGCGCTCCGCTCGGGGCACGTGAGCGCCGCAGTCGCGGTGAATCAGCTGTCTACTCTGGTCCGGCACGGTTTCATCGGCGAGCGTGATTCTCGAACGGTTTGGCCTGCCCCCTCCGGGGTGACGGCAGGTCAAACCTCTCGGGTCCCGAGATCTGCTCGAACAAGATTCCGTCTGCTTTCCGGGGTCTTCCTGAGACCCCAGGCCCCGCAGGGTCCCGGCATCCGGTGCGACGCTTCCGGCTTCGCGGCCTTCGACCGATCTCCCGACTGGTTTCGGGTTCCCGATGCGCCGCTCGTCGTGTCCGGTGCGGTCCTCTCACTCTCTCTTTTCGCTGCTCAGGATCGGCGCGGCTATACTCGCGCCACGTGATGAACCCAGTCGGTGTCTACCCCGCGAGCTTCCTTTGGACGGTATTGGCCGTGGCCCTGATCCCCGGCGTAGCGACGGGCGAGGTGCCTCCGCAGCAGAATTCGCTGAGTTGGACCATCGAAGAAGGGGCGGTGGAATGCCCCGCCAGCGAGGCTCTGCGCAGCAGGCTCGTTGCGCGAATGGGGCACGATCCACTCGACGAGCCCACATCTCCGCGATTCGACGTGCGACTGCGGCGCGTGGACGGCAAGTACCAGGCCGAAATCGGCATCGTGACGGACGGCGTCGCGACCACGCGCTCGATCGGGGGCGACGCCAACACGTGCGACGAGATTGTCGATGCGGTCGCGTTCACGCTCAGTCTACTGCTCCAATCAGAGCCCAGCGTCGCACCGCCAACCCCGCTCGAGCCCCCACCCCAGGTAGCCCCCCCAGTCGCGCCGCCTTGCGACAGGTCGCCTTGCCCGCCCTGCGTAACGCCTGCGCCTGAGCGCGGACGAACGGCTTGGCTCGGCGCTGGAGCCCTTTTCGGCTACCATGATCTCCCCGAGCTGGGCAAGGGTGGCGCGCTTGCGATGGGGCTCGAGGTGTTCGATGGCTGGGAGGCGGCTGCCGGCGCTCTGTGGCTCAAGGAAGAGAGCAGGGGGCGTGATGGGGCCATCTTTGCCTTCAGTCTTTCGGAAGGCTGGCTGGGTCTTGGGCCGTCAGTTGCCTTCGCCGAGCGGTGGCATTGGCGAAGCGATGTAGGGCCAGCTCTTGGGGTACTACACAGCTACGCTCTCAATCCGCAGCCGCTCGATCCTGGCGATTCCTACTATCTCGGCCTCCAGGGCCGAACCCATGTCAGGGTTCGGCTGGTGGGGCCGCTGGGCGTTGCCGCTGGTCTCAGCGCAGAGTTGAGGCTGAAGCGGTGGGAGTTCCGCGTCCGGAACGCTTCCGACGTCGTTTGGCGCCAGCCTTGGCTCGGTGCACGGGCCGAAATGCTGGCAATCTGGGAAGTCGAGTGAAGGACTTCGCAGCAGCCTGCAATCATGCTGCATTGACCTCTTTTGCCGAAAGCTCCCCACTTGCGGAGCCTGCCCGGGTTTCGCTCGATCTCGAGTACCGACGGCACGCGGATTTCGTCTGGCGCTCACTGCAGCGGCTCGGGGTCCGACCGAGTGAGTTGAACGACGCGCTTCAAGAGGTGTTCCTGGTAGCCCACCGCAAGCTCGACGAGTTCGACGTCGAGCGGGCGAAGTTCTCGACCTGGCTCTTCGGTATCGCGGTGCGCACAGCCCAGGGTTTCAAGCGTCGGAGGCGCGCCGAGAGCCTCAATGATCGGGATTTGGTCGACGCAACGACACCACAGTCCGTCTGCGAGCACCGCGAATCGCTTGAGATTCTGCAAGCGGCCCTGGCCACGCTCTCGCCCGAACTACGGGCCACGTTCGTGCTGTTCGAGCTCGAGGGGGAGAGCTGCGCCAGCATCGCGGAGTTGTTTGGCGTGCCGGTTGGTACGGTGTACTCGCGGCTCCACACGGCACGCCAATGCGTGAAGGGCAGGTTCGACGGAGCTCCGGCCGCGGACGAAGGAGACTCACCATGACTGATCCACAGCGTCTCCTCGAAGATCCCACGACGAGCGGGCGTTTGCTCGAGGCTCTTCAGTCAGTGCCGCTACCGACGGCGATCCCTCCCGAAGCCCTGGGCGCGCTCGGGGCAGCCCTGGGCCACGGTGCCCTTGGCACGACGACCGCTACTGCGGTCCCGGGTTTGGCGAAGGCCACGCTTGGCAAGTTCGCTTCAATCGTCGTCGCGACGGGCGTCGGCGCAGCGGGGGTCTACGGGGTGGCGCATCACGCCAGCGACGCTGAGCTCGCTGCGGCGCCGCCAGCATCGAGCATCGTCGCCCCTGCCCGCGTGCGGGCAGCGCGGGCGCCAGTAACGGACATCGAGACGATTCCAGTTGAGGAGCTCGACGTGGCGCAAGAGTCAGCGGCTGAACCCATCGTGCGGCCGCCGTCGGCGCCTGGGGCGAGCAGCAGCCAACTGCAGGCCGAGGCGGCACTGCTCGAAGGGGCACGCGGCGCGCTGGCCACCGACCCTGCGCTCGCGCTGCAAGAAATCCGGCGATATCGGGCACGGTTCTCGCGTCCACTGCTCGGGCCTGAGCGCGACCTCGTGGAGATCGGGGCACTGTGTCGCTTGGGGCAGACGGAGCGGGCCACGGCGCTGGTGCGCCGACTGCTCGCCGAACAGCCTCAGGGCATCTACGCCAACCGGGCTCGGGCGTTGCTGGAGCGCGGCTGTGCGAAATAATCACCGCGACGGTGAAGGATCCTACGGGTCGCCGCAACCAGTAGTCGTAGGAGCCAAGGAGGCTGCTTTATGATCAAGTGGATCGGGATCGTGGGATTCGTGATGATGGGCTGCTCGGAGTACCGAGATCTGGCAGAGGAGTCCAGCAATCAGGGGCTTTCCGACGAACGGAATGAAGACGAGGGAGCCAGCTCGGAGGCCGCCTTGACTCTCGACGTCGCTTGCGAGTCACTGGAGGCGACGAAAGACGACGTTCACGCGCAGGCGGAAATCGACGGAGACTTCGGCGTCGCCAATGTCCTCTACAAATACTATGGCGCCTACTGCAATGAGCCGACGGTCGATGACGGTACGATCATGCACTGCAGCGAAGTAGCAGCCCTCGCACCCGAGGAGTGTCAGGAGAATGCAGCACCGTTCATCGACTGCCTCGCTGACAATCCGACGACGGATCCGGCCACGGACTGCGCCGACGTCTGGGTCGGAGACGAGTGCTCCGAAGATACGTCGCATGTGGCCGTGGCATATCCCGACAAGACTGGTGTCGATGGAGGCCTGTATCAGAGCTGCGGCGAACCCAGCGGGTCACTTGAACCGGGCGAGGGGGGCACCCCGGACGCCTACTTGGCAATGCTGCCGGCTGCAGAAGGCACCTGCGAAGACGGTCACACCTACGCTGTTCGCTGCGAAACCCTCTGGACCTGCACGGCGGAGTGCACCTGCTCGGTCGACGGCACGGTCATCCAGACGGTGACGACGCCTGACTGGCAGCTCATGCTGTGGGGCGATATGGCCGACCGCTTCGAGGCCTGCGGTTGGGTTGTCTGAGTCAGCGAGCACGAATTTCCGTGATGAACGATGTCGCAGCAACCATCGGCATCGAGCAACTGAAGTACATTGATGATCTGCTCCTACGGGTACGCGACAATGCGACGTTCTTCGACGCCGCTCTCCAAGGACTTCCCGGTATCCGGACGATACCGGGGAAGGCCGACCGCAAGTCGGCGTGCTGGCTCTACACCATCCACGCCGACAGGCGGCAGGAGTTCAGGGCCTTCATGCTGCAGAAGAACGTGATGGTTTCTCAGGTCCACGCGAGAAACGACCGATTTGCTGCATTCTCGCCGGACGCCAGCGTATCGCTTCCCAACGTCGATGAGTTCACTTCGACCATGATGTGTATTCCGAATGGGTGGTGGCTCGAACGTCATGAGCTTGTCCATATCGCCAGTGCGATACGCGAGTTTGCGTGCCAGGGGGGCAACGTGAGCCCCTTGCCGGGTGTGTAGCCCCCCAGTCGCGCCGCCTTGCGACAGGTCGTCCTGCACGCCCTGCGCAAGGTCTACGGCGGAGCGCGGATGAACGAGTTGTCCTACTCGACCGCCACGTCGCTCATCCAAGCCACGTCCGGGAAGGTCGTGTCGGTCTGAAACGACCACTCTTCGTCCGTTAGGCGCGCCCAATCCTCCGTGATGAGCTCGCCGTAGGCCATTGCAAGACCGGCATAGGCGCGCGGCCCTTCGCAAGTCTCGGCTGTCACGACCATCAGACGTGGCCTTCCCGTTCCGACGTGCAAGATGCGCCCGACATCATTGCCGCCTTCGTCCGTTGGCTGCGTATGTACATCGGCGACGGTCGGATCGTATTCGTTGGACTGGGCGCGGTTGATGTAGAGATCGAAGTACCAGCCCGAGGTGTTCGTGATGAACGGATCGCCGCACCCCGGTTCCTCATCCCACCGCACCGCTTCGTTGATGAAAGCGAGAAGCTCTTCCGAATGAGGTGTGCCCGTCAGCTGGTTCTGCGCCATGGTTCCAAGGTTGGTCATGACGGTCTTGAACTGCGCGGCCCAAGATTGCGTGGCCGCGCGCAGGGATGCGGCTTCATCGGGCCAATCCGCAGAGACCGCTCCGACCGCGTCAGCAAAAGCGCCGAGCCTGGCATAGAGCTCTGGATAGGGATCGACGTAGGCATCGGGGAATTCGCAAGTGAACCCGGTCGCGTAGGATTGCTTCGCGTACAGGATGGTATCGTGGCGGAGCTCTGCCCAGGATCCGAGTTGAGTGGCAAGTATGCGCTTCTGCCAAGCTAGCGTGGCAGGCACGCCGGGCAAGTCAGCCTCACTGCTGGGTGACAAGGTGCGCAGGACGCCAAGCCAACGGGTATAGAGGCTGCCGTTCCAGTAGTCATCCTCATGAGCGTCGACCAATACGCGAGTCTGCGCAAGGCCTCGCACGTAGGATTCGTTGCCAAACTCTGGAGCGAGCAAGGACAGTGCGGAGTCGTTGCCCAATGCGGCAAACGCCACGTCGAGCGGGTTCGGCATGGCCCGGTCCGCGACGCGATCGAAGGTGACGTTGACGAAGGTGTGACTGTCCACCGTGTAGCGTTGTCCGAAGATGAGGAAACTGCGATCCTGCGGCAACGTCTCTCCCGTGCCATTCGTGATGATACGGCTTGCGATGCGCTGCTGGCCCCAACCTCCTCTTATGAGCTCGTCGACGATCTGCTGGTTGGATAGCGCGTCCGCCTCCGAAAGCGTGGTGACGCCGAGCGCTTGCATGAGCCCACCCATGTCCTTGGGAGTCATGCTGTCGTGTTCGCCAGCGAAGGCGCCGATCGTCGTGTCCATGGTCTGCCAGAGGGGCATGCCCCAATCTCCCATGAGCTGGCGCAGTGCCACGGCGGCGTCGAACTGCCTTCGGTTGAAGACCTGAGAACCGTCGAATTGCGTTTCGATGATTCGCAGATCGACGCGGCCAAGCCACATCATCGCTCGGAAGTATCGCGAGAGGACCTCAGTATCCGTGTAGTGCCCGCGCGGCTTGAACTGGGAGAAGTCCTCGTCCCGCGCGACACCGAAGAGCTCAACCTCACTGTGGCCGCTGGCAGCCGTCGCGAGAGCGAAGAGGTTCGCGATGGAGTCGACGTTCTCTGCGACCTCGGGTGGCTGCGCGGCTCCCTCGAGGAGGCTCGCGGCCACGGTCAAATACAGGTCCAAGTCTTTGGTGAGCTGGGGATCCGAGAACGCACCGTGAAGCCGCGCCCGCATGCCGGTGAGCAGGTCACCAAGGTCGTCCATGAGAAATTCCGCCTCGGTCGACTTCAGCAGGTGGTCGAAGTTGCGGTGCACGGCTTCGAGAAGCGAGTCCGCCGAGACGTAGACGGGCAGATCCGCGGCGTAGATGGTCTTGTAACCGTAGGAAAACGAAGGGAACCGCACGCGCTTGGAGATCACCAGTCCATTGGCGGAAAGGGCTGCGAGCTCGGCATCATTGAGCGCAAGGGACGAGCTCTGGATGAGGTCCAGCCCCGTCGCGGCGTTGGTATCGTATCCGAGCGGCGTTGGCGCCGGAGCTGCGTAGACCGAGGTCATGGTCGTTTCGGACATCGCAGCAGCGTCCGAAAGGGACTGCTTCAGTTCGTCAGGTATGATGTCGGTGTTTGGGGGCCACTCCACGGGTCCGGTTGCTGCGCCTTGGTCTTCGTTTGTCGAGCCTTGACCTCCCGTGGCCTCGCTACCGCCACCTGTGCCATCACCGGACTCTGGTGTGCCAGTCTGCGCGGCTGGGTCTGTGCCACAGGCGGCACAGGAAAGGGCAAGCGCAACAAGAAGACCCGCTGATTCAAGGACTGTGAAGTGTCTAAGCATGGTTTACCTCTGTGGGCTGACACACATTCAGCAAGCCCCGTGCCGGCGTCGGGACCCGACGTTGCCGGGCGCCAACACCTGAGGCAATCGGGCGACACGCTGGTCGTTGCTGGCGAGCCACAGTCCCCGTGCTCGCTGTGAATAGTCATGGAATCCTGGGTGATCCCACACCGGCACGAAGCTTGCTGATCTGGCCGCCATGTCGTCGAGAACCGCGCGCCGGGTCAGTGGATGGTGGATCCTCGCCGCACTCCGCGCTGGGGTGTTGGTGAGCTCGCTGCCAGGGTGCGCAACGCTCATCGCCGCAGGCAACGATGCCGACGCTGAGACGATGAGATCAGCCATGGCGCTCGACGTCACCTTGCTCCAAGTTGCTACGGAGGTCGCCGTTGCTGCGCAGGCTTCGTCGCGCGGGGAGTACGACTGTGATTGCGCTTGTCCCGAGGACAAGATCGTCCTGACGAGCGGCGCAGGCCTGGACTGCTCGGTTCCGGATGGCGCCTGTCTCCACCGGCGATACGAGCCACGGTGTCAGCAATGCCGCGACTGTCGAGACTGCGCATCCACCTGCGCCAGATGATCCCCAGTCGAAGAATCCGTGGGGCGAGACAATTCGGTCCACCTGCCCCACGGCCGTTCCTCTCTAGGGTGTCTCCACCTCCCGGCACAGCCCATCGACGCAATCGACGAACATCGGGTAGCAGGGAAGTGCCAGGACCTCTGGGCACTCAGCCTCGGCGTACGCGGCGCAGACGCTACCCTCGACCTGGGTCATCAGAGCGGTGCGTTCCGATTCGCTCGCCACCGAGGCGACTCGACCGCAGTCCGACAGGCAACCTACTTCAGCGTACTTCAGTGAGCAATCCTCGGGAGCGCTACACGAGAGATCCAAGGCTCCAAGCCCCTGGCCCAGCTCGAACTGCGCTCGGGCGCCCAGGCGGTCGCATTGGTCGCTCTGCGCAACGCCATAGAGGTCATTGAGCGCGAGTGCCGTTACGACCGCCTGCTCTCGGTTGAATGTCCAGCCCTGCTCTGAGCGCGACCCCGACTCGACCGCTCCGATCTCGAAGCTGCAGCGTTCGGCCATCACTCCCGCAGCGAACGCTGCGTCGCTCAGACACACTTGATAGATGTCCGAAGCCAGCGCGGTCGGAGCGATGCCATTGGCGTTCGGCGCGAAGACCAGGTGTTGGTGGAGGTACCGCGCGAGCGCCGTTGCGTCCTCGGGGGTCATCGAGTTGGCTGCGGCCGCCTCGCTGTTCTCGCAAAGACCGTATTCGGTTAGGATTGTCGTGATGGGGCTGTCGGTCGCCGTGCAGGCTTCGAGGATCGTCTGACTCGCGCCGGGCGCGGGATAGATGTACGCCGTTCCCGCCTCGGTTGCGAAGACACGATAGTACTCTCGAGCGAGCGGATTCGCGCAATCCTGGAGATAGGTGTCGGTTGGGTCCGGGCTCTGGTCGCCGAAGCGCGAGCCGTCGCTGCCGTCAGGACAGACGCTTCCAACGGCGCTTGCCTGCAAGATACACTTCGCGTCGACGCACTGTTGGTCGGAGCCACAGTCCGCTCGGGTCTCGCATTCCGGAAGACAAACCCCGGACGTTGTTGGCGCGGAGGCGCCACACTGGGCACTGTACGCTGGTTCGCCGCTCAAGGCGCAGCCGGCCCCTTGAAGATCAGCACAGGCATCATCGGTCTCGCACGTCGCGGAGCAAGCCCCACAGATGCACTCACCGATTCGGCAGTCCGTGTCGCTTTGGCAGTGCGACAGCCAGTTGGTCTCGCCGCCGAGCCGCTGCGTGGACTGGCCCCCGCAACCGAGCGGCCAGCATGCGAGCAGGGCGAGCTCGGCGAACAGCAACCGATGGCGCGATAGGCAGAAGCTCATGAATTCTCTCCTTCGAGTTCCGGATCGATGACGGTTTGGCCGACGTAAGTCGTGAAGCGCCGCGCGCCCTCGGGGGGGGCAACGTGAGACTCGTTGTACGAATCGACCTTCTGGCGAAGCTCGGCTGCTTGCGCGCGAAATGAGCGCAGCAGGGAAGAGACCGTGTCGTGATGCGGGTGCCCAGGCCAGACGTCGAAGTGATAGGTGCTGCCCCCGATGACGTCGGTGAGTTCAGCGCGCAGCTGGCCGATCCGAAGCTTGGTGCAGAGAGCCGTGACCATCGCCTGGTAGTGGTCGAAGATCGACGCCTCCCAGCCAGCCGGGTCCCCGAGCGGCAGCACGCAATGCGCGCTCTGGTACCGAGCGAGCTCGCCGTCACCCGAGACCGACACGGAACCCTCTCGGATTAACGTCTCCAGTGCTGAGTCGAGGGCTCGCCGATCTGCTGCGACATGCTCGGCGAGCTCAGGAGCGGACAGCGGTCCGAAACGATGAACCGCGGTCCAAACCAGGTTGATCCAACTGCGCACCGGGTCGCCATCGCTTTCGGGGATATCACCCTCCCGGGGCGTGCGGTATACCGTGGAGTCCCCTCGCCCGGTGCGAAACACCAACCGAGAGTCGACGAGGTCTGCCAAGACGCTGCGGACCAGGCGTTCATCGTCGCGCGCGAACCGCCGAAGGACGTCCGCCCGAAGAACCGACCCGCCCTCTTCGACGTAGGCCAGCACGGCACTCCACAGCGACGCGCCCCGCACTGTCGAGCTCTCTCCGAGTCGCTGGAGCTTGTGGTGATAGGTACGCAGGGCCATGCCGAACATGTCGGCGATGACCTTGTTGCCCAGTCCTTGGTCTTTGAGCTCTCTGACGAGGTCCTCGAAGACCTGGTTGGCCGTATGTGCGAGAGTGGCCCGCGCCCCCCCCGCCGTTGCAAGCTGAGCGATGAGCACCGTTGTCTGGCGGACAATCGCGTCGATCAGCAGGTTGACGTTCATCGTGCTTCAACCCTAGCCCGCCTCGCCTGGGCCAAGGGAGTGCGAAAGATTGCGCATCGTCTTCGGCCGGCGGTCAGCAGGCGCTCGGGTGCTCAGGACGGGGAGCTCGCAGAGATGAACCGATCGACTATCTGACGCAACTCGGCGACCGCGTAGGGTTTGTGCAGGAACACGACCGAGGGGTGTCTCGGGTGCCCCTGCATGGCATGGGACTCGTCGTAACCGCTGGCAATGATGACGGGAACGTCCCGGCTGTACTGGCGAATGACCTCGAACACAGCCCAGCCGTCCATCCGCGGCATCGCGAGATCCAGGATGACGAGCCCTATGTCACGCATTCGAGAACGGAACTGAGCGGCCGCATCCACGCCGTCTGCGGCGGTCAGGACCTCGCAGCCCATGCCTTTCAGAATCCGCTGGGTGCTGCGGAGCAGCGTTACCTCGTCTTCGGCCACGAGCACCAGCGGCTTGCCGGGGAGGCGGGGCAACGGAAGGGGTACTGGGGGCGTGGAGGGCTCGACCACGGGTTGCGCCAGCGGCAGATAGACCCGAACCGTGGTGCCACGGCCAAGGTCACTCTCGACCGTGATCTGACCTCCATGGGCACGGACCGTCCCCTGTACCACCGCGAGACCCAGCCCCCGCCCCACGAACTTGGTGGTGAAGAATGGGTCGAAGATCTTTCCGAGGGTCTCGTTCGACATGCCGCAGCCCGTGTCCGATAGTTCGAGACAAGCGTAGGTGGTCGCCTTGGACGCCCAGTTCGCAGACGGGGTTCCCTCCAAGTGCACCGCATGGCTCGGTACCGTGCTCAGGGTAAGGCGGATTTCCCCGGTTCTCGCGCCGATCGCCTCGGCGGCATTGGTCACGAGGTGGCCCAGCATCTGCAGGAGTTGCGGTGGATTCGCCGTTACCATCAGGGCGACGCTGCCGAGCTCCACCTTCATCCCCACGTGCCCGGGCAGGGCGCCCTGCAGTCCCGGTAGACCGGTCCGCACCTGCTGAGCTAGGTCGACGAGCTCCCGTTCACCCGTGCTTTGACCAATGTAGGTGAGCATGAGCTCGCCGGTCTCTGCGGCGCGCAGGGCAGCTTCGCGCGCTCGGACGAGATCATCGCGAGTCGCGTGCGGTCTCGGTAGCTCCTCGAGCGCTAAGTCGAGGCCAGCCAACACGACACCGAGCATGTTGTTGAATCGATGCGCTACGGCTGCCGCCATGCGACCGAGGCTCTCGGTCTTCTCGGCCTGACGTACGCGGAGCTCGAGCAGTTGGCGCTCGCGTTCGGCGTGCGCACGTTCCACCAACAGCCCCACTCGGTAGGCCATGGTGCTCAGCAGATCGACGTCCGCTGCGGCAAAGGCTTGCGGACGACAGCGGGCCAGAATGAGAACCCCCCGAAGCACGCGGTGCTCGCCAACCATGGGAAGCCAGACCGCAGTTTCGACGTCGAGCTCTCGAAGGGTCGGCTCCACCCTTGGATCGAGCTTGGCCTCGGTCACCGCGACTGGACTGCCAGCCCTGAGCGCCCGAGCTGCATGGCCGTCTTCGGGGTCAGGGAGTGCGCGGAACTCGCTACCCCAGGGGATTCCAATGGCAGCTAGCGGCGCCCATCGGCCAGGTTGCGTCGCGTCCAGGAGCACCACCACGTCGGAGACGAACAACTCCGACAGCGTGGCCACCACATCGGCCAGCAACTGCTCGAGCGGTCCCAACTCGTTCAGGACCGCGAAGAGCCGTGTCAGCCTCGTGGTGTCTCTAACGGCCTCCTGCAGCGCCCGAACCACTGCCGCGTGCTCCCTGCGTAGACGCTCGAGCTGTGTCCGATCCTCATGTGCGGACTCATTGACGAGCTGTGGCAGGTGGAACGTCATGGGCGACCGACGAGGTTTCTAGAGCGCCAGGGCGGTCAGGGTGGCGTTGTGGGTGCCGAGCACGCCCGCGGTTCGAGCAAATTCGGCGCAGCAGTAGAACCCAAAGGTCGGTACGGTGCCGGCGGTCTGCCGGAGCAGCCGAGCCTCCTCAGACACGCGAGCTCCGAAGAGTGTGGCCCGCGCGGCACAACTGAAGGTCAATACCACACCAGCGCTCGGTCTTCCCTCGAGTGCGCCGCGCACGGCCGTTTCGGCGACCCCCATCAAGCTATCGGTGGTGCTCGCCATGACCTGCACGGCGCTTCCCGTCGGGGGCACGCAACCCTGAATGGTCAGAGTGCCATCGCTGCTCTTGGAGCGGGCGACGCGGATGATGGTGGTTCCGTCGGCTTGGATGAGACCCAAGGGATGGCGGATCGAGGTTCCCCAGAACTCGGCTGCGCTGAGTTGGCCCGGCTCGAGCCCGAGCTGCTCTTCATAGGCTTCTGCTGCTGGCCTTCCGCCCAGCTCGAACACCTGCGTTCCTGCTGCGCGAGTTACGAGCAGTGGGACTCCGATGGGATACCAACCATGCTGGGTGATCACCTCGAGGGGATGGTCGCTGGCAATCCACAGGAGCAATGCCCCCTCTTCGACGATCTTGTCATCGTGGAACACCACCGTTCGCACGAACTTCTGTTCGTCACCCGCACCGGCGCCGAAGATCGCGATCTTCGGTCCCGCGACGCGATAGACTCCCTGAAAGAGCTTCTGGAGATCCCCAAGCAGCGAGTCGGCGAGGAGCAGCGCCGCTGCGTGGGGGCTCGGGCCTACGAGCGCTTGGCTCTCGAGCGCAATGCGTTTCCCTGCTCCCTCGAGGTCAGGACGGATGTGGCTGGCAGACGCTATGCCGAATCGATAGGGACCTGAGGTCATGGCCATCACACCCACGCCCTCGCCGAATCCCAGGTACTCGCCTTGAACGATCTCGCCGGAGCCGGTTGCGCCAATCAGCGGGGCACTCCCAGTCACCGACCGCACCCCGGCCAGGAGCGCCGGCAGATCATGGCGGGGCGTCGTGAACACCATTGCCAGGCCTGGTGACATCCCCCCCAGGGGCGCCACCGCCTGAAGCGCAGCGGCTCTTCCGGCCTCGTAAGAATCCAGCTCCCTGCTGGTACCGGTACCAGCGACGACGGCGGGCAGTTGGTCATTGAATGGCATGGGCTTCAATCCTTCGGCTGATGGTTCTTCCGCGTACCGCACTCCGGGGACGAGCCTCCACCGCCACCGTGTTCTCGAGAGTGTCACGAAGTCGCGTGCTGTGCCAATGGCTCGATGCCTCGAACGCGGATCTGACAGGGTCTGACCGACCCCGACAATCACTCCAGGGAGCCCCCGGACGGGCCGTCGAGCCTCTGCAAGGGGGGGGGGACCCAGCCGGTCGACCCCGGGCTTCTGCCCTGCACCCCCGGGGGGCGTCCCCGGCTTCTCGCCGTTCCGTGTGGCGCTGGACCTCAGACGTGACGTCCTGGGGGGCGTCCCCGGCTTCTCGCCGTTCCGTGTGGCGCTGGACCTCAGACGTGACGTCCTGGGGATTCGTGTCCGAGCTCGCGCCAGCATCATGATGGGCGGGCGCATCGGGAGCAGCGCTACTCCGCGGCTCCGCTGGGAACCGAGTCACGTGCCGGCTGGGGGAGCGCCTTCTCAGGCTCGGGCATAGGACCACGCGATGGCGGCATCGAGAGCCGAACCAAGTTGACCTGGCATGAGAGCCGAGTCGATTCTCGGAAAGCGTCCCCGAGCTCGGCGAGGAGCGTGGCAAGGTCATCCAACTCGTAGGGCTTGTGCATGTAGCGAGTGTTGGCGCTGGTCAGCAGCGGCTGCAGATCGTGGCCCTTGGGAAAACCCGTAGCCAAGATCACTGGGATGCTGGGGTCGAGCCGGCGCAGCTCTGCGCAACACTCCGCACCACTCATGACAGGCATGGCGACGTCCAGCACGACCACTCCGATGCGATGTCGGTGTTGCTTGAAACGCTGCAGCGCGTCTTGACCGTCTTTGGCCAGCATGACCTCGTAGCCCAGGCTCTTCAGCATGCGTTTCCCGGCCTTGCGCAATAGGAGCTCGTCATCCACGAATAGGGCGAGGGGGTGGAGTGAATCGACCTTCGGATCCTTGCGAGGTTTCTGGACCGTGACCGCGGCCGGTTCGAAGGACGCGGGCAGGACCACTCGCATCGTGGTGCCGCGTCCTGGTTCGCTCTCGACCTTCAGGCCGCCGCGATGCTGCTGGATCGTGCCATACACCATGGGGAGGCCGAGCCCGGAGCGGCGACTGTTGGACTTCGTGGAGAAGAAGGGCTCGAATGCCCGCTGGAGAACCTCGGGTGACATACCACGCCCGTCATCGGAGACGACGAGCTCGACATAGCTTCCCGGCGGAACCCCCACGCGTTGGGCCTCAGCGGCGTCGAGATCGATCGGACGGGTCTCGATGGAAATGGAACCGTGTTCGGAGATGGCATCGGCGGAGTTGAGACAAAGGTTCATGATCGCGTGACCGATGAGCCCGGAATCGCCCATGAGGATCCAGTCTTTGCATCCGCAGCTCGCCCGGAGTTCGATGTGCTTGGGAAGCGTGCGTCGTAGCAGCGCTTCGATCTCCAAGACGATTTCATCCAGGTAGAACTGCGCGTTGCGGGGCTGCTCCTGACGAGCGAACCGAACCAGGTTGCGGGTCAGCGTCGTACCGCGGCGCGCGGCCACGAGGATCTGCTTGAGCTCCCCCCGTCCCTGGGTGCCGGCCGGGAGGAGGCGGACCGTGGTGGAGGCGATCGCGGTGATCGCCCCAATGACGTTGTTGATGTCGTGCGCGACCCCGCCCGCCAGGGTGCCCAGGGCTTCCAGCTTCTGGGCTTGTCGAAGCTGCTCGACGAGCTCGTTCTTGCGCTGTTCGCTGGCCTGGTGCTCCTGGAACTCACGCTCGGCGCGCACCAGCGCCTCCTTGAGTTCTTGGGTCGTGCGCGCGTCACGTAGGCGCAGCCTCATGATTCTGCGTTGGCCCCTCACCCGTCCCAGGAAGATCACGATGGCAACCAGGGTGGCGCCCGCCTGAATGAAGACGATGTTGAGGAACTCGTTCAGTGGGCAGATCCCGAAGGCTGCCCATAGGGTGAGGCCCAGCGTGCCAGCCAGGACGAAGGCGAGCCATCGGGTGGAGACGACGATGGCAGCGCCGCCAATCGCGACGGCGATCATGAACGGCAGATCGCCTGGATTGCCGTAGATGCGCACGGTCACCGCGGAGTTTGCGGCGACGCTCAGCGCCAAAACCGCACCCAGGACGTGAACCCAAGCCTCCGGGATACGGCGGGTGTGGGCGAGCACAAAGATGAGCACCGCCGTCAAGAATGGGAGCTGGTCGAGTAGGATGACCGTCGACACGCCCGGCAGTTCGAGTCGAGTCAGGTTGTAGCTCGTGTAACCGAGATAGGTGACGGCCACGCCTGCCGCGAGCAAACGCATTGCCTCGAAGACCATGCGCAGCGTTTCCGGATCCGTGGTGATGTCTTGGGGTTCCTCCGGCTCGGCGGCAAGGGAAGAGGCAGAACCGTCGATCGTCTCCGCAGTACTGGAAGGGGCACGGGAACTGAGGCGAGCTGGATCCACCACACACACCAACGGAGCGAGCCATCGGAAGTTCAGCGTCGCTGGTGTGCTTCCTGTCGACTCCGTCGAGCCTACTGGTGGGGAACCCCTCCACGCGCTGGGCTGACGGCGCCACTCCTGCGCGATTGCACGGGGAGTGAGCACAGACGACAGCCACGGGGGTTTTCGAATTCGCGCAGGGATCGCCCGCGGCTTTGGTACCCCCGACATTGGAGGAGGGGAAGCGGCTGTTCCACCCAAACTGGAACCTCCTCGATTGATCCTACGGGGGGGCTGTACGCCTCGCCGGGACCTCAAGTCCGTTGCCGTGGTCTTGGAGCAGGCCCTAAGATCAGCGGCTAAGTTCCCCCTGCCTCCCCGGGTTCTGTCCCAACCTTTCGAGGTTCTCATGCCGGATCGGTTCATCGCTCTCTTCGAACACATGCAGGAGGGCGCAGCGCTGCACGAGGTTGTTTGCGATGCTTATGGCCGCCCCATCGACTATCGCATCGTCGAGATGAACGACCAGTTCGAGCTGCACACCGGGATCCGGCGTATCGATGCGGCGGGGAAGCTGGCGTCGGAGGTCTACGGAACCGACGTTCCACCGTTTCTCGAGGAGTTCTGTGCGGTGGGGTTGGGGGGGCCCGCGGTCCGTTTCGAGACCCACTTCGCCCCATTGGATCGGTACTTCAGCATCTCGGTCGCGCCTTTGGGACCCATGGCCTTCGCCACGATCTTCTCGGACATCACCCTCGCCAAGAAGCAGGCCGAAGCGCTGGAGAAGATCCGTCTCAGCCAGCGAGCGCTGCTCGACAACCAGCCGCATCTGGCCTGGCTGAAGGATCGCGAGGGCCGATTCCTGGCGGTAAACCAGGCGTTCGCCGCCGCCTGCGGGCAGCCTTCTCCGGAGGCCATGGTCGGCAAGACCGATCTCGACGTATGGCCCCGGGACTTGGCTGAGGCGTATCGTGCCGACGACGCAGCAGTCATCGGGTCAGGGGTGCAGAAGGCAGTCGAAGAGGAGATCGCCGGGGCCGACGGTCTTCGTTGGTTCGAGACCTACAAGAGCCCTGTCTACGCACCCAGCGGGGAGATCGTCGGCACGACGGGGGTGTCGCGGGACATCTCCATCCGGAAGCAGGCAGAGCTCGCCCGAGCCCAGAGCCAGCGCAAGTTCGAGATCGTTTTCGACCTCGCCCCTGGGCCCATCGCGGTCTCGGCGATGACGGGCGAGCTCCTGTTCGTCAACCGTGCTTTCTGTACCGCGACAGGGTTTGCTCGCGAGGAGCTGCTCGGAAACCGAGCCGTCGACTTGCATTTATGGGAGGATCCCGCGACGCGTGAGCGAGCGTTTTCTTCCCTGCATACCGAGGGCCGCTTCGATGGGGTCAGGATGACCTTGGTGAGCAAGACCGGCGAGAAGCGAGAGTTCCTGATGGCCGGCGCCCTCATCGAGCTCGACGGTAGCACCGGCATGATCACTGCCGCTCGGGACATCACCGAGCATCTACGCGCAGAACGGAAGGCCAAGCAAGCCGCCGAGACGTTGGCGCGGTTTTTCGCGCTTTCCGTCGATCTGCTATGCATCTCGAATCGAGAAGGGCAGTTCGTTCGCCTGAATCCGGCGTGGACCACCGTGCTCGGGATTCCTTCATCCGAGCTCGAGGGCAGAGCCTTCATCGAGCTCGTGCACCCCGATGACCGAGCGGCAACCCTTCAGGCCACGGCCGATCTGGCCAGCGGTCGCTCCATCATCGACTTTCAGAACCGGTATCGCCACGCTGACGGCCGTTGGCGGTGGATCGAGTGGCACAGCGCTCCGGACGAGAACGGGTTCATCTACGCCGTGGCCCGCGATGTCACGCAACGCCGCGCCGACGAGGCGGCGCTCAGGGATGCCGAGCGTGCCTTGGCGGCCAGCCATGAACAGCTTCTCAGCGTGTCGGAGCTTGCCCACATCGGGCACTTCACCATTGACACCGAGACCCGCGAGAGCGTTTGGACCGCCGAGCTCTATCGGATCTTCGGGGTCGATCCCGAGCACTTTGCCCCCAGTGTCGATTCCGTGTCCAGGATGCTGCACCCAGGTGATGCACAAGCCGTCGCCGCTGCAGTCCGCGAGGTCGTTACCACCGGTGAGGCGCGGCGAGCCGATTTCAGGCTTAGGAGGCCGAGCGGTGAGGAGCGATTCTGCCTTGTCATCGTCGAGCGGATGGAGTCCTCGGTTTCTCCTGCCGTCCGAGTGCATGGTCTGGTGCAGGACTTGACCGAATCCCGTCGAGCGGAGGAGGAGCAGCGCAGGCTGGAACAGCAGGTCATGCAGGCGCAGAAGCTGGAGAGCTTGGGGGTCCTAGCGGGAGGCATTGCGCATGACTTCAACAATTTGCTCACGGGTATTCTGGGCAACGCCGATCTGGCGATGAGTGAGGTATCGCCCACGAGCCCCATCGTGCCCTATCTATGCGATATCGAGCAGGCCAGTCGCCACGCTGCCGACCTGTGCCGCCAACTGCTTGCCTATTCGGGAAGAGGGCGGTTCGTGGTTCAACACGTTTCGCTGAACGACGTCATTGGTGAGATGACCCACCTGCTCAGCGCATCCATCAGCAAGAGGGTCGTCCTCAAGTACGATCTGTCCAAAGAGCTCCCGAGTACGCTCGCGGACGTTACTCAAGTCCGTCAAGTGGTCATGAACCTCATCACCAATGCCTCCGAGGCAATCGGTGACGAAAGCGGGATCGTCGCCGTGTCGACCGGCGTTATGGATTGCGATGAGGCCTATCTGCGCCACGCCATCGGAGGCAGTGAGCAACGCCAAGCTGGCCGGTACGTGTTCCTCGAAGTCGCGGACAGCGGGTGTGGGATGGACGAGGACACGCTGGCTCGTATGTTCGATCCGTTCTTTACCACCAAGTTTACCGGTCGCGGGCTGGGCCTGGCTGCGGTGCTGGGCATCGTGCGGGGGCACAAGGGCGTGCTTCACCTCAGTTCCGAGAAGGGGCGGGGCACGACCTTCAAGATCCTGATGCCGGCACACCAGCAGGCGCCGCAGCCAGTCGAGGCGACGGTGAGTGTCGGGGCCGAGTGGCGCGGGCACGGAATGGTGCTTCTGGCCGACGACGAATCGAGCGTCCGCACCGTGGGGCGTCGCCTGCTCGAACGCGTGGGCTTCGAGGTCCTGACTGCCTCGGACGGCCGGGAAGCCGTCGAGCTGTTCAGGCGACATCGGGATGCGGTACGCCTCGTGGTTCTGGACATGACGATGCCGGTTCTGGATGGCGAAGGCTGCTTCCGTGAGCTGCGCGACCTTGCGCCCGATGTGAAGGTCATCATGAGCAGCGGGTACAACGAACAAGAAGTTGTCGAGCGCTTCGCCGAGAAGGGGCTCGCCGGCTTCGTTCAGAAGCCGTACAAGGCTGCGGACCTCTTGCCCAGGATTCGCGCGGCGCTTGGCGAGTGAGGGGGCCAGCGCCTCGGTAGCTGTGCACGACGGTGCTCGACCGATGGTCCACCCGAATGGATGTCCCCGCGTCCGCCCGCCACATTTTCGCCACATTCTCTCCCGAGTTTCTCCCTAGTGCGTTGCCGCAGCCGCCATCTGGCGCCTCCAAGGTAGGGCTGAAAGGAGGGAATGTGAATCTTCCCCAAGTCCTTGCCTGCGATCTCGAAGCATCCCCGACCCGTTCATCGTCACCCGAGGCGGTTTCCGAAGAATCCGCCTCCCTGCTACCGGCTTCGCCAACGCTGATCGGCGCACTTCTGACGCCGTCAGACGCGGGGGTCGGCGTCGTGAGGCAGCAGCTCCTGCTGGGGACCGCTGGCCTGCTCGCGCTTGGTCTTGCCAGTCACGCTGCCGTGGCCGACTTGCTCAAGGGCGAATCCAGGGCGTTTCTCCTGCAGCCTTTGGCACTGCCAGTGGGTGCAGCGCTGGGCGTGAGCCTGGGGCTGCCCGGACTCTTCATCCTGCTCACCGTGTTGGGACAGTGCATTCCTCCACGATTTGGACTCCGGGCCACCAGTCGAGCCTACTTCATCCTGGGAGCGATTTCGGCGGCGGCGACGCCGGTCCTTCTGCTCTTCGATCACACCGGAGGCAGTTCGGGGATGACGGTCGTGGGTATGGGCCTCACCTATCTCGTCGGGGGCGGCTGGGCGTTGGTGGGCTTGGCCTGGACGCTGTGGCGCACGCTCGAGCGGCGCTCGGTTCGCTCGTTTGCCTTGCTCGGTGGCTGGGTCACCTACACGACGGTCCTCTCGGGCTACCTGTGGCTGAAGCTGAATTTCCTTCTTTGGAGCTAACCATGGTACAGACAACCTTCGAGATCGCGCAGGATCCACGTGGAATCGCCAACCGGTGCCGCAGCGAGACCCGGCTCGTAGAGCTCACCCTGGTAAGCCTGCTCTTGGTATTCTCTTGCACCGCCTGCTTTGGGGTCACTCTGGGGGGCGTGCGAGGCTGGCAGCAAGCACTGTTCACGGGAGTCAAGCTCCCCCTGGTGTGGCTCGGGAGCCTGGTGTTCTGCCTACCAGGCTTCTACGTCATGTCCGCCCTCTTCGGGCAGTCCCTGCGCTTGCGCGCCTTGGTCGCCCTGCTCCTCGCCGCGATGGCGCGGGCGGCACTCGTGCTTTTTGCCTGCCTTCCAGTGCTTTGGCTGGTCTCGGACATCCTCTCCGGAGAGCTCGCCTACCATCAGGTTACCGTGCTCTCCTCCGCGATCTACGGGCTGGCGGCCCTCGCCGCCGCGGGCACCTTCGTCCGAGCATACCGCTTCACTCCGCAGATGGTTCCTCTCTTCGGGTCCCTGTGCCTGCTGTTTGTGATCGTATCGGGGCAATGCGCCTGGAGCCTGCGTCCCTTCATCGGACGTCCCTCCCAGAAAAACGTGCCCTTCCTGAGGGCTCCCGAGGGCACCTTCCTCGGGGCCGTCGCCACCAGCCTGGACTCTGCTCGCGGGCACTACGCTGTTGACTCGAACTACGCGGATTCGGCGCCATGATCTGGGGGCTACTCTACTTGATGGTGGGGATCGGACTCGGTGGGCTCGAGCTGCGACGAGCGGTCCCATCGAGTCTCTGGGCGCGAGCGGCATCGCTGCTCCTCTTCGTGCTGGTCTGGCCGCTCTGGGCGCCGGTCGTGCTTCTGGGGCAGGAATCTCCGCGACCCGAGCGCCGCCCCGAAGCGGGATCCTCGGTTGCATCCCGCGTTTCGCTGGCTCTGAGGGAGGCGGCCACCATCGTGTCGGAGAGCTCGCTCACGTCCCTCTTGCCCGAGCGTGTGGTGGAGCAGGTGTGCGAGTGCACCGCGACCCTCGAGCAACGGCAGGGCGAGCTGGTGGCAGCCATTGCACGGGAGGAGCAAGCTCTGGCGGCATGCGCTTCGCCGAGCCGGGTGCGAGAGCGGAACCTCCAGCAGCTTCGCGGCGTTCAGCAGCGCAACCAGCGCGCTCTTTCCAGCTTGGAAGGGCTGGCGGAGTCGCTCCGCGCGCAGCTGCTCCTGGTACGCCACAGCGGGGGGCCCGTCGCGGGAGTCTCCGAGTTGATCTCCGAGCTGGCCGTCAGCGTCGACTCCCTGAGTGACTGGGCCGGTCTGGAGCACGCCGACTCATCCCCGGGGATGGACCTCGACCGGAGGTGGGAGGCGGACGTCTGCCCCGCTGGCGGGGCAGGGAAGCCTCTCGAGGGCGCTTCCCGAGGGCGAGCGCCCGATGCATAATGCCTCGGTGTCCTCGCGAGGTCGCATCTTGGTCGTCGACGATGAGCCGCGCATCCGCGAGGTGGTTCAATGCGCTCTGGAGCGGGAAGGATTTACGGTGAGCCTTGCGGCGAGCGGCGAGCAGGCTGACGCCGCACTCGCGGATCAGAGCTTCTGCCTGATCGTCCTCGACATCATGCTTCCCGACGCCGATGGTCTGGAGCTCTGCCGCCGCTATCGCCAGCAGATCCCGGTGCCCATCCTCTTCCTTTCGGCTCGCGGAGAGGAAATCGATCGGGTGTTGGGCCTCGAAATGGGCGCCGACGACTACCTCACCAAGCCTTTTGGCACACGGGAGTTGGTGGCTCGAGTGAAGGCGGTGCTGCGCCGGGCCCAGTCCTCACTGCTGCCCGAGCCGGACGAGTCACAGCGGTTTCGGGTCGGCGACCTCGAGCTCGACGTGGATCGCCACGAGGTCACCGTGGCCGGCAAGGCGGTGACGCTCACTCACACCGAGTTCTCCTTACTGCAGACCTTGATGCGTCGTCCCGGCGTGGTCTTCTCTCGGTCCCAGCTGATGCACCTCGGGTACAGTGATGACACCCATATCACCGAGCGCACCGTCGACACCCATGTTCGGAGGATTCGGGCGAAGCTTCGGGAGCAGGGGGCCAGCCCCATCGTGACCGTGCACGGTGTTGGCTACAAGCTCGTCGCCCCCCCATGAGAGCCATCCGATGAGCAGCGAACGGCTTCGACGCTGGGGACAGAGCCTGCGGGTTCGGCTGCTGGTCGTGAATCTGATTGTCGTGCTCGTTCCAGTGGCAGGGCTGGAGTTTGCCCGGCTTTTCGAACGGGAGTTGCTCCGCGCCCTGGAGCGAGACATGCGCCACCAAGCCGTGTCCACGCGGTTCTTCCTGGAGTCTACCGGGGAACTGGAGCGACTCGGGGCGGGGGGCGCCGGAGCGGTCCAAACCGCGGTCGCGCCGGAGTCCCCGGCCACGTCCGACGGGTTCTCCCTCCGGCAAGAAGCCACACTCCGTCGCATCGCTGCGAGTACGCGGATGCGGATCCGGGTGCTGGATGGGAAAGGGAGTGTCGTGCTCGACTCCCATCGGAGTGGGCCGCCCGAGGGGGCCGAGCCGGCCGCTCCTGTCGTGTTTCCGGAGCTCGACGAGGTTCTATCGAGCGTTACTGGACCGAACCGTGGACCGCGGTGGAAGGACGTTCCCCACCGTCCGGAGGTGGTGGCTGCGCTTGCCGGACAGCGTGGCTCCTACACCCGGATCCGGGAGACCCACCCCAGTGTGTTGCTGTTCGTCACCGAGCCTGTTTTTGCGCAGGGGCGGGTCATGGGGGCGGTATACGTGACGCGGTCCACGCAGCCGGTCTTGGTGGAGCTCTATCGGATCCGCAATGGTCTGTGGAAGCTGCTCAGCATTGCGATCTTGGGAAGCGCGGCGGTGACCCTGGTGCTGGCGTTCTCGATCACTCGGCCACTGGTTCGCCTCTCCCGGGCTGCGCGTCAGATCGCTCACGGAGCCTACAATCTGGAGCTCCCGGTGTCGGGAACCGGCGAGGTGCGCGAGCTGGCTCAATCGTTCCAGAAGATGACGGAAACCCTGCGCCAGCGCCTGCGTGACACTCGGGCTTTTGCGTCCGACGTCGCGCACGCCTTCAAGTCGCCGCTCACGTCCATTCGCGGTGCAGCCGAGCTCTTGGAAGGAGGTGTCGATGACGATCCCGAGTTGCGCCGTCGCTTCCTCAGGAACATCGAGCTCGACGCGGATCGATTGGATCGCTTGGTGTCGCGGCTCCTGCAACTGGGGCGCATCGAAGCCTCCGACGAGCCATTTTCTCCGGTGCAGCTTTTGCCATTGCTGGAGGAGCTGCGGGAGCGCTCGGAGGTTCCGGACGTGGCCGTCGAGGTGTCTTGTCCGCCGGGCGTGTCGGTCCTTGGGCGCCGCAGCGATCTGGCCACGGCCCTGGCCAACCTGCTCGACAACGCTGTGAAGGCGAGTTCCCCGGGCAGCGTGGTCCAGGTCCAGGCTACTTGCGAGGGCCACTCCCTGGGTTCGGCTTCTCAGCGTCGTCCGGTTGGTTCGAGCCAGCTCCGGCGTCAAGACACCACCTTCCACCAAGGGATCTCGATCCGCGTTATGGATTCGGGACCCGGCATTGCTCCGGCGCTCCGCACGCGGGTCTTCGAACGCTTCTTCACGACCGATAGCGAGCAAGGAACCGGGCTCGGTCTCGCCATCACCAAGGCCGTGATCGAGGCTCACGCCGGGGAGCTCCGGCTCGACGCGACCTACGGCCCCGGCGCCTGCTTCGTCGCGTGGCTTCCGATCATGCCGCAGGATGCTCACCCCGGGCGGAACTCGTAGGGCAATTGCTCGCCGGCGCACCGACACAGCCCGCCCCTCGGATAGGGTCGGACTCTGGGCACAAACGGACTCGGGATCGCCCGCCTCCTGGCGAAACGAGAACCGGTCTGACGAGACGTCGGCGGCTCCCGCGATCCCGCGGGAAGCTGACTGCCGACACGCCGCCCTCCCATGCGGAGTCAGGGTGTCGGGTGGGGTTCTGTGCTGCTGCCTGGGTCCCTCGTTTCCAGCCTCCTGACCCCGCTCCCCCCTTGCGCGGCAGTGGCGTGGCTCCAGCGTCGATGGTCTC
>CAYRKE010000080.1:30597-32196 GCA_964424695.1 uncultured Polyangiaceae bacterium
ATCTGGTCGACATGGTCGCCGGCCCACGGCGCAATCGACTGCGTTCATCTCCGGGCCGTCTGTAACTTCAATCGAGGACTCTGATGATTCGAGGGGAGCCGCTCTCCAACCGAACGAAGTGGACGCTGGTGCTGAGCCTGGTAGCGGTCTACCCCCTCGTGCTCCATCTGCTGTACCCACTACTGGGGGGGGCCGCCGCCACGATTGGGGTCGTGGTCCCAGTGACAGCGACGCTCTGCTTCGGGTATTGGCTGGGCGCTGCCGTCCTGATTCTCAACGCAGTGCTGTCGGGTTTGGTGCTCATTCGGCTCGCTCACCTCGGCATGGCGGACGCGATACCGCGGGCACTGCTGAGCGTCGTGATCAACGCGGTCGCCTGTCTCGCCGCGGACCGCATCAAGTGGTTTATGGCGCAGCGCCAGGCTTTCGCGGACCAGCTACATCAGTCCCAGAAGATGGAGGCCCTAGGGCGTCTAGCGGGTGGCGTGGCCCACGACATGAACAACACGCTCAACGCCATCATGGGCTCGGTGCTCGCGCTACGACATGATCTTGCGGCGTATGGCCGTCGCTTCGAAGACCTCGAGAACATCGCCGCAGCGTGCGACCGCGGCAGCCAGTTGACGCGGAACCTCCTCGGGTTTGCCCGGAAGACCAGCTTCAGTCAGCAGATCTTCTCGCTCAATGCAGTGGCAGAGGCGATGAAAGGGCTCTTGCGTCGCACCGCGAGCAAGCTCGTTCGACTCGAGCTTCTTCTCGCCGAGCCTCCGCCGCTCATGGAAGGCGACCGCGGACAGATCGAGAACGCGGTGATGAATCTGTGCATCAACGCCATCGACGCCATGGAAGGAAAGGGCACCCTGACCATCGCCACCGGGCGAAGCGAGGGTCGGGTCTTCATTTCCGTGGCTGATACCGGCCCCGGTATGGATGACGAGGTGAGGAGGCGCGCGTTCGAGCCGTTTTTCACGACCAAACCCCAGGGGCAAGGTACCGGCCTCGGCCTGGCGATGGTGTACGGTGTGGCATCGGCCATGGGCGGCGCCACGAAACTCGAGAGCACCCTCGGTCAGGGGACGGTGATTTCCCTGACGTTTCCAGAGTCGACCCGCACCGTGTCTAGCGCGCCGGCCTCCAGCACTCCGTGTGCCCTAGAGGAGGGGCTCGATATCTTCCGGGGGCGAAAGGTCCTGATCATCGACGACGAGCCCCTGGTGCTTCGGGCTGGCGTTCGAGCGCTGCGGACCCTTGGGTTCGAGGTGATCAGCGCCAGCTGCGGTCGGGAAGGGCTCGAGCTCTTTCAGGCACACCGCGGAAGGTTGGCTCTCACCGTCGTCGACCTCGTGATGCCCGAGATAGACGGGATAAGCACGGTCGAGCGGATTCTCGAGATCGCCCCCGGTACTCCCATACTCATCGTTTCCGGGTATGCTTCCGAGACTGATCGGCTGGAAGCGCTTCGGGAGCAACACGCCACGGTCGGGTTTCTGTCCAAGCCATTTCATCCGGCCCAGCTTCTTGCCGCCGCCAAGCCACTCCTCGAACCTGCTCTAAATCAGCGAGCGCGATTCTCGAACGGTTTGGGCTGCCCCCATCGAG
>CAYRKE010000081.1:0-1906 GCA_964424695.1 uncultured Polyangiaceae bacterium
CCAGGAATAACCGGGCGATATGAGCTAAGCGTGTCTGATGACTATGCTCTGGAGTGGCATTATTCTAGCAACGGAATGAATACATACATAGCAGTGACCCAGGGTTCAATTGTGTCGGTGCATGCGACTGGTACGTGGTGCGTGACTGGTTCCTGCAGTGAATCGTATTGCTATGGACCGGATGGCAGCGCAGTCGATCATGGGTATGCTGAATACCAGTCGTGCAATGAAGGAATGCTGCTTGGGACGGTTGCTAATGATACGAGGGGTAATACTGATGACTGGTCGTGTCTCGGCAGTGACGCGGTCCTCGTTGCTGGTTCAGACGGCTCGCTCTATCTTGCAGCAAACCACAGCTCGACATATGTGGACTGCGGCTCGCTGGACGTTACTGTGTCGGTTGGCGGCGTCTACGGGGGGACCACTGGCGCGATGAATACGGCGAGACCCGCGTTCTCCTGGGCGGAGGCGCATGATCTGGGCGTCGGTGGGGTTGAGTACCAGGTGCTTGTGAACGGCGCCGCGGTAACGGACTGGGTCACGACCACCTCGGCAACCTCCTCTGTTGACATAGCGGATGGACACTCGAGTTGGGTCGTTCATGCGAGGGACGCTCTCGGCAATCAGAGCACAAGCGACACCATGGACCTCACGGTGGATACGACCGAGCCACCCTCGTTCTCTCTGTCGACGCCAGCGGAGGGTGCCTGCGATGTGTCGATCACGCCGGATTTCTGCTGGGAACCGACATCGGACGTGACGACGGCTGTCGATCACTACCAGCTCTGGATCGATGGTGTCCTGAGCGTGGATGATATCCCTGTGGACGACGACGCCGGTCAGCAGTGTGGGTGGAACTACACCACGGGCGAGTACGAGTGCTCGATGGTGTCGATGTGCTCGACGCCCGGCGCTGCGCTGAGCACTGCCCCCCATGATTGGTACGTGGTGGCTGTCGACTCCGCTGGCAACGCCCGGGAGACAGAGCCTCAGACGATGTATGTCGACTTTGGAGGCGACCCCACGGCGCCTGGCCTGGTTGAGCCTGAAGACGGATCGACGGTAAACACTCTCTCCCCGGACTTCAGCTGGACTGCCGCGACGGATGCGAGCGGAATCGCCAGCTACGAGGTTGTGCTCGATAACGAGGTGGTTGCCACGGTTGCGGGGACCGAACTCGACGCCGCGCCCGACGAGGCGCTGGACCCTGGCGAACATACGTGGTTCGTGCGTGCTGCCGATCCCTGAGACGGCGTTACCGAAAGCCCCATCTACCATGTGACGGTTCGAGAGTGTGCACCGGGGAGCTATGAAGACTGCGTGGGCAATACCACAGATCCGTGCGATCCCGGTGTGAGGACGTGTTCGGCCGAGGGGGTGTGGGGAGAGTGTGTTGGCGTGGTGGCACCAACAGAGGAACCCTGCGACGGCGCGGACAATAACTGCGATGGTATCGCGAATGATGGATTCAATGTCGGGGATTCGTGCACGGTCGGCTTCGGTGAATGCGAGAGAGAAGGTGTCTGGACGTGTTCGATCGACGGCGCGGACACCCAGTGCAGCGTGGCGGCAGGTGCCCCAGAGGTGGAAGTGTGCGACGGCCTGGACAATGACTGCGACCGAGTCGTAGACGACAACTGCTCCGAACCCGGCGGGACTGGCGGAGTCACCGGCTCAGGTGGGACAACGAATACCGGAGGGACCTTCGATTCTGCGGGGACCGCGGGTGTCATCGCTGGCGCGGGGACGACGAATACGGGCGGGACGTCGGGTGTGATAGCGACGGGCGGTAGGGCGAGCACGGGCGGGACGTCGGGTGTGATAGCGACGGGCGGTAGTCGAGCACGGGCGGGACGTCGGGTGTGATAGCGACGGGCGGTAGTCGAGCACGGGCGGGACGTCGGGT
>CAYRKE010000081.1:2006-22949 GCA_964424695.1 uncultured Polyangiaceae bacterium
GGACGTCGGGTGTGATAGCGACGGGCGGTAGTCGAGCACGGGCGGGACGTCGGGTCTGATAGCTATGGGCGGTAGGGCGAGCACGGGCGGGACCTCGGGGACCATTGCTACTGGCGAAACCTCGCATTCTGGCGGGACCATTGGTGTCGGGCACTCTGGTGGCGCTACCGACGTCGAGCCGCAACAGGCGGGCTCGGGCATGACGGCGACTGGTGGCGAGGCGGCAGTCAGTGTCGCGGACCAACCCGGAATTGAGACGGGCATGGCGGGCGCGACGGGAGACCCCGGTGTTCCGGTCTCCGGTGCCGGCACTGGCTCGGATGATCCGATCGACGCAGGAACGGCGGGTTCTGGAGGCGGAGACCGAACCGATCCGGGAACCACGGACTCCTCGACGGGAACAGGCACGGGGACCAGTGATGATACCCCCGTGACCGGTGGAGCTCGACACGTTGGCGAGGACGCAGAGACCACCACCGGCGGTTCTGATCCGGGAACCGCTTCAAACATCTCAACGGTCACCGATGCTGGCACTGCCGGAGCATCCGCGTCCTCCGCATCTTCAGGTTCTGAAGACAGTGGCTGCGGCTGCCGAACGGTCAGCAGCGGTTCTGACCCACGTTCCGGCAGCCTTCTCCTCCTCGCCATCGGTGCGGTCTTGCTGCGCAGACGCGAGTCCAAGAAGTAACACGACCCAGCACAATTCCAAGGCGGGTTAGCCTGTCTCAGAACGGCAATCAGTTTGACTGCCGTTCTACATCCGCGGACAGTGCGCCGACGCGGCCGGCAGAGTTCGAGCGAGGAGCCCTGAAAAGCGGCTCCTCGCTTCGTAAAGAGGAGTCCTTCGGGACTCCGTTGCCGCTTCGAAAGCGATCGACTTGGTGCGGCTCGTGCCACCCCGCACCGAGACTTCGCGCAAGGATGCGAACGCGGCCGCACGAGCGAAACGAGTCAACGACTCCTTGCTGCTCCGGTCAGCCTCGCGGCAGGCGCTAGGAACCAGCGTCGAGGGCAACTGCTGAGCCCGAAACGGAACAGAGTCGCTGGCGGACGGCACGTCGCTGCTCTGCTGCGGTAACGGGAGCCATTGGGTCACTAGCGGTCACGGCCCCGGCCAGAGCCACGCCGACCTTGGCCTCGCCTGCAGCCACCACGGCGGCCCCCCCCGGCGAAGCGCCGCTCGTCTTGACGGGTTCGTGACCGAGCCTCGGTGCCTTCGAGCTGGGCTCAGGCGGCGGAAGACTCGTCGCTCCGAAGGCGTGCTTCGTCGGCGCCGCGGGGCAAGGCGTCGGTCCTACCGTCTGCGCGATGCAAGCACCAGGCCTTGAGCACGGTGAGCGCGGTGACGGCCAGGATCAGAATGAGCATTCCGTGCTCGGCACGGCGAGCTTGACTGATTGCCCAGTCGATGCGATCGCCCCAGTACCAGCCCGCGAAGACGAGGAACGGGACCGAAATCATGGCCGCGAGCCCGTCGAAGGTGAGAAACCGAACGTAGGGCGTCCCGAGCGAGCCCGCCGCGAAGAACCCGACCGAGCGCAGCCCAGGCATGAACCGGGCCGCGAAGAGCATCTTGGGCCCATGCTTGGCGACCACCTGCCGAGCGTTCTCGATTCTCTCTGGGGTGAGCAGCCACCTGAAAGGACGGTGCCCGACGATGGACAGCCCGTAGCGGCGTCCGATAGCGAACATGATGCCGTCTCCTCCCATGCACGCCACGAACCCCATCGCGGCTGCGAGCACGACGCTGGCGTGGGGGCGAACGCTACCGTCGGGCATCGGCAGGTAGGTCAGGTACCCCATGGTCAGCAGAGTGATGTCCTCAGGTATCGGCACCCCGAGGCCGCAGATCACAATGATGAGAGAGCCTATGGCATAGACGGTGATCGCATCGAACGAGCCGAGCGACACGGTGAGCCAGGTGAAGAATGCGTCCATGAGCTGATGCGGCGCCGAGAGCCTATCGCGTCAATTCCTCCCTGACCAGGCGGGAAGGGCTCGGTGGTTCAACCTGGCCACACGGAAAGTTGCAGGGTGGTGGCCAGGCGGATTCCATCACCCGTTGGACTACGGGATTGGGCCCATGGTCTCGGTCGCCGACGCGGCGAGGAAACCCGCACCGATGTGATCCGTCGAGCTTCTTCAACGAACCGAGCCGGGGTCGTGTTCGGGACCGGCTTTCGGGCGGGAGCAGCAAGACGGACGGCCAATGGGGAGCCGCTTCGCGCGACCAACGGTTCACTGGCGGGAACGGCCGCGGGCCGCCCCCCGCAGAGGCGACCCGCGTTCTCGGCGCCGGCTCGATCGCGTCAGTCGATGGCTAGTTGGATGCTGTAGGGGCGCCGCCGGGTGCTGTCTCCGGGGCTTGGCGCTGCTTCGGCGTGGGCCGCATCCATCACGGCAGCCAGCTCGGCAAACGACGTCGTGTTCGACGAGTGTAGGACCAGCAAGTCACTCCTTGGATCGTCAAGAGTGCGATGCTCACCTTGGGATTGCCATGCGCGCTCGAGGGCTTCCCGCAACCCCAGGAAGCGGAGGTTCCCTTCGACGACGCTCGGCGTCCGGGGGACATCGACCGTCGCGATCACCGTGCTTCCCTGGCGCCAAGCGAGCTTGAATGCTCGCTCGCCTAACGTGACGTGCAGCGCCTTGGTCTCGGGGGCGTCGTCCGTGCCCGACGGTGGCCCGGGGACCCTCGCGTTGACCTCCAGACGCCCATCGTTCATCCACACCGCCGTGACCAGCAGGAACGCGACGAGACAGAGCAGGAAGTCGATGAAAGGGACGAGCGGCAGCTCGTGATTAGTGGCTCTAGGGACTTTACCGTGGGCTCCGACTTCGAGTGTTGCCATGTCAACCTCCGAGAGCTCCGACCCGCGGGGGGGCGCGCGCCTTGGGTGCGAGCCGATGATTGGGTTTCTGCACCGATTGCCCAGCCGCCTGCAGGCGCGCCGCGGCTCCGGAGCGTGGCGGGAGCGGTACGCCCGCGCGCCGTTCGCTCGGTGGTTCGGCGAGTGGCTTCGTTCGGGGCGATCAGCGCATCTGGGCGAGAGTGGTGACGAGCAGATCCCAGAATCGGCCAACCGTGTCGATATAGATCCTCTCGTCGGGTGAGTGCACGCCTTGCAGCGTGGGCCCAAACGACACCATGTCCATCCCCGGGTAGCGCTCGGCGATGATGCCGCATTCGAGCCCGGCGTGGATCGCCTTGATTAGGGGCGCCTTGCCGTAGAGCTCTCGGTAGGCTTCTCGAGTTGCGGCCAGAATCTCGGACTTCAGGTTCGGCGTCCAGCCTGGATAGCCCGAGTCCTGGGTGACAGATGCTCCGGCCGACTCGAGGCAGCTGCGCACCGCATCGCCAATACCGATCAGCTTGGACGGGACAGAGCTGCGTTGGCTGGTTGCGACGAGGATCACCGTTCCGTCGGGAACCCTGGGCATTTCGACGGCCGCAAGGTTGGTCGACGTCTCGACTAGGTCGGGCATCTCCTGACTCATTTCGACGACGCCGTGAGGTAGCGCGTCCAGGGCTTGGAGAAGCACCTCCTGATCAGACTCAGCGAAGACCATCAGCTCCTGGTCGCGTTGTCGAGCGAGCGACACGCAGAGACCGTCGTCGACGCCTGCGAGCTCCGCCCTGAGCACGGCCTCTAGGCTCGTGACTCGAGCTTCTGCTTCGGCGTATCTCGACCTGGGGAACACGACCAGTGCCTCGGCCTCCCGAGGGATGGCGTTCCGCTTGTTGCCGCCCTGAATCGATGCCATCCGGAATCCCGTGTCGGCAAGGGCGCGGCAGACTCGCGTCAGGAGCTTGACGGCGTTTCCCCTGTTCTTCTCGATGTCGAGACCCGAATGGCCTCCCTTGAGCCCCTTGACCGAGAGCAGGGCCACGACGTTGTCGGCTGGAGCCGCCTCAGTGTCGATGTCGAAGGTTCCCCACGTGTCCTTGCCGCCCGAGCACCCGACGTAGAGGCTACCTTCCTCTTCGGAATCGAGGTTGATCAGAACTCGACTCTCGATGAAGCCAGCCTCGAGGTTCGACGCCCCAGTCAGAGCGGTTTCCTCCTCGACCGTGAACAGGAGCTCGAGTGGGCCGTGTTTCAAGGTGGAGTCTTGCATGATCGCGAGCTCAGTCGCCACGGCGATTCCATTGTCAGCGCCGAGCGTCGTGCCATTGGCGCTGAGCACGTTGCCGTTGCGCACCAGCTCGATGGAGTCCGTGCGGAAATCGAAGACCTTGTCGTGGTTTTTCTCGCAAACCATGTCGAGGTGTCCCTGCAGGCAGACGCTGCGGACGTTGTTCCGACCTGGCGAGGCGGGCTTCTTGACGAGCACGTTGCCCACCCGGTCCTGCTTCGCCCAAAGCCCGAGCCTGGTGGCCGTGTTCACGACGTGCTTGGCGAGCGCTGCCTCGTTGCCCGAACCGTGAGGGATGCGGGCGATGTCGGAGAAATTCCGCCACAAGGCTTCAGGTTTGAGCTCCGCGACTGCGTCGTTCGAGGTATTCATGGTCGTTCCGGGTTCTGATGTATCACGCTGAGGGGGCGAGCGGATTCGTTGCGGATGACAGCCGCAGCATGCGAACGGTGAGCTCCCACGTGGCAGCGTCCGTCCGGAGCGCAATGTAATACATTGTAAATGGCGTAATCAATTGTCCGAAAGGGTGGCCCAATCGCTTGGGCGGAGCGTATCCTGCGGAAGCGCGATGGCCATTCTGCTTGCTCGAGCGTGGTGGTTGCTCTGTGCATGCTGGCTTCTCTGGGCCTGCGGGGGGGGAGCTGCCATGGGGCGGCCTGCACCCCATCTGGCGGAGGTGCGGAAGCCGGTGTCCTTCAGCCCCGAGGAACAACGGCTGCTCGAAGGCGGGCTTGCCGTCCATCGAGAGCGCGCCCTTACCCACGGGGACCATCGCTATCTCGGAACGGTGTCCTACCAGCTCGTGGACGCGAGCCCATCGACGGTCATGGGCGCGTTCCGCCCCGAGAGCTTGCCAGAGCTCCTACCCAACACCAAGTGGGCTACTCTCGTCGGTGCGCGCGGCGGTGCCTGGCAAGTGGAGCTCGCCTCGGGCAATGATTGGGTGACCGCCGAATACACGGTGTATTTAAAGCACGAATCCCCGCACGAGCTGCGGTTCTGGCTGGATCGCACCCGACCGCACGATATCGAAGACGCCTGGGGATACTTCCTCGCGGAGCCCTTCGATACCCGTCGGACGCTGGTGACCGCGGCGGTTGCAGTCGATATCGGCTCTGGTCTGGTAACAGGGCTGTTCGGTGGCGCGGTGCAGGCATCGATCCTCACCACACCTGGGATGATCAAACGCCACGTGGAGCGCTTGGAGGCGCAGCGGCGTTTGCAGGGAGGGGAACTGGCGGAGGCCCCGACTGCGGCACTGATGGAACGTGCCCCTGGCGTAGGACCGAGAGGCGGGGCCTGGGGCGAGTGGACTGTCCCGCAATAGGGACCGGCGGGCAGAGGCGTCGCTGGCGTCCAGAGCCGTCCTAACGCGCGTCGGGGCGTGGTTCGCAGCCGAAGAGCACCTTGACGCTCATGTTGGTTTGGGTGGTGACCATGTCGCAGGTCGCTGGGCACGCCAAGATCTTCGTTGGAGCGTCGGCGACATCGTAGTACCAGGCTTGCGCTCCCGTGTCGGTTACACTCTGGCACTCCTCCGCCGAGCCCACGTAGGACATGGCTAGCGGGGCTGCGTCTGGGAGGTTCACGTCGACGAGGTTGACGTTGACCCGGTTCGGATCGAGTTTCTCTCCCTCGGGCGAAGGGGGAATGGTCCATTCACAGGGCACCGGCACCATCTCGGTCGTGACGATCGTCTCGGTGTGGGTTTCCACGACCGTGACGCTCTCGCGAATCGCGGCGAGTGCCGCCAGCAAGCCTTCGGCTCCCGTGGCGGACACGTCGCACGCTTCCTCTGCCGGAACGTCGGGGGTACAGTCGGAACCTCCCGCAATCGCCAGCGCATCGAGGAGCGCGAAACCCTCTTCGGTGACGCCGTTCATCCCGATCATGAAGCTGACGACGCCGCTCGCCAGCCCAGCCGAGGCGATGGCTCCGAGCTGGGCTTCTGCGTTGGGATCCACGCAACCGCTCATCGCGAAACCCATGCCAGGCCTTCCACCGGTTTCCGTTCCTGGATCGGCCGCGCAGGTAGCGCTGAGATCGCACCCGTTGGGCAGGCCGTCGGTCACGAAGACCACCACACAATTCTCGTCCGGGTTGGCTACTTGGAAATCCGAACAGTACCTGGTCGCGCCGGTCAGCGCGCCGCTCGTGGGGGTGGAACTCTGCATCCCAGCCGCTCGGAGCGAGCCCTCGATCGCTGCGGCGTTGTCGGGCAGGCGCCCCATCGCGACGGCGGGGACCGCGTGTGCGTCGCCCGCGCACTCGTCCGGCGCTTCACCAGCGCCAATCGGGTGGAAGTACTGGATCGCGACATCCATGCCTTCCGAATCCGGATCCTTCACGAAGGTGGTTAGCGCCGTTCGCGCTTCTTCCCACTTGTTCGACCTGGATCCCGTCGCCGTCTCGCCCATGCTCATCGAGTTGTCGAGCATGATGTAGAGCGCTACTGGCGCGGGTTCCTCGTAGGTTGTGGTGGTCGTGATGTCCTGCGGGACCTCGACAGCCTGCGGCTCGAGCTCGATCCCCTCGCACGCCTCGCCCTCGTCGATGGTCTCCCCTCCGGGCACGACCGGGCCCTGGCCGTCCAGGGAGAGGTCGGGCTGAGTGTCGGTCGACACACTACTGGATCCACCGCTGGCCGTACCCGTGCCCGCCCCACCGGTCGCCGTCGCATCGGGGGCGGTCGTGGCGGTCGAGCCTCCCGTGGAGCTCCTGATGCCTCCGCCGCCAGAGCCATCGTCACCCGAGCAGGCCACGGTTGCAGTGAGGACAAACGTTGACCACGTAAAAATGGAGGTGGCTTTCACGGACAAGGGTCTCCTGTCATGGCAACCGCTCCGCCTGCATCGACGGGGAGCACAGTATTAAGGTTCCTGGGCACTGGTGTCGCCAGGCAAAAAAGGTGGCCCAGTTGATGCACTCGTAGATCAGGCCAGAATCCGGAGCACGAGTCCCAATTGGGATTGGAGCCGGGTTGCATGTTTCTTGTGTGACCCAACTCTGTTGGGGACGAGCCGCGCTGGGTTTCACTTGCCCCCGTGATTTTTCTCGCTACTTCAGCTCGGCGACGGCTAGCTCGGCGCTCTGGAGCGGAAGCGAGCACATCGGCTTGAGCTCGGGCGCGAAGATGGACACGCGTAGCTCCTCGAGTGCCCAGCGTAGTCTTGCGACGTGGCGTCGATTCTGCGCCGTGGCTTGCTTCTGAAGAAAAGCTGCCCACACCGGGGCGAAGGGATGTGCCTTGCTGGCATCCTTGCGGGGATCGAGGATGGCGCGGGCGAGGCGAGCCTGAGCTGCCCGCAGGTAGCGTGGGATATGGCCCAGCTGTGCGAGTTCCGTTTCCGCGATGAGTTCGGGGAGCACGAGGAGCGCGACGTGGGCTCGGATGTCCGCGCTCGCAGTCGCACCACCTGGCTCGCGTTTGGCGGCTTCGAGGGCGCGAAGGGTCTTGTCGTGTTCCGCCGAGATGGCGGCAACCACCCGGGTCACGACGTCGAACGTCGCGCCGAGACGTCTGGCTCCGGCGTCGTGGAGAGCGTCGAATTCGGCCCGACTCCGGGGGAGGGCTGCCTGCGTATCCAGGGCGAAGGCTTCCTCGATGACGCGGCCAAGGAGTAGCTCGCGAAATGCGTCCCTTTCTGCCGAAGTGGCGGGAAGACCCCACCTGCGTGATACGGGTGCGGGGGTCCGCTTGGCGAGGGCATGGATCGCGTTTTGCGAGGCGAGCGCCAGGAGCCGTCGGACGCCCTCCCGATGGGCGGCCCGAGCGGTCTTTTCGGTCTCCAGGAGCAGGAGATCCACCGCGGTCTGGCGATCGACGAGCGCCGGGTATCCGCGGAGCACGAACCCGTCCACCTGCCTCGGCACGAACGGGGGAAGCGTTCCGCACTCCCAGCGCGTCATACCCCGTCGCTCCCACTCGGACGGGGGGGCCGCGCGTCGGACACGCTCCCGGGCGCGTGGTCCATACTCGCGGACGAGGGATGCGACGTCTCGGCTTTGGGCGATGGTTACGCCCCGCTCGTCGACGACCCGAACGTTGAAGCGCAGGTGGGGGGGAATGGCGTCGGGACGGAAGGCGTCGTCCGGGACGTTCACGCCGGATAGATCCAGAACCGCCTTGCGAAGCGCCGACAAGAACGGGCCGGAGCTCGAGGCGGTCCAGCCTTCGACGAGGCGAGCCGCTGCGGATGCAGCAAGCCCAGGAACCGATGTGATCTCGCGGCGCCACGTTCGCGGCAGCGCCTCGAGCAGCGCCGTGACCTTCTCCGCTCTCCAGGCAGGAATCGTGTCATCGAGCTCACCGCCATCGAGTTGAGGTAGAAGGGCCAGGGGGACCTCCAAGGTGACCCCGTCGTCGTCTGCACCCGGCTCGAAGCGGTAGGTTGCTCGGAGCTCGGCGCCCTTCACGACGACGCTGTCTGGGTAGTCCTCGGGGCTCAAGGCCTGCTGCTCCGAGACCACGTCGCTGGCGGACAAGTACAGCAGGCGTGGCGAGGCCTGCTCGGCTTTTTGGCGCCAGGTTTCGAAGGCCTTGCCGTTCACGACGTCTCGCGGCACGCGCGCGTCGAAGAAGGCCAGCATGCGTTCGTCGTCCACCAGCATCTCGCTCTGCCGGGCTTTGTCTCTGAGCCTCGCCATCTCTTCGACGAGCGTTCGATTGGCGGAGAAGAAGGCTCCCTTGGTCGAGTACTCACCGCGTACCAGGGCGTGCTCCAGGAACATCAACCGAGCGCGTCCTGGGGCGATCGTGGAGTAGTCGACGCGGCGATCGTTCAGCACCGGAAGACCGAAGAGCGTGGCTCGCTCCTTGACCGAAGCGCGAGCGGACTTCTCCGACCAGTGGGGATCCGAGTAACTCCGCTTGAGAATGTGCGCCCCGACCTTGTCGAGCCACAGCGGGTCGATCCTCGCCGCCGTGCGGGCGAAGAGCCGGGATGTCTGTACGAGCTCGAAAGCCATCACCCACGCAGGCGGCTTCTTGGCGAGCGCCGAGGAAGGGTGGAGGGCGAAGCGTGTCTGGCGCGCACCGACGTAGACGCGGGCCTCGGGGTTCCACTGACCGATCCTCGAAAGGAGGCCGGCGAGGAGGGCCATGTGCACCGCGTCGTCGGGGGGACGCGCCGGAGCGGCGGGCCTTCTCGATCCTTCTGCGGGGGCAGCCCTGCCCGCGGTGTCGGGGCTTCGCGCTTGCCTTGAGGGTTCGCGGGGCGCTGACGAGTTCGGGCCTGCAGCGTTCGGTGCACGACCCTTCGCTTTTCGGCGGTGGCCGTCCTCGAGGCGGAGCTCCCGCACCGCGTCTTCGAGCTGGCGATGCAGGTCCATCCATTCGCGCACTCGCGGGAAAGAGAGGTAGTTCTCCCTGCAAGCCCGACGAAGCTGCGAGCTGCTCTGGCTGCGGGCATCTCGGAGGAAATCCCAAAGCCGGAGTAGGCCCGTGAAGTCCGAGTGCTCGTCGCGGAATCGTTGGTGCCGCTGATCGGCCTTCGACTCCTGGTCTCGAGGGCGCTCTCGAGGGTCCTGGATGTTGAGGGCGGCCGCGAGCACCAAGATCTCTCGTAGGCAGCCGAATTCCGAGCCGGCGAGGATCATGCGGCCGAGCCGCGGATCCACGGGGATACGCGCGAGGTGCCTCCCGAGGGGAGTGAGGGAACGGCTGTCATCCAATGCGCCCAGCTCCTGAAGGACCCGGTAGCCTTCAGTGACGGCCCGACCGTCAGGTGGATCCAGGAAGGGGAAGTTGTCGATGTCTCCCAGGCCGAGGGACTTCATTCGCAGGATGACCCCGGCCAGGCCCGTGCGCTTGATCTCGGGGTCGGTGAAACTCGGTCGGGCTTCGAAGCTCCGCTCATCGAAGAGTCTTACGCAGACGCCCTCTCGAACCCGTCCGCAGCGCCCCTTGCGTTGGTCGGCGCTTGCCTGCGATATCGCTTCGATCTGGAGGCGGGTAGTTCCGGTTGCGGGATCGTAGCGTGAGAGCCTGGCGACTCCAGTGTCGACCACATAGACAATCCCCGGAATCGTGAGGGAGGTCTCGGCGACGTTCGTGGCCAGCACCACACGCCGCTCGGACACGCCTGCGAAGACGCGGGCCTGCTCTGCCGCCGTGAGCCGCGCGTAGAGCGGCAAGACCACGGTGTGTCGAAGGCGGAGGGCCAGGATGGCTTGTTCGGCCTCGCGGATCTCGCGCTCGCCAGGCAGGAACACCAGGATGTCGCCGCGGGAATCGAGCGAGTCCACCTCTTTGACCGCGTGGGCGACGGCGTCCGGTAGATCGAGCTCTGGATCCGGGGGATCGTAGAGCACGTCGACCGGGTAGGTGCGTCCTTCGACCCGCACTACGGGCGCCCCGCCGAAGAACTCCGAGAAGCGCTCGGTCTCGATGGTGGCCGAGCTGACGATGATCCTGAGATCCTGTCGCTTGGGGAGGATGTGTTTGAGCCATCCCAGGAGGAAGTCGACGGTGAGACTTCGCTCGTGGGCCTCGTCGATGATGAGGGTGTCGTATCTGCGCAGTAGCGGATCCCCCTGGATTTCGGCGAGGAGGATGCCATCCGTCATGAACTTCACCCGAGTGTTCGCCGAGGAGCGGTTCTCGAAGCGGATTTGGTAGCCCACGGCGTCTCCAAGCTGGCACTCGAGCTCAGTGGCGACACGCGAGGCGACGCTGGTTGCCGCGATGCGCCGCGGCTGAGTCACGCCGATCTGCCCACGCTGCCCGCGGCCCGTCGCAAGGGCGACCTTGGGGAGCTGGGTCGTTTTGCCGGACCCGGTGGCGCCAGACACGATGACGACCTGGCTCCTCGAGAGTGCTGCGGTGACGTCCGGGACTCGGGCGGAGATGGGCAGCTCAGACGGAAAGTGAAGGCGGAGGGGACCCACTGGGCAGAGGGCGGGCGGCGGGTCGGACATCGGGCGGGTGGTCTAGCACGGGAAGGAACCCGACGCGCTCGCGGGTCACGGCCGCGATGAAGGTCGTGAAGCGCCACGAGGCGTGGTGTGGCAGCCCCCGCGGGCGTGCCATACCCCCGTCGACGGGCCCCGGCTGGACTCGAGCGGTGGCAGGCAATTGGCCTTAGGAGCGGGAGCCGGGAATCTGCCCGCTTGACCACCAAATTGCAGTTAGGCTAGTAGTCACCGTACAAGCCGTGACTGACAAGAAAGCTGTGTCCATTAGTCCCACTGGAGAGACCTTCCCCCTGCCAACGCGCGCCGACTATGAAGCGGAGTTCGCTCGCTTACAGGAGCTGGCCGCGCAGAACAGGAAGGAGGGAAGGGAGATCGTGGTCGTGGTCGGCCTCGGTTTCGTCGGCGCGGTGATGGCCGCAGTGGTCGCAGACTCTCGCGACAAGAACACGGGGAAACCCGGCAAATTCGTGATTGGGATGCAGCGCCCGAGCACGCGAAGCTTCTGGAAGATCCCACTTCTGAGTCGTGGCGAGTCTCCCATCAAGGCTGAGGACCCGGAGGTGGACGTTCTGATCCGTCGTTGTGTCACCGAGTCCAAGACGCTGGTGGCGACCTACACCGAGGAAGCACTCAAGCTCGCTGACGTGGTGGTCGTCGACGTCCAGTGTGACTATCTGAAGGCATCCCTTGGAAACGTGCGCACGGGCGACGCGGACATGGCTGCCCTCGAGGCATCCATGGGGACCATCGCGGAGCAGATCCCCCCGCAAGCGTTGGTGTTGATCGAGACCACCGTCGCTCCCGGGACCACGGAGCAGGTGGCGTACCCCATCATGAAGAAGATCTTCGAGCGACGCGGGATCACGGCCGATCCGCTACTGGCACACAGCTACGAGCGGGTCATGCCTGGGCGGCACTACGTGGCGTCGATCCGAGATTTCTGGCGGGTCTGCAGCGGTATCAACGACGAGGCTCGCGAGCGGGTTCGGAAGTTCCTCACCGATGTGCTGAACACCGAGAAGTTCCCGCTCACCGTTCTCGATCGGCCCATCGAATCTGAGACCGCCAAGATCATCGAGAACAGCTACCGCGCCACGATCCTGGCTTTCCTCGACGAGTGGTCGCTCTTCGCGGAGCGCAATGGCGTCGACTTGAAGAAGGTGATCGAGGCAATTCGGCTGAGGCCAACCCACTCCAACATGATCTTCCCCGGCCCTGGAATCGGCGGATACTGTCTGCCCAAGGATGGCGGCCTGGGCATGTGGGCCTATAAGCACATTTTCGGCTTTGAGGACGACATCTTCAAGATCACGCCGATCGCCATTGATGTCAACGACACCCGAAGCCTCCACGCGCCCCAGCTGGTGCGCGACGCGCTTCGTAACCAGAGCAAGCCGCTGGCCGCGGCCGATGTCTTGGTTCTAGGCGCCTCCTACCGCGAAGACGTGGGCGATACTCGCTACAGCGGTTCTGAGGTGATGGTGCGCAAACTCGCCGAAATGGGGGCCAACGTGAAGGTTCACGATCCCTACGTCGACCATTGGTGGGAGTTTGAAGCCCAGGATACCTACCCCTCGGTTGGCCACAGCCTGAGCCGGTTCTTCAATCGTCAGAGTGGTCTCAAGGACCTCCGTATCGAAAAGGACCTCACCGCAGCGCTGAAGGACGTCGACGCGGTTGTGCTCGCTGTACGCCATGCGGCGTACTTGGCGCTCGACCCGGACGAGGTGTTCAAGGCCGTCGGCAAGCCATTCGCATTGATCGACTGCTTCTGCGTGCTCGACGACGCCAAGATCCGTCGCTACTTCGAGCTCGGTTGCGAGGTCAAAGGCATGGGGCGCGGCCACATCAAGCGCATCAAGGACAGCGTCCGCGACGCCCGCTGAGTCGGTCGTCTGGGCTCGTCGCTTGGGGGAGCCAGCACCCGTTGCGGGCCAGTGTCGGGCTTGGTGTTCCCACTCGAGTGGGTCTCCAAGCCCGTGCACCGCACCCGTCGAGTGGGGGCTGCTCACGCGGCTCGATGGTTTGCGTGAACCCGACGTCGAGCATCGGTCAGTTCGCCGACTTTCGGAGCTTCCACAGTCGCCCCGACCTGGGGCGTCGCGGCGACTCCACGTGAGGAACGCCGCATTCTGCTCGCTGGTCGGTGATCTGGGGGTCAGTCGGTTGCGACGAACGGTTTGGCTGCAGCGGGTCACCCCATTGTGTCGGGCCGGATGGTTCGGGGAGAAAGCTGTCTGCCGTCATCGGGCGGACCGGTTACGCCGCCTCGGAAAGCTGATAAGGGAGGAGGCTGCGCGTCGGAACGACCACGTGTGATGCACGGGCGCCCAGCCCGAGGGATCGAACATGTCAGCCACCGTCATCCTGCCCAAGAACTACCAGGCGCTTCTCGATATCAAGCAGACCGAGAAGGCCATCAAGCTCCTCAAGGACTTCTTCGAGGCGAATCTCTCAGCAGAACTCGCGCTGACCAGAGTCACAGCCCCCCTTTTCGTTCTCAAAGGGACCGGGATCAACGACGACTTGAACGGGATAGAGAAGCCGGTGTCGTTCAACGTTCCGGACATGGAGGGGGCGGAGGTAGAGGTCGTGCACTCCCTGGCCAAGTGGAAGCGCATGGCGCTCGCCGACTACGGCTTCAAGCAGGGGTATGGGGTCTTGACGGATATGAACGCCATCCGTCCCAGCGAGGGCCTGGACAACCTTCATTCGCTCTATGTCGATCAGTGGGATTGGGAACGGGTCATCTCGCCGGTGGAACGGAATCTCGACTTTCTCAAGTCCGTCGTGCGCCGCATCTACGCTGCCATGAAGCGCACTGAGTTCCTCATCACCGACCACTACCCCCAGATCCAGCCGGTGTTGCCCGAGAACATCACGTTCATTCACAGCGAGGATCTTCTTGCTGCCTATCCCGGACTCTCGCCGCGTGAGCGAGAAGATGCTGCAGCCCGCGAACACGGTGCCGTCTTCATCATCGGTATCGGCGGCGTTCTGGCGGACGGCGCAATCCATGACGGCCGCGCTCCGGACTATGACGATTGGAGCACGGAGTCGGCTCCTGGAAAGAGGGGTCTGAACGGCGACATCGTCGTCTGGAACGAGGTTCTCGACCGATCCTTCGAGCTCTCGTCGATGGGGATTCGGGTCGACGCTGACTCGCTAGTGCGCCAGCTCGAGATCCGCAATCTCACCTCGCGAAAGGAGCTCTACTGGCATCGGCGTCTACTGTCCGGTGAGCTTCCGTTGAGCATCGGAGGCGGGATCGGCCAGTCGAGGCTTTGTATGTACTTCTTGCGCAAGGCCCACATTGGAGAGATCCAGGCCTCGTTGTGGCCTCAGGAGCAGGTCAAGGCATGCCGCAACGCCGGCATTCCGCTGCTCTGAAGGGCGGAAAGCCTTAGCGGAGCGTTGGGCGGGCGCGCCCGTACCTTCGGTGCGCCCAAAACATCCCTCGATGTGCAGCCAATCCACGGTTTGGCATCCGAACGCGACGCCTCCTGGCATGTGCGCTCGGCGCTCGGCACGTCCACAGTACGGATCCTTGAACGGACGCGGACTGGGCGATTCAGGGGTCAGCTGCGAAACCCTTGGGGGTACTTCGACTGCCACCGCCAGGCGTCGGCGCACATCGCGTCGATGGTGCGTGTCGCCCGCCAATCGAGCTCTTTCGTGGCCTTGTCGGCGTTCGCGTAGCACTCTGCCACATCCCCCGGGCGCCGGGCACCGATGCGGTACTTGACTGGCTTTCCGGTGACGCGCTCGAACGCCTGCACGACTTCGAGTACCGTGTATCCATGCCCGGTGCCGAGGTTGTAGGTGACCAGGCCTGGTGCCGAGGCGAGGACGGACAGGCTGGCGAGGTGACCCAGGGCCAGATCCACAACGTGGATGTAGTCTCTGACGCACGTGCCATCTCGCGTTGGGTAGTCATTGCCGAAGATGCAGAGCTCGGGCCGTTGCCCGACCGCAACCTGGGTGACGAAGGGCATCAGATTGTTGGGGATGCCGTGCGGATCCTCCCCGATTTCCCCGCTCGAATGCGCACCAACGGGGTTGAAATAGCGCAGCAGAACGATGTTCCATCGAGGATCCGACCGGGAGAGATCCCGAAGGATCTCCTCGATCATGAGCTTCGTGCGGCCGTAGGGGTTGGTGGCGCTGAGGGGGAAGTCTTCGGTGATCGGCACGCTCTTCGGTTCGCCGTACACCGTCGCGGACGAGCTGAAGACGATGTTGCGCAGACCGCGCCGCTCCATGGCTTGCAGGAGCACGAGCGTCCCGGTGACGTTGTTGTCGTAATAGGCGAGCGGCATTTGCACCGATTCCCCGACCGCCTTCAGGCCGGCGAAGTGGATCACGGCGTCGAATGCCACGGCACCGAGCACCCGGTCCATGGCGGCGGCGTCGCGGATATCCTCACGATGCAGGGTGAGCGTGCGACCGGTGAGATGCTGAACCCGCCGCAGTGCCTCCTCGCTGCCGTTGGCCAAGTTGTCGACGACCACAACCGAATGGCCTGCATTGAGCAGCTCCAAGATGGTGTGGCTGCCAATGTAGCCCGCTCCGCCCGTCACTAGAATATTCACCGCCACTCCAGTTCCGATGCCGTCCCCCGGTGCGGCCTGCGCACCGTGGTGGGGTATCACGAGATTAATACCAGTAGCTCGTATCGCAGCCAACGAAAGCGCGTCCGCCAGTGGAGGCGCCCGAGGCCTTCCGACTCGCGATGACTCGCAGTCGGGCGTCGCTTCGCGCCGTCAATGTCATGACCACGTTCTTCTTTCTTCGGGTCGGTTGAGCGGTCTTGCTCGGTTCGCGGTGGGACCAGGCTTTCATCTGTCGAGGGGCGGCTCTGGGATCGGCGGGACGCGGCCGAGGCACCCCCATCAGAAGGGGGCTCGGCCGTGTCCACACCAGCGGCAGGCTCGGTTGGAGCCGTGAGCTCAGCGCCGCGTCCGTCGGCGCGCCCGACCAAAGAGCGCGAGCGCCAAGCCGAGGGTTGCCCACAGGTGGGCGCGAGGGGATTGGCTCTTCACGCTGCAAGCACAGCCGCCGCCTTCGAGACTATCGACGGGTTCATTGTCGGTCTCCGGGGGCTCGACCTCGGTCGACGTGCCCGCCGCCCCCGCTTCACCTCCCGATGCGGGCCCGCCGGCTGCCCCGGATCTGCCGCCGGAAGTCGGAGTGCCGGCGCTGCCCGCGTCTCCACCCGCGGGAGGCGCACCCGCACCCCCCGCGGTGCCGCCAGTGGCAGGCGAGCCTCCTGTCGTTGTGGTGCCGCCAGTGGCAGGCGAGCCTCCTGCTGTCGTGGTGCCGCCAGTGGCAGGCGAGCCAGCGGCGCCACTCACGCCTCCTTCGCCGCCGGTGACGGGAGCGCCAGCAGCGCCACTCACGCCTCCTTCGCCGCCGGTGACGGGAGCGCCGGCCGTACCACCCGCGGCAGGCGTGCCTGCGGAGCCCGCATCGCCACCAGCTCCGCCAGCGCCGGCTGCGCCACCGGTGCCAGTCTCGATGACTTCGCAGTCCCCTGCGGTCTCATCCGTGGAGGTGCAGGCGTACCCGTCGGGGCAGCCATTGCCGTCGGTTGCACGGCAACCATCGATGCACACTCGGGGAACGTCGTCCTGGCAGATGCGTCCGCTGGTGTCGGAGCCACAGTCAGCGTCTGCGGTGCATAGATCATCGGTGTCGTCATTGGGATCCGTTTCGCCCGGATCGTCGAACACGCCATCCCGATCTGCGTCTTCCAGGCCGTCGTCGATGCTCCCGCCGTCGGTATCGGGATTGACGGGGCTCGTCGTGCTGGTCCCGCTATCGCCGTCTGCGATACAGAAACCTGCGGCCGCATCGGTGGCTTCATTCGAGCAGTCGTGACCCATTTCGGTGCCGTCGAAGAGGCCATCGCCGTCGCTGTCCGGATCGAGGACGTCCGGATGGGTGTCGCCGTCCATGTCGGCGCTTGGGTTTGCCTCGAGGCCGTCCACGACCCCGTCATTGTCGGTATCGGCGTCGTTGGGATCGCTGTCCAGGGCGTTCTCCATGCCGTTCGAGAGGCCGTCTCCGTCGGTGTCAGTCACGCCCGCGTCGTCGGCTTGATTCCCTGTAGTGGGATTCGTTTCGCCGGCGTCGACTCGCCCGTTCAGGTTGAAGTCCTCGCTGCCATCCGTTGCGCCTCCGCCGTCGGTATCCGGATCGGCCGGATCCGTCACGGTTGCGCCTGCGTCCGCGTCCTCCACGCAGAAGCCAGCCGCGTTGTTGGTGCCCTGAGCGTCGCAGGTTTGGCCGAGCTCCGTTCCGTCGAAGAGTCCGTCGTTGTCGCTGTCTGGGTCGAGGGCGTTGATGAGGCCGTCCTCGTCGGTGTCAGCGCCAGCATCTACCTCGAGCCCGTCGATGGCGCCGTCGTCGTCACTGTCAGCGTCATTCGGGTCGGTGCCGATGGTCTCCTCGAAGCTGTCGGAGAGGCCATCCCCGTCGGTGTCTGCACCACCGCCTAGCTCGATGGTGATGCTGCCTTCGTCCGTCCCCTCGTGGCCGTCGGAGATGGTGTACGTGATGGTGTCCGTACCCGTTGCCCCGGGGTTCGGCGTGTAGGTCAGGGTCCCGTTGTCGTTTACGACGACGGTCCCACGCGCTGGATCCGACGCTGCAGTCACCGTCAGGGTGTCGCCATCGACGTCCGTGTCGTTCCCGAGGACATCAATGATGCCGTCGTTGGGGAGGCTGCTGATGGCATCGTCCACCGCCACCGGAGCGTCGTTCACCGGGGTTACCGTGACCGGGATCGTAGCCACGACTGGGTCACCGCCGGCTCTCGCGATGGAGACGGTGATCGTCGTGTCGTCCCCGTTGTAGTCTGGCGTGGGGTTGAAGAGGGCGTCCTCGAGGGCCGCGTTGACGGCCGCGGGAGTTCCGCTGAACGTCATTGTGGCATCGTCCGTGCCGTCGCCGTCCGTGAAGATGAGCCCAGCGTCTGGGCTGAGGGTCAAGGTTCCATTGCCGTCGTTTCCGGTGTCCGAAACCGCGAGCGTTACCGTCACGGTCTGTGATGCCGGGCCCGGCACGTCGAAGGTGATGGACGTCTCGCCAGGTGCAAAGACGTAGTCCGTGTCTTCCGGCGTGGTGACGCCCGTGGTGGGGGCCGTGATCGTCGGCGGCTCGGCTGCCACGACCGCCGTCGTGTCCGTCGCCGAGAAAGCGGTGGCACCCACGGTGACGGTCCCTTGGGTCGTCAAGGTGTCTCCCGCGTCAGCGACCACCGTGCCCGTGACCGTATAGACTACGGTCGCTCCGGGCTGGAGTGATGCGATGGTCGCTGTCGAGGCGGTTCCCGCCAGGCCTTCGGCGCCACAGGTATCATCATCGTCGTCCGAGCCGTCCGGCGTGCTGCAGGTCCAACCCGTCAGGGTGAAGTCTGCGGCGGTTGGGATTGCGGCCGGCAGGACCACCGCCAAATCCGTCAGCGGGGACGCTGCCTGCGAGGTGACGGTGAGGGTGTAGCTCGTTTCGCCGGACGTGGGCACCTCGGTCAGGGTGTCGGTGAGCACAACGGAGATGGCCTCGGTGCACAGTGGGAAGGAAGCCGTCGCCAGGGACGAGACGCTTCCGTCGCCCCCCGACGTCGCGCCATTGGGCGGAAACTCCGGGTCGAAGGGAGGGGAATTGGTCGTGCCGTTCACACCGCCAGCCACAGACGGGGTCGCCGCGGCCCCGACGACGACGACGTGGCCTCCGCCACCGCCGCCACCCGGGCCCTCGGCTTCAACGACGCCAGCCGGAGTGGTGAAGACCTGGTCGCCGCCAGCTCCGCCTTCCGCACGGATGCTGACGTTTCCGATGGATGCGGCGCGGACGATGACGGTTCCGCCGCCGCCACCTCCTCCGGCCGCGTCGTTGTTGGCCGCGGCGGCCGTGGCCGAGCCCCCGGCTGCTCCATCGGCGATGATGTCGCCTTGGCCACCGACGGTGCCCGAGAAGAGAAATACGATCCCTCCGCCGCGTCCGCCCCCGACGCTCAGGCCGTCGTTGGCGTCGCCAGCGCCGCCGCCGCCCCCCGGAAAGACGCGTTCGGTGGCCAGGGGAGGATCGAGCGGATAGAGGCCGCGACCCCCAATGCCTCCTACGATCTCGCGCCCGTCGCCGAGCCAGGCCGCCTCGGAGGGACCGAGTAACGTGGGGTCTTGGGCGTCGTTGGAGTAGCTGTACCCGCCGCGTCCGCCCCCTGGCGAATTCGCCAGCGGCGTTACCTCGAGTCCCCACGCGGTGGCGTAGGCATCATCCATGACACCTAGCCCAGTCCACCCGGCGTTGGCCACGAGGGGGTTCGAGCCGCCACCGCCGCCAGCGTTGTGGCTGTTGCCGCCACCGCCGCCATTGGCGGGCGCGCCGCGACCGTACCGCCCCAAGGTGTAGTCTGCGCGGTAGCCCGCGACGCTCTCGCCCTTCTCGCCCCCATACTGGCCTCCCGTGTAGCGGTAGCCGGCGACGCCGGTGCCAGCGTCCAGCGAGCCGACGGCATCGGTGCTTCCGCCGCGCAGGCCGCGCCCCGACACGTCGATACTGGCCGTGCCCGTGAGGGTTGTGGCCCCAACGACGTCGAGAGCCACGATGCCACCCACCGAGCCGTTCCAGGCCGGGGCTACCACCGACGCGCCCGCGTTCACCGTGAGCGAAGCGTACTCCGGAACTCGCACGATTTGTGTCCTGCCCGCGACCGTGTAGTCGTTGCGGAGCCCGCCCGTGCACAGGGCCGCGTTCAGCGTGATCGTGTCAGTGCCAGCATTCACGCTGCCCACGGTCACGAACTCGTAGAGCCCAGCTCCTCCGAGGTTCGTGAGCTCGCCGTAGGTCACCGTGTCGGTTTGCCGGATGCTGGCTCCTTGCATCTGGATCACGAGGAGCCGGTCGCCGGCGGCCAGGGGCTCCGGCGTCCCGTCGTCATTGGTGTCCAGCGCGAGATCGCCGACGTCGTTGACGGTCAAGGTGGCGCTGCCTACCGCGACGTCCTCATCGAGGGCGGCATAGGCATTGAGGACGGTGTCGGCCGCGTCGACGACTCTGTCGCCATCATCTCCAGCGAGTGCGGTCGCGGTGCTCGCCAGGCTGGGTTTCTCGGCAGGAGGCTCGACCACGGAGCACCCGAGGGACGTGGCCACGCACGGAAGGCTCACCAGCAGGGCGAGCGCCGAATGCGACGACCAACTCGGGCTCACAGAAAAGAAGTAGCAAGTCTTGTTCATGGTGGACTCCAATTACTCGCTCTGGGACTCGGCTTTGGCGTTCTCTTCGAGGATTCGGAACTCGACGCGTCGGTTGTTCTGCCGCCCCTCGTCGGTGTCGTTGCTGTCGATCGGCTTGGTTTCCCCAAACCCCTGGGAGGTGAGGCGCGCCGCGTCAATGCCGTGGTCCACGAGCCATTTCACAACTGCCGCTGCTCGCTTCCGGCTCAGGTTCAGGTTGAAGTTGTCGTTGGCTCGGCTGTCGGTGTGCCCTTCGACGCTCACCTTGGTGATCTGCGGATTGTCCTTGAGGACCTTCTCGACCGCGTTCAGGATGGTCTCACTCTCCGGCAGAATAGTGGCCTTGGCAGTCTCGAATTCGACGCGCTCGAGGATGCGGATCTGCCCCCTTTCGACTACGGCCAGCGGGCATCCGTGCTTCTTCGGATCGTCGCTTGCCGGACCCGGTTCGTTCGGGCATGCGTCCTGGTCGTCGAGGATGCCGTCGCCGTCGGCGTCGCGGTCTGGGCATCCGTTCTTCTCCGGATCGTCGGAGGGCTTGCCCTTCTCGTCGACGCAGGCGTCTTCGGGGTCGAGGATGCCGTCACCGTCCTTGTCGCGGTCTGGGCATCCGTTCTTCTCCGGATCGTCGGAGGGCTTGCCCTTCTCG
>CAYRKE010000081.1:23049-31903 GCA_964424695.1 uncultured Polyangiaceae bacterium
TCGACGCAGGCGTCTTCGGGGTCGAGGATGCCGTCGCCATCGGTGTCTCGCTCTGGGCAGCCATTGGTCTCGGGATCGTCCGTTGCGATTCCGGGTTCCTCGACACAAGCGTCTTCGTCATCGTAGATGCCGTCGCCATCGGTGTCCTTCCGGGCCGGCTCTGGCTTCGGCTTCTCGACGGGGCCGGACCACTCGATGCTGGCCACGGTCCGCCACACGGGCGCGCCGAAGCCCCGCGTCAGTCCGGGGCCGCCGCCCAGAGAGAACTTCCACTGTTCCGTGGGGCTCCAGTGCACTCCCAAAAGCCCCTCCACTGGCGTGGATCTCACGCTGAACAGGGCGTCGCTCTCGGACACAACGGTCGAGGTATAGACCTCGGGGCCGACCAACCACTGCTTGTTGGCGGAGCGGAAACCAGCCGAAGCCGAGAGGAAGACCTCGCTCCCGAAGGAGCCACCCGCCAGCTCACCATGCTCGGCGCGATAGGTTCCACCGAGGCGTGCGGCGTAGGCGAACCGGCCAATATCCCCTGCCATCATCACGTGGGGACCCAGCCGAAACCGCCCGTCCCCGGCGTAGGCTTCCTGAGATCCCGTGGGCACGTACCCCCACACCCCTGCAGCAAGGGAGAAGGGGGACCGATAACTGCCGAGGATGCTAACGGATGCTCCGAGGCGCAGATCCCCGATCCCCGGGTCTCCAGAGGGATCGAGCCTCGAGCCTCCGATGGTGCCAGCGCTGGCCTTCTCGTAAGCAAGGACTGGGAGGCTCACGCCGAGGCGAACCAGATCCTCGATGATGAGGGCCGCGCCGACGTGGGCGAACACTTGGTGCCGAATGATGGCGCGGTACTCTTCGTCGTCCCGGTACCAAACCAGCGGCTTGTAGGCCCAGTCCCCCGTGACTCCGATGACGGGTCGGAGCTTGCCCCGATAGTCGAGGGAATCGGTGACGAACCAGTCACTCCCCCGATCCGACGGTTCAAACCGATTGATCGCAAAACCATCCTGCGCGTTGGCTGCCCAGCTGAACAGCATGACGCATGAGAACCCGAAGCCAAATGGCCGTGGCCTAAAGTGCATCGCAGTACACTCCTCTTGTCCCTAGTCCTGTCTCAAGTGAGCGTTCCCGAAGCTCGAAACGGGGTTGTTGGATTGCAGGTCCAAGTGACGTATCTGGAACCGGATCGATTCTCTGGGCGACTCATTGGACCGATTCGAAGGTGGGAACGTTGCCGAAGGAAGCCTCGCGCAGGGATCGCTCGATCCGAGCCCGAGTTCCTGCGCCCGCTCGGCCGAGGATCGCTGAGAATCCTGCCGAGGACAAGTCTTGACGGAGAGCCCAGCGACTGGGAATGGCGACGCGTCGTGCGCACATTGTGCGCCGAGGCTTCCCGTGGTTGACGCTTGCATGGATGGGCGGTTCGCTGATACGACCGCCAGGATCCGGAAATAGCACCGCCCGTCACCGTGCTAACGACCAGCAAATCCTCGACCTGGATGCCACATGGCCGGGATTCCGCGAGAAAGGGCGCTTCCTGCAAAGTGGGACGGTCCACTCTGGGGCGACCGAACCCGTTGCGCCAAACAAGTCCAGTTTGAGGCTGCGGCATCCGCGGACGCATCGTTGGCCGCTGCGGCGCGGGCTCGCGTCCCAGAGCACGCCCCTCGCGGCCGGCCTCGCGCCCCTGCAACCCCACCTGGAGCTGTCTGGAGTGGGGGGAGTTGCTTTCCCGCCAGGCTATGGTGTTCGCGGAGGTCTGCCGCTCATCCCGGCGAGGCCGAAGAACGTCCGCATTCTCCGTAGCATGTCGAGTGCCGACTGCGCCTCGGACTCGCGATGGGCCGCGGCATCGAGGTCGTCGCGGGCCGCCAGGAGCCCAGCACGGCGCGCCGCGAGCTCGTGCGCCACGCCGTCGACGATCTCCGGGCGTTCGCTGATGAGCGCCTGGAAGCTCTGCTTGTCGAGGCGGAAGCATTCGACAGCCTCTACCGCGACGACGGTTGCCGTGCGCGGCTCGCCGGTCAGTAGGCCCATCTCGCCGAAGTACTGCCCGGGGCCGAGCCGCGCCACCTCGCGCTCGAGCTCGTCATGCCGGACGCGCACGGAGACCGTGCCGGACGCGATCACGTAGAGCCAGTGGGCTTCGGCTCCCTGTCTCGTGAGCACCTCGCCCGCGCTGAAGGGCACGGGTTGCAGCGATTGGGCGAGCTTCTCTATTTCGGCTTCGGAGAGGGGATTGAAGAGCTCGATGCGCCTGAGCCAAGTGGTGCGCCGCTCGATGTCCACGCGCAGCTTTTCGTGGCGGCGTTCGGCCGTGTCGGCGGTGAGGAAGACGGCCTCAGCCGGTAGGCTGAGCGGGATGCCCGCACGCTTCAGCGCGGTGATGACACGGGTTCGCACCGCACTGTCCGTCGGATCGTCGACCCCAGGGTTCAATAGCCAGTAGCGGACGGCGAAGCGGTAGTAGCTTTCTCCCATTTCCATGAGAAGGCACTGGGGCTCTGGGGTGTCCGCGACGTTGGGTGACTTCTCGCTGCGAAGCGCTTTGACCACGGTCTCCACGACCTGTTCGGGCGAGTAGCGGAAATCGACGTTGAACCACAGCCACCGGCGCCACTTAATGGGCTCGTTCTGCCGGCGCCCCTGGATGATGACCTGCCCCTTGACCAACTGGGCATTGGGAATGAGCACCGTCTCCCAGTTGCGGGTCTCGATGGCGGTGTAGCGCCACCGGATCTCCGAGACCCGCCCGCTCAAGTCCCCCAGCTTGATCCAGTCGCCAACCTGGATCGAGCTATCGACCTGGAGTGTGACCCCGGCAACCATGTTGCCCAGGGTGTCTTGGAGGCTCAAGCCGATGACGGCCGTCAGCACCGCGGACGTCGCGAACAGGCTACTCAGGTTGAACCCTTTGCGGGACAGCATCACCGAGATCGCGACGACAGTCACCGAGGCTACGACGAGATCGGCCAGGATTCGCGGCACCTGCAGGCGCACCCGCGTCTCCAGCACGGCGAAGGTCACGGTGGCGATGGCCCAGACGGTTGCGATGAGCCCCAGTGCATCGGCCGCAAGGCGCAGGTCCTGCAGCACCTGGGACGGCTGGCGCCGCAGGTATCCCGTGATGAGGAGGAGCACCAGAAAGATGCCCCCGGTGATAGCCGCCGAACGGATGCGGCGGAGGTGATTCCGAGCAAAGAAGCGGAGCGCGATGAATGATAGGCCGATCGACGCGAGAACCCGCAGGGCACTGTGGTCGCGGGCTTCAGCGAGTATGGAGCTCCAGAGAGACATGGGGCCAAGAGGCTATCATGGAGCGCGGCCCGAGCCTATCCAGCAGGAGCCAGGGGGCGCAGGGAGCGCCGCAGGACCCGGTCGAGCCACAGCAGCGATTCGAGTGACCCTGCTTGCCGCATCCAGGCGGCATCGTGGGCACCTTCACGGAGTTCCAGGCTCGACTGGAGCCCCCGCTCCAGGAGCGCGTCGTGAAGCGTCGTGTTCGACCAGCGGTAGGTATCCTGGGTGGCCGTAACGACCCGGATTGGCCTCTCGGTTCCCGGATCGAGCGCTTCGAAAGCTCGGTCCAACAGACCCGCGAATCGGCGAGCATCGCGCTCGCGGATGGCGATCTCGAGCCCGCAGTAGGCACCGAAGCGGTTCGGGAATCGCCACATCAGCTCGAGTCCCACGAGCCCTCCCATGCTCACTCCGGCGAGACCAACGTGCTCAGGGGCTGTCGAGATCGGAGCAAGCTCGGCGACCTTGGGAAGCAGGTCGCGGTAGATGAAGTCGGAGTAGTCGCGGATTGACTGCTCCACGTCCTTCTGGAAGTAGGGGACCAGAGTGATCGGGGCCACGAGCACCATGCCAGTGAACGGCGTGGTGTCCAAGGCGCGTCGGATCGCCTGGGCGCGTTGCTCGCTCAGTGCGGGGGTGGACGGTACTTCTCCTCGCTCGAGTTGGCGGTAGGCGGCCAGCACGTCGTATTCGTGTTCCCAAGCCGCGAGCGCTCGCCGAGCGCTCAGGGCTTGCGCGTACCCGTGGAGCAGGATCGCGACTGGCCAAGCCCCATCTGGTGGCGAAGTGAACCGCCTAGGTACGTACACCCGGGCTCTGGTCGTCGGGCACTCCGGGCTGCCGATCTCGAGCTCGTGAACGGTGAAGTCGCCTCGTGCCTCTGGGGCGACAGGGGCTTCGACGCTCTCTCCCGTGAGCGCAGCGGTGGCCGCCGAAGCCCAGGTGAGACCTGCTACCGCGACCATGACCGCTCCCAGACGTCGTCTTATCCGAAGGTATCCGTTCACGCCCTCCCTGCTGCCAGCACGCTGCGCGATCCACCTCGCACATTGCGTTGCGCCTGTGGGCCGGTGCTCACGTACCCACGGACGCTCCGCTCCGGTCCTCGGTGCGCCTCGTGGGCGAGGCGGCTTGCGCAGCGGGCATTCTGGAACCGTGAGCGAATACATCCGAAGGGGAATGAGCGGCGTTTGGCGGCAGTTCTTTAGCCACCTCCGGCCGCGGCGCTACTCGTTACCAAAGCGAGAGACGCGGGTGTGGCAGTAGGGCTGCTTGTGGGTTCGGGTGTAGTAGTCTTGGTGGTAGGCTTCGGCAGGCCAGAATTGCCTCGCGGTCTCGATCTGGGTTGCCACCCGGTATCCCCGAGCCGTTAGCTTCTGGATGAGGTGGCGTGCGACCTCTCGTTCTTGGTCCGAGGAGACGAAGATCACCGAGCGGTATTGAGCGCCGACGTCCGGACCCTGGCGGCCAACCTGGGTGGGGTCGTGGATTTCGAAGAAGAGCCGGGCAAGGGCCGCGTAGCTCGTGCGGGACGGATTGTAGGTGACTTTCACCGTCTCGGCGTGTCCCGTTGCGTTCGCGCTCACCATTTCGTAGCTGGGATTTGCCTCGCTCCCTCCCATGTACCCCGAAACGACGTCGAGAACGCCCGGAGCCTGCTGCATCAGGTGCTCCACTCCCCAGAAGCAGCCGCCAGCGAAGTAGGCAACGGCGGTCGCGGTTTCTGCGGCGTTTCCAGGACCGGCGTCGGACCTTTCGTGGGGTCTGGCGGGCTCGAACTCGAGAGATACCGAGTTGACGCAGTGTCGTGTGTCTCTTTCGCTGAAGCCTTCGCCCCGAAACACGTGGCCGAGGTGGGCACTACACTTGGCGCATACGATCTCCGTGCGGTCACCGTCAGCATCGGGGACCTCTCTGACTGCTCCGGGGAGAGCCTCGTCGAAGCTGGGCCACCCACTCTTCGAGTCGAACTTGGCATCCGACGCGAACAGCGGAGCGCCACAGCGGCGGCATGTGTAGGTTCCGTCGGCATGGTGGTCGACGAACTTGCCGGAGAACGGACGTTCCGTTCCCTTGTGAACGATCACGCGCTCCTCTTCGGCGTTTAAGGGCGTCGAGGGGCCAGTCGAGCTGGCGGCATACGGGCAAGCTGGCATTGGTTTGACCATGGGCTGGACGGGTTTTCCCGTGGGCTGGGGGGTAGAGACCTGCACCTCCTGGCGCTGACCGCAAGATGCAGCGCCGACTCCGAAAGCGATGACCACGATGAAGGCGCGCAGGACGCTGCGAAGCACCGATCGTCGGGCGGGGCTCGTCATGGCAAGGGCTACTGGGTGGGGGGCGAAATAACCACTCCGTCACACCATCGGGGTGGGGTGCGGCGATGCGTCAACCTTCTTACGAGATGGGGCCGAGGGGGGCCCATCACCAGGGGGAGCCGCACGTCCGGGTACAATTTGCAGCGGCGCTGCCGTCCACGGTGTGGCAAGCCGGCCGAGCCGGGCTCGCCGGTGACCGATGGGACTCGACGGCCAGGGGTCGGTACCGGCAGAATTGCCTCCACCATGACGACGAAGCGACTCTTGCAGGGGGCGGCAATATCTCTCGCGGCGGTCTGGATGGCGGTTGGCTGCGGTGACGATGGCGACGACGGGGCGGGTACCGAGGCCGACCGCATTGGGGTTGGCGCCGAGTGCACGCAGGACAAGGACTGCCCCGTTGTCGAAGGCGAGCCAGCCATGGAATGCCTCGAATTCAGGGGCGGCTACTGCGGCCTTTCCGATTGCGCGGGCGACGCAGACTGTCCCAGCGGTTCGGCCTGCGTCCAGCACGACGACGGGAGGACTTACTGTTTTCGGATCTGCCTGGACAAGGCCGAGTGCAATCTGAACCGCAGTGCAGAGAACTCTGCCAACTGCTCGTCGAACGTGGGTTTCGTGGATGAGCAGAACGAAATCAGGGCGTGCGTTCCGCCCTCGTCCGAGTAGCGCGACAGTATGCGTTCACGGCCCCAGAAAGCCCCGGCCGCAAGCCGCCTTGCGCGGAAGGCGCAGCGAGCACCGGAGCGGAGCGTACGTCGGTACGAGAGCACCGGAGCGCAGCCGCAACTCCCCGGGCGCCCCCCACTCGGGCATTGCCCGAGTGGGACCCCGCGCCGTGGCCCCTTCGCGCGGGGCGGATCGCGGCCGGTCCTCCAAGCAAGGCGTGAACGAATACGCGCGACAGACGGCTGGAGCCAGACGAAAGTAGGGCTACCAGCCTTTGGCGGCCTGGTAGGTCCCGTGTTTCTCGAGGAAGTGTCCTTCCTGGAACTGCACAGGGGTAAGCTCGCGGAGGCCATCGGGCGATAGTTCGATCACCCGGGTTGCGACCATCTCCACCATGTTGCGGTCGTGGGTAACGAAGATGCAGCTGCCCTCGTAAACCCGCATCGCCTCGGTGAGCGAGCGGATTGCCTCGAGGTCGAGATGATTCGTCGGTTCGTCGAGGAGCAGAACGTTGGGCTGAAGGAGCATGAGTTTCGCCAGCAGCAGCCGCACCGTTTCTCCACCCGAGAGGACCTCGGTGCGCTTGAGCGGCTCGTCCTTGCGGAAGAGGAGGCGCCCGAAGAGCGCCCGCAGGTTTTCCTCGTCGACGTTGGTGTTGAACCCCCACAGCCAATCGCGCGCGGTCTGGCTCGAGCGGACGATCGCCTCGGAGTGCTCCTGCGGCATGTACTCGACTCGCGCTTCATAGCCCCACTCGACCGTCCCCTCATCCGGCTCGAGCTCGCCGCGGACCAGGCGAAGCATGGTGGTCTTGCCGATGCCGTTCGGCCCCACGATGGCGATCTTGTCACCGCGCGTGACGCTCAGGTTGAAGTTCTCGCAGATGACTTGGTCACCAAAGGACTTGGAGAGGCTCTTGACGTTGAGGACGTTCTTCCCGCTGGGGCGGGCCTGGTCGAAGCGGATGAAGGGGCGCTGGATGTTGGAGCGCTTCAGATCCGTCATCGCCTTTTTCTCACGCTCCAGCTGCTTCTCGCGGGACTTGACCTGGCTTGCTCGAGAGCCGGCGCGGAAGCGCTGCACGAATTCCTGGAGCTGCTCGACTCTTTTCTGCTTGGCGGCGTTGGCGAGCTCGAGCGCCGACCGCGCCTCGGCCTTGGCCTCGATCATGTCGTCATAGTTGCCGCCGTAGACGATGATCGTTTCGTAGTCGATATCGGCGATCATGGTGGCCACGGAATTCAGGAAGTGGCGATCGTGGCTGATGACGATCAGCACACCTGTGTAGGCCATGAGAAAGGACTCGAGCCAGCGGATGCTGGCGATGTCGAGGCTGTTGGTGGGTTCGTCCAGCAGGAGTGCGGACGGCTGCCCGAAGAGGGCCTGCGCCAAGAGGACACGGACGCGGTCACCGCCCTGGAGGACCGAGAGCTGGTCCAGGTGTAGATCCTCGGGAATGCCAAGGCCATCCAAGAGCTCCGCGGCTTCGGAATCTGCGGTGTAGCCGTTCTCTTCGGCGATGGTCATTTCGAGCTCGCCGAGTCGGATGCCGTCCTCGTCGCTCAACGAGTCCCCTCTGGCGAGCAGCTGCTCCTTTTCGTGCAGCGCGCTCCAGAGCTTCGGATTGCCCATCATCACCACGTCGATGATGCGGTGATGGACGTGGATGGAGTGGTCTTGCTTCAGCACACCCAGGCGACCGCGGTGGGTGACGGAGCCCGATATGGGCTCTATCTCGCCCGAGAGGATCTTCATGAAGGTTGACTTGCCGCACCCGTTCGGGCCTGTCAGGCCGTAGCGCTCACCAGTATTGAACGTGACGTTCACGTGGTCGAAGAGCACCTGCTGGCCGAAGTTCATCGTGACGTCGTTGGCAGTGATCATGGTTCGGGACGCTTCTTCCGGGGGGGGGTTGCGGCTTCGGCGGCGAACCATCGTCGCGCGAGGGCCGTCCGCGTTGGACTGGACCGGGCCGGCTCGTGCGAAGGCGCTTCAGCTTCAGCCCATGGGCTATCCAGATCCGCTTGGGGGCGAACCCTAGCAGAAGATTGGGGGATGTCCTGGAGACTCCCAACCGCTGCCTTCGCTTTCGCTGGTGGGGGATAATGTTCAACAATTACGGAGCCTTGTTGTGGGTTGGGGGCTCGAGGGGGAGAGGATTCGCCGAGGAGAGAGCGGAAGCCCGTCGCCCGATCGCTCGGTCGATGCGCGATTCGTTCTCAAAGAGGGACCCCCCGCGACTTGGGCGGAGTGCCGTCGTCTCTAGGGACAGAGCTTCCAGTTCAGGCCAGCGAGACCCTGGCCGAAGTTCCAGTCCTGAGACGACGGAGAGGATGAGTTCATGATTCCATCGCGCACTTTTGCTCTATTGTGCTGCCTTGCTGCTCCCACGTATGCGTGCTCCTCCGAGGGCGGAGGGGCCGAGTCGGGCCGCGCCGGTGCATCGCAGGCGGGCGACGATGACCAGGCCAACGTTGCTGCTGACGATGATCGGGCGGACGATGACGAGGCGGACGATGATCACGCCGACGATGACGAGGCGGACGATGATCACGCCGACGATGACG
>CAYRKE010000082.1:0-31113 GCA_964424695.1 uncultured Polyangiaceae bacterium
CCCCTCGGGGGGCCTTCCTCAAACCACCCGCTCTGCGGGTGGTACCTGATTTGCAGGGCCGATCGTGCGCAGCATCGACCCAACCGCCAGTCTGCGCGCCTCGCCCAGCCCGGGCGCGCGGAGGCAGGCGTTTTCAGCGTCACGCAAACTGATTCGTGCTCTAGGGGTCGTTGGGTGGCAATGCCTCGTCGAACGAGAGGTAGCGGGGCTTTCCGTCCACCATCGCCAAGAGCACTCCTTGCACAGGGGCGCCACTCGGCGCCTGGGCGAACCGAAGTTCGAGCTCTCCGTCTTCAGCATGGATCTTCATCTCGCTCAGCTCGGGCTGCCCGAGCTTCGCTGGGAAGAAGTCCTTCCAGGTCACGCCTGACGCGCGGATCGCCAATGTCTGATCCGCACGCCACTCGAGGGTCGTATCCCCGAGGCTTGCGAGCGGCCGAGGGACGCTCTCGAGCAAGCCGGCGAGGGGCTCTTCGAAGCCCTCACCGTCTTGCGACGGGCCGGGGATGAGCTCGAAGTAGGCGTTGAGATTCTCTCTGAGACATGTCGTCCTGCAAGCGAGCCACTCCGCCGATAGCTCGAACCGGAACACCTCGTCCGGCGGGAGCGTTTCTGGCGCCCTGACTTCAGCAAATACCGCAGTCTCTCCGTCGTACCCGTAGCTCTCCTGCCCTTCTTCGGTGCCGAATTTCTCCGGTCCCGGGAACATGGTGGGACCGACCTCGAATCCCTCGGGCGCGTGAAACTTGATGGACATCTGTTTCCCCATGGCGCCCGGGTTCGTCCAAGAGAGTCGGTATCCGTCGGAGATCTTGAAGTGCGCGGCCAGCATGAAGGTATGGCCCGCGCTGACCGTGGACGCGGAAGACTCAAATGTGCCTTTCACCGCCATCTCTGAGTCTTGGCTTGCGAGACCGTAGCGTTGGCTCTCGAACTCGACCGGTTCGACGGCGGCTGCTTCCTTTTGCACTGGTGCCTTCGGAGCAGGCGGCCCGGCACAGTTGAGAAGGGTGACGGAGTAGAAGACGTACGGGACAATGCTGCGCGTATTCATGGCTCGTGTCCCGGTACAAACGACCGCGCCACCGGAACGGTTTATGGCTGCACGAACCTCCCTCGTGTTCTCAGTCTGGGACACTTCCTGCAGCAGAATTGGCCCGAACCGGCATGGGGTGACGGTTGCGCCGGCCTTTCCGTCCACGGCGGTGCGGAGTCGGCCCCCCACTCACCGCGCTCAAGGCCTCTCGCTGGTTTGGACGACGGGTGGATAAAATTGCTGCAATGATGTCGGCTGGTTACGGGGAGGTCAGCCCGCCGGGGGAGGCCCAACTGCACACGACGACTTGCGCGAGTGGGGAGGCTGGGAACAGTCTCCGCACCATGTTCGGTCCGAATTCGAAGACTCCGGCTTCAATCGCATTGTTGGGCTGCGTTCTGGGGCTGCTGTTTTCTGGCTATTCCGCGCTCGACTACGCGGACCATCTCGATCGCGCACTGCACGACATACACTGTAGCTACGTGCCCGGTGCGTCGCCGACGGCAGAAGCGGAGGCTTGTCGCGCGGCGATGTACTCCTCGTACGGCGCGCTTTTTCGAGAGAGCTTGTGGGGCGGGGTGCCCGTGGGACTGTTTGCGATGGGGGCCTTCTCTTTCCTCGCCGGTTTCGCCGTTTACTTGCTGATCGCTGGTGCGAAGGCCTCCTCCCGTTCCCTCGGGTTTTTCGCTGTCGTAGGGGTGACGCCGCTGATCGTGTCGATTGTGATGCTCTTCATCGCCGTCACACAGCTGGGGACCGTGTGCAAAACCTGCGTCGGTATCTACATTTCCTCCGCGCTGGTGGCGCTTGGAGGGCTACTCGGCCTGGCGACACTGCGCCAGGCACCTGAAACGATCGGCTACCCGCCGCGGCCGAGATCGGGCATGGCGCTAGCTCTCGTCTGGCTGGGCGGGCTCGGTGCGGCAACGCTCGTGCCGTGCTTGGTGTACGCTGCCAAGGCCCCCGATCATCGGCCCTACCTCGCGCGGTGCGGTCAGATCAAGACCATGGACAAGCCCAATCTGGGCCTTGTGCAGCTCAAGACCCGGGCACCCGTGCAGGATGCGCTCATGTTCGAGGATCCACTGTGCGCCACCTGCAAGGCCTTCCACCAGCGTCTGGTGTCGGAGGGGATTCTTCCCCGCCTCAGGGCCAAGGTTGCCATGTTCCCTCTCGACAGCAGCTGCAACTGGATGTTGGACAGATCCTTGCACCCCGGTGCGTGTGCCGTTTCGAAGGCGGTGCTCTGTGGCGGTGACCGTGCCCAGGAAGTTCTCGAGTGGGCCTATGAGGAGCAGGAGTACCTGCTTCGCGCAGGCAACGAGGGGGACGGTACCATTCGAGCGGTGATCCAGAGACGCTGGGGTGACGATATGCTGCGCTGCGTGGATTCGCGAAAGACCCAGACAACCCTGAACGAGCATCTTCACTTCGCCGCCGACAATGGGATCGCCGTGTCGACGCCCCAGCTGTTTCTGGGCAAGCAGCGCGTCTGCGACGAGGATACAGACATAGGATTGAGGTACACGATGAAGCAACTGGCTCCGGAGGTGTTGCAGTGAGCGCGACCGAAGCTGCAGGAGGCTGGCTTCCTTCGATGATTGGCACTGCCGCCGGGGTCGTCGCGCTTGTAGGAGCGAGCCTTTCGGTGAGCTCGGCGGTCGACGCTTCGGCCCACCGCCTGGCAAGGCCCGGCGCCGAGTCACAGTTGAAGCAGCAGGTGGCCGTGGCCGCCCAGGCTGAGGTCGGCTACTGCACACCGAGGTTCAAAGAAGTGCTTCAGCGGGTGCTTCACAGCTGTGGCCTCACTGGGGACTCGACACGGCGCGGCTGCCAGCCCGCCGATGTGAAGAGCTTTGCGGCAATTAGCGATGAGGACTTCAACGAACTGTTCACGCCCCTCAAGGAGCGGGGCGCCGTCATCATGTTTGATGTCGGCAAGGAGGATCTCGACGCTTCCGCCAAGAAACTCTTGGATCAGCGTTGGTACGAGCGCGGCGGCGCTCGGTACTTCTTCGTGGTGGCGCGGGCTTCTAAGAGCGGGACTCAAGCAAAGAATCGAGCGCTCTCGCATCGTCGAGCGAACTCCGTCATGTACCACCTCAAAGAGGTGGCTAACGATCCAGAACTCGATAACAAGGTTGGGCTTCTGTGGCTGGGCAACGAGTTCGCCCAACTCAGCAGTGACTACTGCACGTGGCAGACTTCTCGCGCGGATCGGAAGTGTGATGAGGACGCCATCAATCGGAGTGCATTCGTTTCTTGGGTGGACTGTCGGTTATGATCTACAATACGTGCCACGCGCTTCTGTCATGGTTGATGGTTGGTATCGCGGTTTCGGCGTGCGACTCGCCAGACCAGAAAAGTGCGCCGATCGCGCCTCGTTCCCGCAGCCAGGCCGTGCTTGGTACTGCCGTCGCCAAGCCAACGGATGAGCAGGTGCCTGTGGGTCAGGCGGTCTCGAGCGCTCCACGAGTGAAGCGTTCGGGTGCACTGTGCGTGAAGGGTGCCAGGGCAATCGGCAAAAGGCTTCCCTCCGACGCGATAGGTGCGCGGGCTCGCGCTGGTGAGGCCCTTCCAAGTCTGAGCCGCTTTGCAGACGGTCAGTCGTGGGTGTGGGTCAACTTCTGGGCAGCCTGGTGCGCGCCATGCAAGGAGGAGATCCCGCGCCTGTTGAGGTGGGAGCGCCAGCTCGCTTCGGAAGGCACCCGTGTGCGGGTGGCCTTCATGAGCGTCGACGACGACGAGCGCCAGCTCTCCGAGTACTTGGCGTCGAGCGGCGCGAGTGGGCTCGCCTCGACCTTGTGGCTTCGGGAGGGCAAGGAACGCGAGACCTGGCTCAGTTCGATGGGACTGGAGGCCGATCCTCAGCTTCCGCTCCATCTCCTCGTCTCCCCAGATGGGGAGGTCAAATGCGTGATTCAAGGCGCTGTCGAAGATGAAGACTATGTGGCTGTCAAGGCCGTGGTGTCGGGACGGTAGTCGAGCCCCATGACACGTTCTCGCAAGGAACAGCCCCACAGCACAACCGGGGAACGTGGCCAGCGTGGCCAGCCCGCGGAGATCGCCGTGCCCGGGGATCTAGCGCCGCGTCTCGCTGCCGGACACCCGTGGATCTATCGCGATCACGTGCCACGAGCGTTTCGCGCCGCGAGTGGCACGTGGGTTCGCGTGGCCAGCGGCAGTTGGGTCGGCTACGGGCTCTGGGACGCCGATAGTCCGATCGCCGTCCGCATCTACTCGACCACTCGTCTACCGGACGACGACTGGGTGAGGCAGCGAGTCTCGGATGCATGGGAGCTGCGCGCACCCATCAGAGCCATTGAGACGGATGCGTACCGCTGCATCTTTGGGGAGGCCGATGGGCTTCCCGGTATCACCGTTGACGTTTACGGGCGCTTCGCGGTCGTGCTCACGTACTCCGCCAGCGTGGGGAGGCTGTTGGCGCCCATGGCACGAGCCCTCACAGAGTTGGGGGGATTTGCCGGAGTCGTGCGGCGGGTTGCCACGGGGGAGGGCAACGCAGTGAGGCTCGACGTGTTGGCCGGGGAGATGCCCCCTCCGCGCCTGGTGGTTGTGGAGAACGGCATGCGTCTTTATGCTGACCTACATCACGGCCAGAAATCAGGCCTCTTCCTGGACCATCGAGACAATCGCAGTACCATCAGAGGGCTCGCTGCCGGGCGGACGGTGCTCAATCTCTTCAGCTACACCGGAGCGTTCTCGGTCAGTGCGGCATTGGGCGGGGCTCGATCGGTGACGAGTGTCGACATCGCTTCGAGGGCGATCGAAGCCGCCAGGGACAACTTCCAGCTCAATGGGCTTGACTCGTCCCGTCACGAATTTGTGGTGGCGGACGTCTTCGACTTCCTCCAGGAAATGGAAAGGAAGGGACGACGCTGGGATCTCGTGATCTGCGACCCACCGAGCTTTGCGCGGAGCCAAGACCAGAAGAAGGCAGCGCTGAAGGCGTACGACAGACTCAATGCATCGGCATTTCGCGTTACCGAGGACGGAGGATCCTGCGCCGCTGCCAGCTGTACCTCGCAGGTATCGCCGAGTGAGTTCTTGGGCGTGCTAGCAAGCGCGGGTAGGCACGCCCGTCGCATCTTCCAGATCTTCCACGAGGCAGCGCAGCCCCTCGACCATCCTCAGCTTGTCGCACACCCGGAAGGTCGGTATCTCAAGTTCGTTCTGGGGCGCGTGAGGTCGAGGGTCTGAGGCCCCGTCTCGTTCCGCACCGCGCCGGCTGGAAACCGACGCGGGAATCGAGATGCAATTGGCGATCAAGGTCCTGGGTCACGTGTGGATGACCAAAGGGCTCCTGCCTGCGCTGTGCCGAGGGTGGGCTGAGCCTCGCCAATCTTGCGGAGGAGTCCACTTTCGCTGAGATGCAGCGCTTGCTTGCCGCGATCGACGCCGTCGCGCCCGACGGGCGCTCCCTCCAGCGCCATCTGTGGTTGCCTGCACTGTTCCGGCAACGGCTGGCGCGGGATCATCGGAAGTACGATTCCGCGAGAGGCTTTCCGGGCTACCGGAGCGTCAACTCGATGACCGCGGTCCAAGCGAGGGAGCGTGCAAAGCGCACAGTCGAACTCCCGGATGATGAGTGTCGAAGACACGTTCGGACTACCACCGTACCGGTTGCCACCACCCAACGGGCGCGGCCGGATCCGAACCGGCAGTTGTCAATTCTCATGGTAGAGGTTCGATCCAAGAATCGCCCCTTCAGACTCGCGCCCTCTCCCAGGATCGAGCAGCCCAGGACTCTCTGGTGCGTCAATGTGTGTGCTGTCGTGTCACTGCGCCCTTTGGCTCATTCATCGAGACTCGGTTTTCGAGCGTGGAGAGACCGGTGGCTCTGGCACCAGCCAGGAATCCCGCGCCGAAAGCTTGTCACCGATGATCCGGCGCGGTAGGAGGAGAGTTCGCGGCTGGCTGTGGGCGTCAGCGACCTCGTAGCGGGGACCCCCGACGCCGTTAGCTGGGCCAGGTCTAGGAGGTTCCGTAATGCTGAGACTTCCCGGTGCTCCAATACTACTTGCGGCATTCGCCCTGGCGACGGTGGGTGGGTGCGGTGACGGTGACCAAGGCGGAGACGGAGGCGGAGGCGGGGGAGGCGCGAGTGGCTCGACCGGCTCCGCCCAGGGGGGGACAGATGCTGGAGCGGCCGGGATCCCGGCGCTTGCGGGCAGCGCCGGGATTGCCGGCCAAGGTCACGGGGAAGAGGCCGGACAGGGGGGACAGGGCGGAGCGGCGGGTCAGGCGGGGTCGACCTCGTGGACGGAGGAGGAACTGGTGGCTCTGTGTGACAAGCTCTGCGCGGCTCAGGCAGGGTTGACCTGCCTGGATGTGGTTTCGTGCAAGGCGTCCTGCAGAGGCCTCGCCGCTTCGGACTGCCCCTCGGAGTACATCGCGACACTGCGTTGTTCGGCTACTCTCGGGTCCGAGATCTGGCGCTGTGATGACCAAGCGACGGTTCCCATGCTCGCTGAAGGTACCCCATGTGAGGCTCTCAACTGCGAATATGTGACCTGTGTTGACGCCACGGTGGACAAGCCCCCGGAGATGGTCACCCTCTATCCTTGGTATCAGTCTCGCTGCTATCCGTAAGCCTCGACGCTCGATGGATGCAGATATCCGCGCCCCGGGTGAAGACCTGGTTGGTGGTGACGGCGACGCGTTCTACCTACCGGGCAGCTGCTTGCTACGCCGGGACTCTCCATAGGCGATTCTCCGACTATGCGGAGCCTTTTCTGTGCTCCGTTCCAGTGTTTCGGGAAGATGTCCGCCGCGCTTCGGGCAAAGATGCGTTTCGGCGTCCCAGGGGTTTCTCTGGGACATCGCTTTCGTGACTTTGCAGCGAAGAGTGCTTTCCGCATCGTAGGTTGTCCTGAGGGTTCCGATACTTGCCAGACAGTCGCTGAGAGCGGCCCTTTCCGTCGCCGTTTCTGTGCCTATAGTTGGTTCAGAACCTTGATGCGACGGCGCTCGAGTCTGAAGCGGTGACGGTGTTGTCATGAATGCGGCTCTCAAGTACCTACCGGTGGTTCGCTACCCGCAGGAATCCGGATGCACGTGGTCGGGGCCCGGCAAGTGTCGGAACTGGTCGTGTCGCCAGTCGGTCATGGAGACTCGAACTCAACTCGAGCTTTGGGACCCTGAGGACGTTGCTGCGCTGGTCGACGCGCTACCCGATACGTGCGCCCTGTCGCTTGCGGATTACGGTGGGTTGAGCACGGAGCACGTTGCGGCGCTCCTCGGCCTTCCCCGCGATGCGGTCGAGCGCACCGAAGCCGTTGCCCTGCGCAAACTGAACGCCAATCGAGAACTGCGCAAGGCGAGCTGGGATGGCCGAGACTAGGGAGTCGATCAAGACGGTTCTGGCACGGAGTCACCCAACGCGATAGCGATCGTCACGAATGTGGCGAGCCCGGAGAGCAGCCGAGGCTTCTGGGCGTTTCCGGGGTTGGTGGAATCAGGCCACCGCCGGCTGGGCAAGTGATGCTTCGTGCGGTAGTGGCACGATGGAGCGGCGCCAGCGCGACAAACGGCTCATCACTCCGCTGCGACGCTAAGGCAGACGAACCGATTGGAGCTTCAATCCGGAACCGTGAAGGACTGCGTCATGGTTACAGGAAGTCCAGCGAACGCTGGAACTCTTACTCCTCTGAACTTACTCAGCACGCAGTTGCCCACCGGCGTTCCCAGGAATTTCTGTGACACGGACGCTCCAGTGGCTCCGCCATCAGGGCGAAAAGTGATGGTCACTGAGCCTGCGCCAGCAGGCGGACCCTGGCCGCCGCAACTCGACGTTGTGGCGGCAGCACTGGCGAGGGCTGCTCGGGCCGCGGATCTATCGAAAGGCGAGACCTTGGGGCGCGAACCGTCAGGTGTAGCTGTCTGTTCCTGGGGTGGGACTTCGGGGGCGCTCGGAGTCAGGGATACCTCGGCGATTTCCGGTTCGTCCGTCTTTGGCGAGGTTTCACCCGTTGCCCGCGCAGCATGGGGAGGCGTCGCGGCTTCTGTCTGGGTGGCTCCCTGGTCGCCTGCCGCTGTTGAGGCACTTCCCGTCGATGGGCGTGGCAGCATCGGCAGCGTCCTGGGGCGTCCGGCGAAGGCGCTGCTTCCCTCCTCCGACACCGGCAGCGCATCCAGGCTCAGCGTGGGATTCGCAGTTCGGGTTTCTGCCGGAGGCGTGGTGCGCACCGGGTCGGGGGCGGCCTCGGCGGAGGGCTTTGCCGTATCGCTCATCGTGTTGACGGGTAAAGGCGCGTCCACGGCGAGGCGCCAGTAGGTGAGGGCGCCCGCAACTGTGACGAATACGCCCAGCCCGATCCACGGCCAGACTCGGGGACGCCAGGCAAAAGACGGATGGGAGGGATGTGCAAGGGTGGTTGCAGCGCCGGTGTCCTGGAGTTTGGCAGCGACGCCCAGGGAGATTTCGCTTCCGGTGGAGGTCGCCGCCCTCGAAATGTCGGTATTGGAGTCGCGTGACCAAAGGTCGATTCGAGCATCGGGCACTACGCCGGGATCGCTCGTGGCGTCCAGCTGTCGTTCGTTGTCGAGGGCATCTGCGACGGCTTCGAGCACGTCTCGGCGCTTGCGGATCCGTTCCCCGACGACCTTGAGAAGGAGTTGGGCCACAGCTGCATGAGAGACCAGGATTCGCTCCGAGGTCAGATACGAATCCAGTGCCTCCTGGAATTCGAGAGCGGTCTGGAAGCGGTGAGCGGGATCGCGCTCGAGCGAACGGAGCACGATAGGTTCCAGTGCTTTGGGGAACCCGGCATGCACCCGAGATGGGGGCGGAACTTGGGCGTATCTGACCAGATCCAGCGTGTGCTCTGCGTCCCGGCCTTTGAAGAGTTGCTCTCCCGTGGCAAGCTCGTAGAGGACAACGCCGAGGGAGAAGGTGTCGCTGCGCCGGTCGAGGTGTTCGCCCAAGGCCTGCTCCGGGGACATGTATCCGAGTTTTCCTCGAACCACGCCTTCGCTGTCGAGGGTCCCCATTGCACTGGCGATACCGAAGTCGACGACCTTCGCCATTCCGTCGATACCAACGAGTATATTGTGCGGCGAGACGTCGCAGTGAACCACTCGTCGAAGCTCGCCGTCCCAACCGCGGAGCTCGTGCGCTGCGTGAAGCCCAGCCGCTGTGTCGGCGACGATTCGAACGGCGATCTCTGATGGGATAGCGGCGCGGCGTCTGGCCTGCCGGATCAGATTGCGGAGTGAGTCGCCCTCTACCCACTCCATGACCATGTAGAGTATACCCTGGTCTTCCGAGACCTCGTAGACGCGTACGACGTTCTCATGATCGATGCTCCGCACGATCTGCACTTCGTCGAGGAACATCGCGCGAAACGAAGAGTCCTGAGCGAGCTCGGGGAGCATCGCCTTGATGGCTACGAGTCGGTCCTGGCCGGTTCCGGAACGCAGCCGCGCCACCCAGACGCTGGCCATGCCCCCGTGCCCGATCCGGACGAGCAATTCGTATCGACCCAGCTGAGAGCCCGCAGAGAGGTCCGTCATTTTGGCCTTTTTGTCTCTCGACCTCTTATTCCAGATACAACCTTCGCGGAGCAAGCGCCAGCGACACCCTGCGCCGAGTCTCCTTCCCGCGTCCTCCAACGCCTTGTTGCATTGTGCTTCCGTAACCCGTTTCTGAAAATGATCATGCTCATGACCACACGTCACCACATGGTGACGGTCAGTTCATTCCGGGCGGGTCTGGCCCCCCAAGGCGGGGGCCGCGTGTGCAGTGCCACTGCCGGGATGCGCACGTTTCCAGTGGACTGGCGCGGTCGGCCCCAGGGAGTTCTGTCACGAAGGCAGTACTTGGCGGGGTCGAGGGGGGCGATCGGATTTGCTTGTGACGTTGCGGGATGTGAGCCCCCCACATGGGCTTTCGGTGCCTCAGTTGCCTTGGTCGCCCCTTCTCAGGGGGATGACGGGCGTAGCCCCAGGTCAGGAACGGCTCTGCGACGGAGGACGAGGAATGGCAGGAGCAGCAGTCCTCCAGGTGCGATGACGACGGCAGTCCACAACAGCAAGCGCACGAATCGGAACATCTCAGTCGGAAGCAAGCACTTATCGTGCCAAGCTCTTCCGCTTCGGGAGCAAGGAAGCGCTGGCTCTGGGCGGGTGGGGGTTGTGGGGTGGCCGCGATGACTTTTGGGTCGTGGCCGTGCGCGCCTGGCACACAGCACGGTCGGGGCGGCATCACTGCGAGCAGGTGTCTTGCCGCGTTCGCTCCGCGACCCAACCGTAAGGAAGGGGGACGGCTCAGCTTGGGGCAGGCGGCCTTCCATTGGCACCTCGGTGCTCGTTCCGAATGGGGCTCGCCGCAATTGGGTCGGCGGGCCTGGGGTATGGGCACGTCCAGAAGCAGGGTGCGGCGCGATTCATCTCTCACAAAGAAGCAAGAGCGTGGTTTCGACTCGTACACAATTCGAGTTGGGGGCGCACGAGGCGTCTTCGAGTCGGGGGCGCACGAGGTGTTGCGGCAGGGCTGCGCCGCCTACTGTGTCCCCGCGCCGTTGTCGCCCGCGCCATGCGCGCAAGACAGCTGGCGAACCGGGCGGCGAACGCGCAACCCGCCAGCGTCAGGTCGGTGCTTCCGGGTGACGCTTGGTGGATTCGGACCGCACCTCCAGGTAGCGCGCGCCATCGCGGTCCTGCTCAGCGCTTTCGAGGTCGAGGAACGCCGTATTCGTCGAGGCGATTGATGAGTGTTCGACGGGATATGCCGAGGAGTTGTGCCGCGCGGGTCTGGTTCCCGCCGCAGGTCTCCAGGGCGCCCAGGATCCGCTGCCGCTCGGGGAGTGCTGTGGCCAGTGTCCCCTGCGAGCGGCTGAGGCTTTGCGGTGAGCGAAACACGGCGGTACTCTCAGAGAAATCGCCGCTGGTTGTGTCGGGTTCCGCTTCAGGGAAGGCCGAGCAGGTTGGCATGTGCTCAGGCCCAATCGGCGCACCGGCGGACAGAATCGGTGCACGTTCCATGGCATTTCTTAGCTCCCGCACGTTTCCGGGCCACTGGTATCGGAGCAGCGCGTCAATGGCTTCTGCGGTTAGCTCGGGTCGCGGGATCCCCGAGCGTCGGCAAAACGCGTCGAGGAAGTGGCGCGCCAACGGTTCGATCTCAACCATTCGTTCGCGTAGTGGCGGTACTTGGACCTCCACGCCGTTGATTCTGAAGTACAGGTCCTTTCTGAACCGGCCGATTGAGGCTTCCCGCTTCAAATCGCGGTTGGTGGCGGTGATGAAACGTACGTCGATGGGGCGTCCCCGGTTTGCTCCAACTCTCCGCACCGACCGTTCCTCAATCACCCTGAGTAGCTTTACTTGGATCGACCCCGGGAGCTCTCCTATCTCGTCGAGAAACACGGTTCCGCCGCTGCTCGATTCGAGGAGTCCGACGCGGGTCTGATTCGCGCCCGTGAATGCGCCTCGTTCGTAGCCGAAGAGCTCACTTTCCAGCAGCGATTCGCTCAATGCAGCGCAGTTGAGCCGCAGAAACGGACCCCGAGATCGCGGGGACCTGAAGTGAATCGTGTCGGCGAGCACCTCCTTGCCCGAGCCCGTCTCGCCGACGATGAGTACGGAGATGTCACTCGCGGCAGCTCGGGTAGCGAGCTCGTAGATCTGGATCATCTGCTGGTCAAGAAGGACTGCCGGCCCGCGCAGTCGCTCTTCCGCTGCCGTCAGCTCCTCCGATCCCCCGGAGTGCTTTCGCGCCTGCACCACCAAGATCACCGAACCGGCACGGAAAACGCTGCCGCTCGATAGTTCGACGCGCTCTCCAGGTGCGAGACGTCGATCCGCCTGGTCGTGCGTCTCGGTACCGGTGCCCGAACGATCGCCGCGGCGATCCTGTTCCACCAGGAAGGTCCCGTTCGAGCTGCCGAGGTCTTCGACGAAGACCGAACCTTCGATAGAGAGCCGCAGATGCGCACGCGACACCGACGGGTGCTCGACTCGGATGTCGTTATTTGACGCCCGACCCAGCGAGAGCTCCCCCGACGCCGGTAGCGGATACGCGCGAACGTCGTGCCCAACATACGCAAGAAGCTCAAGGGGTCTCGGTCGCAGAGTGATATCTTGGTGGGTCCGCCCCATGAGCGTTGAGCTACCGTACTCCGGGCACGGTGCGCGCTCAAGTCACGTGGAGCGGTTACTCGAAGACTCGGTAGTGCAACGGTCTCTTGGTGGTTGGGGGCGCCGAAGGGTCGACTGTTCGGCTCGAACCCGCTTGTGGACACGTCTGCCGGCTCGAGCCGCCCGAGGGCAATCCCTTGTGCCGCGCTGATGCCGGGCAGCTCTCCTCACCAGGTGGGTCCGTTGCCCACCCAGGATCGACGGGGCGTGGCCTGGCGAATCGGCGGCGAGAAATGCCGGCGTAGCAGTGGGCTCAGCAGTTCATCGCCTGAAGTCACCCCCCTTCAGAGCGTGCCAAGCAAGAGCGACCCGTGGAGGATGTTCTATGCGGCAAGCCTGCAGTTGGAGCAAACGCGCTTTCCAGCCGGCGCCGGCTCTGGTTTCGATGAATCTCGGATCACGCAACAGTCGGGTCAAGTGGAACGTCCATCGGGGTCGCACCAGCCACGGCAACCCACTCAACGGGAGCTCCGTGGGACTCGGCGCCGCGGTTCCCAGCGGAACCTGGGACGACTCAGACCAGACCAGGATACCTTCCTGGATCAGAGTGAGAGACTGGACAGGTTCTGCCTGCTCTCACCTTGACGGTGGGCCTGCCAAAGCGCTGAGAGCCATGGTGGCTGATGGAGCGCGCCTGCGCGTTCCTCGTTGAGCCCGGGCGGCGAGAGTGCCGGCTGGTCGAAGCGACTGAGCTGCCCCCTCACTAGAAGCGTCCAGCGACCTGCACCCCTCCCAGCGACAGGCCGAGCGCCGCGGCGGCTCGATCCTTTTCGTGGTTTGGTGGTGTCTCTGAGGCTGATCGGAAGACCGTGAAGTACAGTGTGGCACCTCCAGTCAGCAAGGCTGCGGCGCCCAGAAGATCGGCGGCAAGGAACAGGGAGCTGGCTCGCCCTTCGGTGTCCGTGAGCTCGCGGCGCTTGGCCTCGGGGTCATTCTGCAGGGTTTCCAGCTCGCCTGCAGCATTGAGGCCAAGCACACCGGTCACCGCGGCTCCTGTTGCCAGGGCACCGGTAGCGATCCAACCCGCCCACACCAGCGACGGCGGCGCCGACGAGCGGTCGCCGGTTTCGGTCTCAACGCGTTTCTCCACGACGATTCGCTCCCGTTCTTTGACGGGGACAGGCCGAAGCTCAAGTTCGACCTGCGCCGCGTCACGGCCCGCGAGCGTGAGTCGTTTCGACGTTGGCAGATACCCCGAAAGCCGGACTGTGACGGTGTGGGTGCCTGCATCGAGCAACGCTGGCGAAGACATTGGAGTCTTCCCTATGACCTCTTCCCCGACGAGGATTTCGGCTCCGTCGATATTGCTGGCTACGAGCAGCGACGCGGTTCGGCTATTCAACATTGTTAGGTCATTCTCGACGGACGTGCGGCGCTCGGGAGAGATCGCCGTGTCGCCTTCGCGCAAGTACTGTTCCAGCGCCAGGCGGGCGCGGGCGTAGTGGCCCAGCATGACACTGACCTGCGCGATGTTGTATAGCACCCGATAGTCAGGAACTAGTTCGTAGGCGCGTTCGAACTCAATTAGGGCGATGTCGTAGTCGCCGTCGCGATAGAGCTCGAGGCCGTGATCGAATCGCTCTCGAGCCTCGCGGGTTTCCTCGGGACTCCGAGGGGCAGCGGCGCTCGACTCGCTCGAGGCTGCACCGCCGTCGGCTGGCGCAGTCGCACCGGTATTGCCTCCCGATTCCGCCTCTCGGTCTTGGGTCTCATGATCTGAGCCGGTTGCAGTCTTGGGGGGCTGCTGCGCATGGATGGGGGCTGCCCAGACCAGCCATGCAGCGACGATGGGGGCGAACAACCACAGCCTCGTTGGTTCGTGCACTAGAAGGGGTTCTCCTCATCCAATTGTCGGGGTGGCTTTTGCCTGCTGGCGGTCGGCTCCCGTTCCGTCGATGGCGCGGGCTCAGTCACCTTGGGCTCGTCTGAACGGGGGCGCCGGCTGGAGACTGTGGACCGGGTTGCCACGGGTAGCGCCACAAGGGCGACGTCGAGGTCGAGATCTCGGTCGAAGGTTAGGGTCTTCGTTACGGTCTCGAATCCTGGTGCGCTAAGTTCGATGGTATGCGGACGAGGATCGGCCGTCATGGCTGCTCGATACGGGGTGGTCAGTGGTGGTCCGCCGTCAATGCGTAGAACGGCGTTTTCCTGATTCGTGGCGAGCGCGATTCTGACCTGGTTGGCTTCAGGCTTCAGCTCGGGTGCCCCCTGTACCGCGTTGGTCTGGGAAATGCGGACCGAACCTGGCAGTCGATCGGGTGAGACCTCGACTTCTGCACTCGGCGTTGGGCGCCACGCAAACCAGACGGCGACAACTCCTGCGGCTGCTGCCGCAACGACGCTTCCCCACAGCAGAAGCGGGCGGCGCGACGAGGCTCCCACGGTCGTCTCAACGGGGCGAACCGACGCCTTGACCGTGTCAGAATCCGTCAAGGGCAGCGGCTCGACGGACGGCGACTTCCCGGAATCCAGGCTTGCGATTGCTTGCTGTATCGCCGCTAGGCGCCGAGCGATCCGGTCGCCGAGTGCTTGATGCAGCGTTGCCGCCACCGTGCGTTCGGTGACGACCTGGTTCTCCGATGTGAGCCAGCTGCGAAGCTCATGCTGCATTGCCTCAGCGGTGGCGTACCGGTTGTCTGGGGATTTGGCGAGCGCCCGGACCACTATCTGCTCAAGGCCCTTGGGATACGAAGGATCGACCGCCGACGGTCGGACGAGAGACTGCTCCAGCAGCCGGTAGAGCGTGGATAGGGCGTCTTCGCCGTGAAACGGACGGATTCCAAGGGTAGCCTCGTAGAGAACGCAGCCGAGCGCGAAGATATCGACACGCCGATCGAGATCCTTGGTGGTCACCTGTTCGGGGGCCATGTAGGACAGCTTGCCCTTCATCTCACCCGTTTCGGTGGGGCGATGCAGTTGTCCCCTTGCCTTCGCAACGCCGAAGTCCGCGATGCGAACGTGTCCGGTGGAGGCGATGAGGATGTTCTGCGGAGACACGTCTCGATGCACGACGTTCAACGGGACGCCGTCCTCACCTTCGAGCTCATGTGCGGCATGCAGCCCGGCGCACACGTCCGCTACGATGCGAGCTGCCACGTAAGGATCGGCCTTGTGGTTCGGTAACCCGTCGAGGAGCTCGCGGAGTGTCCCACCATCTGACCAGTCCATGACGAGGTAGGTGATTCCATTCTCCTCATCGAGTCCCTGTATGCCGCAGACGTTGGGATGCTGGATGAGCGACGCAATTCGTGCCTCATCCATGAACAGCCGGTCGAACTCAGGATTGCCGAGAGCGCCACCAAGGGCGGTCTTGATTGCAACGATGCGCTGCATGGGCCGCGGCCCCGTCGTTCTTGCAGCCCAGACTCTCCCCATCCCACCTGAGCCCACAGGTACAAGCAGCTGGTAGCGTCCCAGTTGCGAACCAGGTCGAATCGCATCACTTGCATCTATTGGTGCCACGGTAGGTCGGGGTATCCTCTGCTAATGAAGCGCCTCGCTCTGTACGTTACGGCAATCACGCCAGCGGACTTCAGAGCGCAGGCACGAAGAGATTGTACGCAATCGGGAGTTAGGTCAGTGGCTTGCTCGGCCGTACTGGCGTGTGGGCAGTGAGGACCGGGTGACGTGAAGACAAAGGAAACTAGCACGGATCGGTCGCGACTGATGCCCGGGGAACGCATTGGTCGTTACCGTCTGCTGGCGCCCCTGGCGAGTGGTGGGATGGCACACATCTGGGCCGCGAAGCCAGAAGGCAAGCTCGGCTTCTCGCGGACTGTGGCTCTCAAGGTGATTCGTCCGGAGTACTCCGCCGATTCGGAGTACACCCGCATGCTGATCGACGAGGCGACCGTTGCTGGGGCGGTACACCACCCGAACGTCTGTGAGCTCTACGAATTTGACGAATCGGACGGCGTGTTCTTCATGGCAATGGAGTGGGTTGCGGGGGACTCGCTAGCCGGCATGCTGCACCAGGGCACGCGGCTGAAGCCCCTCTACTACCCGATCGCCGCCAGAATCATTGCGGATGCATGCGCAGGAGTGCACGCCGCCCACGAGGCACTCGATCCCGACGGCAGGCCACTGAACATCGTGCACCGGGATATCTCGCCGCCCAATATCCTGCTGTCCATGGAAGGTCAGGTGAAGGTCTCGGACTTCGGCATTGCGAAGGCGGCCCATCAGCTACACTCCCGCACGCGGACTGGAGACATCAAGGGCAAGTTTGCCTACATCCCGCCCGAGCAGATCCTTGGAAAGGGAGTCGGTCGCCAGGCGGACATCTACGCGCTCGGGTGTGTTCTGTACGTTGCGACGCTCGGAGTGCGCCCATTCGGGAGCGGTCCGAAAGCGATGCCAAAGATCCTCCGGGGGGAGTTCAAGAAGCCCACGGAGCTGCTGGAGTCGTACCCCAAGGGGTTGGAAGCCATCATTCTCAAGGCGTTGAAGCATGAGCCCGCGTGGCGTCACGAGAGTGCTGACCAGATGCGGGAAGAGCTTGAAGAGTGGATCTTCAGCACTCAGGACGTGGTCACGCCTGCTGACGTTGCCCGAGCGGTCCGAAAACGACTCGATCCCGAGCGGAGACAGACCATCGATGCCTTGCGCAACACCAACCGTCCCCTGCTCGAGGCCATGGCGGCTCAGACGGAGCTCGAGATCGCCTCGGAGCGCACCCAGACCCCGACCGCGGGCAGTGGGCTCGTGATAAGCCCCGGCGAGTTCAACGAAGGTACGCCCTCGATATCGGTGAGATGCGAGCCGGGAGGGCAAGACGAGGATGCGGTCCGGTCGGGGGGCGTGCATCTCTCGGGAGGCTCGGAGTCTCGCATAACCGCTCGTCCCGGCAGGAGTCGCTCGGGGGCGCCGCGCTCGGCACGCAACAGCGCACCTGCCGGGGAACGGCGTGTGCGCGCAGCTGATCTCCCGACAGTCCCTCCGCCACGTCGAGCCGGAGTGGCGGTCGGCGAGGGGAGCCGGGGGAACATACGGAGCGCACCGGCAGGAAATCGAAGGACGGAAACCGACCTGGCGATGACCTCTTCTGGTGGTCTCGGCCGACTCGGTTCGGCGAAGCTTCCGTTGGTGGTGCTCGCGATGATCGTACTGCTCGCGGCAGTACTCGTAGTGGTGGGGACAATCGTTCGTTGATCTCGAGCCGCCCGATCGTTCATACCCAGGTCCAGCTCCAGCTGGGGGGGCGGATTGCCGGGCGCATGGCTCTGCTTCGCCCGGCTCGGGTGGGGCCAAACGGTCGGCACAGGGGACGAGTCACACCGGGGTTCAAGCGAGGGGCGGGCCTGGCCTACCGCCGACCCAGTGGAACCGGGGTGAGCGCACCGCGGAATGGGGCACCGGGAGGGGCAGCGGGCCGCGCGTGGAGGCAGTGATCGGACCGCCGAGGGGCCCTCCACGCAAGGTCAGCCAGGTCGCGCAGCCAAGATGGATGGCATGCGACCAGGGGATGCGCGCGTTGTTACTGGGCGGCTGGCGGGTTCTGTTGCGTTTGGAGCTCCGGCGTGCGTAAATCGGTATTCAGGCAGCTCGGTTGTTTCGACACTGGCTTGCAGGTCGTGGAGAACGAGGGCTGCTTCTGGGAATACTTGTAGTGTCAGTCTGACAGGGGAACCTCTGGGTGAGAGTGTGAACGAGCAAGCAGCACCCGATAAGCGTCTCCGACCGGGTGCGGTCGTCAGTGGTCGCTATGAATTGATCGGCTTGCTCGGCACGGGAGGGATGGGGGCAGTCTGGAAGGCGAAGGACTGCACTCTCGATGCTCCCTGCGCCTTGAAGTTCATCGACGAGTCGATGGTTGCCAATGACGAGGTGCGGGCTCGTTTCGAGCGCGAGGCCAAGGCGGCAGCCCAGATCAGGAGTCCCCACGTCGTCGACGTGTTCGAGTACGGGGTCTGGCAGGGGCGTCCCTACATCGCGATGGAGTATCTCGACGGGGAGGAGCTGGCGGCCCGTCTCGAGCGAGTGGGAATGCTGGATGCCAGCATGACCTATCGGATCGTCGCACACGTGGCGCGTGCTCTGATGCGGGCACACGCGGGCGGCATCGTGCATCGGGATCTGAAGCCAGAGAACATCTTCCTGGTCGATGCGGATTCCGGGGAGAACGCGAAGGTCCTCGATTTCGGGATCGCGAAGCATTCGGCCTACTCGATCGTGGACAAGACCACGAAGACCGGCTCGTTCCTCGGCACTCCCTACTACATGAGCCCAGAACAGGCTCGGGGCGAGGTTATCGACCATCGGTCGGACCTCTGGGCGCTGGCGGTGATCGCTTTTCAGTGTCTCGCTGGGCGCCCGCCCTTCCACGGGGATTCCCTCGGCACGCTGCTCGGACAGATCATGTATGAGGGCATTCCGCGGATCCGGGAAGCGGCCCCGCACCTGCCTGCAGCGGTAGAGATCTGGTGGACCCGGGCAATCGAGCGCAATCGAGAGAAGCGATTCCAGACCGCTGCCGAACTGAGTGACGCTCTTGGAGACGCTCTGGGGCTGTCTCGAGTTGCGGTGGGCGGCACGCACATTCGCGGCTCAGCTCCCCCGCCGCTCCTTCTCCCCCCTGATCCCGGACTCTTGGCGATTACCTCCCACGTTCGGCCGCGAGCCAGCGACATTCCGATCTCTCGCACCCAGCCCGATCAGCACCACGATGCATTGCGCAGGCGCGCCTGGGAAGGGGGACACTACATTGGGTTGGTCGGGATCGTGGTGGTGCTGGCTTCATTGGGGCTTTGGGTCGGCTATGCCAGCGGCGATCATCGGCCCGATCAAATGGAGCGCCTCATTCGGCCAGCGTACGCGCGTGTGAGTGCGCGGGTCGAAAGGTTGAGCGCCCAAACCACGACGAGCATTCCGGTTGCGGACTTCGATGCAGAGGACCTGTTCCGGACCCAACGTTCGCGTGACGAGCGCGATAGACGATCAGGGTTGGGAGCGCAAGGCGAGGATGAATCGGACGCCTTCGGATCAGGGCGGGCGTCTTCGGGCGCACGAGGAGTGCCCGAGCCTAAGGGTTCCGCTTCGGTAGGCTCCAAATACGGAATCTAGGGTTCCACGTCGGGGGCGTGGGGTCCCGTGCTCCGCGGGGTTGTCTTCCTGCGAATCGACCTCTCTGGCAGCGCCGTTGGCGCTTCGCTGATGCTGCTTGCGCCCTGGGCTTCTCAGGCGACTCAGCGGCGGTGGACGACGTCTCCTGTTGTGAGTACCCTGCTCCACGTTTCTCGCAGGTCGCGACCACGGGCGCCGAGTCGCGCCGTGAGCCGGAAGAGGGGTGGCAGGTGTTGCCAGAACGGTCCCGTCCAGCCCAGCATACGGAACCCCACCTTCATCATCATCGCCTTGCTTGGGGATAGTACGGTCTCTCCATTGATCATCCAGTTGGAGTGTTCGAGGCTTCGCGACACTAGGGTGTTGCCGAGTGACTCCAGATCCAATTCCGGCGCGACGTACCAGGTCGGTCCAAGCAGGTCGTCTTGAGGTGTGAGCCAGCCGCTGGCGCGGCAAGCGCGCTCGAGGGGAGTGTTTGGTAGGATCCGAATCCCAGTCGAGAATAGGGCGATGTGGTGTTTCGGTATATGCTCCGCGCAGAAGTCCAGGGTTTCGTGCACCGTCGCCATCGTCTCGCCAGGCGCGCCGAAGAGGAAGAACCAGTAGGCGGGGACTTGTCCGCGCCGAAGTGCTGCTGCCGTGCGAATCACGTGCGCCTTGCCGTATCCTTTGCCCAGGGATTCAAGTACGGGATCGCTCGCGCTCTCCGCAGAACACATCACGTTGTCGAATCCCGCACTCAGCATCGCATCCACGAGCTCATCGTCGACGTTCAGCGGGTTTAGTCCCATCGTGGACAGCCTGGCGCCAAGCTTGCGCTCGGCGAGTTCCGAGCAGATGGCAAGAGCGTGCGGTTTGGGGATATTGAAGGTGGAGTCGACGAACTCGAAGCGATCCACCCCGTGACGCATGCACTCTTCAATCTCGTCCACCACGCTGTTAGGAGCGCGCAGCCGGTACTCGGACCCCTCGAGCGTGTTGTACACACAGTAGGAGCACGTCAGGGCGCATCCACGCTTGGTTTGGATGGGATATGCTGTGCCGTGACGTGAGTAGTCAGACCAGCGGGTCCATGCCCAGGCGCGCGAAGCATCCGGGGGCTTCAGCGTCCGACCGAATGCATTCGGTACCGTTTCGGGAACTCGCGCCGAGGCGAGTTCAGCGAGTCGTTTGGAGAGCACGGATTCGTTGCGAAGGGGGTGAGCAACGTGTAGTCCTGAGGGAAGCAGGCTGGTGTTGCCCTCGAGCGCATCGAGCAGCTTCGGAAGCGTCGTTTCGCCCTCGCCTGCGAGAGCACAGTCTGCGCCAACCAAGTCCAGTACTGGCCTGGGGGCGATGTTGACCGCGCTCCCTCCGATAACGATTAGTGCTTGAGGCAGACAGGCCCGGACGCGGGAGATCAGATCCTCGCGGATCTCGGGCAGATAGTAGTGCGGTGCTTCGAAGTTGCAGTTGTCGATGTTCCGGATGCTGATTCCCACGACGTTCGGTCGAAGTCGTCGCATCATGCGTTCGAGCTCGACATGCGGCTTGCGGCGCAGAATCAGATCGGCAACGTGCACGTCATGTCCCGCATCGATAGCGGCAGATGCAACCATGCACAGCCCCACCGGCATGACAGGCCAGGGCATCCACTCCCGATTCGAATTGACGAGCAATACCTTCATCGCAACGGGCCCGGGCAGCTTACGGCGTAGCTCCACCCGACACCAAGCGCTTTCGGGCGCTGTTCAGGGAGGCTTTCGGTTGACGCAGGCGGAGGGGGGCACCTCGTACCCCGACGAGCCCAGCTGGTGCCGAAGAGCTTGACGGAGCTGCTTCACGCCGAAATGCGGATTGGTGAAGTCGCTCTCGAGTGTCTCGAGCTCCGGAGGGCGTCGCGCCGAGGATGCTCAGGCGGCCCGTAGGACCGATTGGGGGGCCGATTGGTGGCGGGTCCAGTTGGTTCGGCCGTGGCCGCGTGCCGTCGGGGAAGCGGGCGTGGGGGGCGCTGGTACTCCGCCGAGGTGATCGACGCCGGGCACGCGTCGTCGGGGGTCAAGCAGAGGGGAGAGTGACGATGCAGCGGTGTCTGGGTGATGGTGCCGCTGGCACAGAACCGGAGCCAGTAATGGGGAGTTCGAGGGGGCCAAGCGCTGGAGACAACTTGGTCCGCTTGCCATACTCCGAGGCATCTGGCGCGCCCATCGTGGGGCTGGCAAGTGGAGAGCCCTACGCCGCCAACCGGCTGCGAACACCCCGCTATCATGATGAAGAAGCGGGGCATCAAGGATGTCGCCAACAAGGCCGGGGTATCGATCGCAACCGTTTCGTTTGTGTTGCACAAGCGCCCTCGACTGGTCATCAACGAGAAGGCGACCCGTCGGGTTCTGGATGCTGCCAATGAGATCGGCTGCCATCCACACGCTGCCGCGGCGGGCCTCGTGCGGAAGCGAACCCGCAACGTCGCGATCATTGGCTACCAAGAGGCGCAGCTAATCAGCAATCACTTCTACTCGTTTGTGGTGGAGGGGGCGAGCCGTGCTGGTACTTCGAGGGTCGACCGGAGCGCATGCTCAGACCATCGGACGCTGCTGCTGGTCCATGGCGACTTGCCCTCGGCGAGCATGATCACGCTTGCGTCGAGCGGAGTTGCCCGCGTCCCAGTCTGGGTTGCCGCTGGCGCTCCGCGAGACTGACGCCAGGCGAGGCGCAGGCTGGCCTGGGTTGGGCAGTGACGGGCGATTGGAGTGATCGCGCCGCCCGTTCCGGACTGCAGCGGGGCTCGTTGGTCCAGATGCCGTATCGGGTGAGGGAATCAGACTCAGAGTTGGGGGCAAGGATCAGCCGCAATTCGTGCGAGTTCGGCGGATCTGGTGATGCTTTCGGAAACGGTCGAGCCTCGGTTGGTGGTTCGGATGGTTGCTGGGTAGTAGTGAAACGATGCAGCGGCAAATGGGCGGGCTGCAAAGGAACCTCGGCCTCATTCCGGCGTGTGACGGGCGTCAACTTGGTGCTACCTTGCGCTCGGTCGAAATGGACGTGATGAAGATGAGATTCGAGCCTAAAGGAACCTGGACTGCTCTGGTGACACCCTTCGATCGCGAGGGGAAGCTCGACGAGTCGTGTTTTCGGCGGTTGGCGCAATTTCAGGTCGCTGAAGGGGTTTCCGGGCTCGTTCCGTGTGGTACGACGGGTGAGTCCCCTACTCTGGAATGGCAGGAGCACACGCTCTTGGTCCGAGCTGCGGTTTCCGAGGCAAAGGGACGCGTCGGTGTTCTCGCTGGAACGGGAAGCAACAGCACTGCCGAGGCGATCTCCGGAACGAGAGACGCGATGGAGGACGGGGCCAGCGCAGCACTGCTTGTTGACTGCTACTACAATGGGCCAAGCTCTCTCGAGCTCCGCTGCGAGTACTACCAGCGCGTTCTCGACGCCGTGCCGGGCTTTCCAATTGTCCCCTATGTGATTCCGGGTCGGACGGGTTGCACTCTGGAGGCTGCGGACCTGGCGATTCTCCACCTGTCCGCGCCCGAATGCGTTCCGGCGGTGAAGTCAGCAACTGGAAATCTCGAGCGCATGCGCGAGGACCGCAAGCTCGGCGGTGCTAGTCTGTCGATTCTGAGCGGAGACGACGATATGACGGTCACCATGATGCGCGATCCGCTCATCGGCGCGAGCGGCGTGATCTCGGTGATGAGCAATATCGCTCCCGCGGCCGTGTCGAAACTGGTCGCTGCTCTCGCAGCCAATGATACCGAGACGGCGCATGCTCTGCAGCGGGCGCTGTCTCCGCTCTTCAGGCTCGTTGGCGTGAAGGCTTCTTCCGAGCGGCGTCTTCCCAATGGGGTTGTTGTCGAGGTGTGCGATCGCTACCGGAATCCGTTGTCCGTGAAGACCATGATGAGCGGTCTTGGCATGATTGAAGGGCTCTGCCGGCCTCCTCTGGGGCGGATGCAGCGTCCCGCGGTGGAGACGTGCCGCGCAGCGCTCCGTCAAGTTTGGGAGCAGAACCCAGAAATTCTGGAGCCGCTTGAAACCGCATTCGATACGAGCATTGAACAACGGTTGAGTAGTGACGCCGTGTGGGCCGGGCTATCCTGCTAGAACACTGATCGGTTTGCTGGTCTTGGAGCCATCGCGGAGCCGCTACGACATGGGGGGCATGGGTGACTCTGCTCGCTGGACGGCGTTCGAGTTGCCTCTCGGGATTTGGCCGGAGTACTGCCGCCCGTCGCTTGAGGACTGGTCCAGCTTCCGTCGGGAGTCCGTTCCAAGGCGAGACGGTGCTCAGGTCTGGCTTCCCATGGACCGCTGACGGGGGCAGACCGTCGCTCATCTCGCCCAGCGAGGGGGCGCTACGTGACCGGCGCAGCGAGCGCCGCGTCGGGCGGGAGTTCGGCGGGGGGCGCGGAGTGAGGGAGCGCAACGCGCTTGATGCTCATTGCGTCATAGACGAACTTGATCCATTGCGAGAAGAACTCGTTGCGGTGTGAGCGCCAGATATTGATTGGGTCCTCGATCGAGAGGTTGGCTGGGGCCTCAACGCCATGACGCCCCAATGCCCGGTCGCGTTCGTACTCCGTGACGAGCCGCCCCGGTTCATACTCGGGATGCCCAAGGTGCATCAGGTAGCGCTGATCGGTGCTTTCGAAGATCGAGTAGCCGGTCTCTGACGCGTAGCTCAACAGTCGAACAGCCCCCTCACGCGCGGCCGCCTCGAGGTCCGCGTCCATGATTCCAGCATGGCGACTCTGGGGGCACCAGAAAACGTCGTCGGTTCCTCCCGTGATCCTGTGATCACGCTCAAGACTTCTGTTCTGGAAGATCCCGAACAGCTTCGTTGGGTAGAGCACCTTTTCGATTCCCAACATTTTCGCCAGTGCCAGCCCACCCCAGCATATCCCCAGAGTACTGCTGATGTCCGTGCGGGCGAGCCGGAGGATTTCGCAGAGCTCGCTCCAGTACTTCACTTGCTCGTAAGGCAGCTCCTCGACCGGGGCGCCTGTCAGGATTAGACCGTCCAGCGGATCATCTCGAATCGCATCCTCGAAGCTGATGTACAAGTCGTCGATGTGCTTCCGGTTACTGCTGTGGTACCGGTGGCTCTCAAGGCGGATCCACAGAGGTTCGACCTGGATGATCGAACGTCCGAGCGGTTGCAGGAGGCTGAACTCGTAGGTCTCCGCTTGCGGCATCACGTTGAGGATACCGATTCGTAGCGGTCGAATATCCTGCCGTTCCGCATCTTCCTGTGTGATGCAGACCACATGCGCCGCCTCGAGGGCGCGGCGCGCGTGATACTGCTCTGGAAGGATGACGGTCACGTGTATATGTGCCCTGGTTCAGGTTCTGCGTGAGCTCAGTCTGTGGTGAGCCGGGAAGTTCAGCGACCCGTGGTGTGTCCGGCCTGCCCTAGGAAGACTGAAGCGCTTGCGAGATATCGGCAATGATATCATCAATGTGCTCGATGCCGACCGAAAGCCGGATGAAGTCAGGCGTGACGCCAGATGCCACCTGCTCCTCGGCGCTGAGTTGCTGGTGAGTCGTCGTTGCCGGGTGGATCGCGAGCGACTTCGCATCGCCAATGTTGGCCAAGTGTGAGACGAGCTTCAGCGAATCGATGAAGCGACGCCCCGCATCGAGTCCCCCCTTTATTCCGAAACCAATGAGGGCTCCGGCTCCGCGGGGAAGATATCGTCTGGCCTTGGCCGACTGGGGACTGGATTCGAGTCCGGGGTAGTTCACCCAACTGACTCGTTCATGCTGCTCGAGATACCTGGCAACCGCTGCTGCGTTCTCCGAGTGTCGCGGCATTCTGAGATGGAGGGTTTCGAGCCCCTGGAGCATCAGAAAGGAGTTGAACGGCGACAGGGCCGGGCCAAGGTCGCGGAGCAGCGTCACTCGTGCTTTTACGATGAATGCCAGGTTCCCGACGGCCTCGGCGAAGTCCAAGCCATGGTAGCTCGCATCGGGCCCGGCAATCAGCGGGAACCTACCACTACTCCAGTCGAAACGGCCGGAGTCGACGATGACCCCGCCAAGTGAGGTGCCATGGCCACCGATGAACTTCGTGGCTGAGTACACGACGACGTCTGCCCCAAATGCGATTGGCTGCAGCAAGTAGGGACAGAGCGTATTGTCAATGACGAGCGGGACGCCGTGTCGATGCGCGATCGCGGCGAGCGCTTCAATGTCGGTCACGTCGAGCTTGGGGTTGCCGACGGACTCTGCATAAAGCGCTTTGGTCTTCGGCGTGATGGCTCGCTCGAAGGCTTGCAGGTCTTGCGACGGAACGAACCGTACCCCCACGCCAAACCGTCGAAATGTGTGGTGCAGGAGGCTGTAGGTGCCACCGTAGAGGTTGTCGGCAGACACGATCTCGTCGCCAGCCTGAGCGATGTTGAGCAGTGCGAGCGCGACTGCCGATTGTCCGCTCGCAACCGCTAGCGCTCCAGCTCCTCCGTCCAGCTGCGCCATGCGTTGCTCGAAGACATCCGTCGTCGGGTTCATGAGCCGCGTGTAGATGTTTCCCGGCTCACGAAGCGCGAACAGGTTCGCCGCGTGTTCCGAGTCTCGGAAACTGTACGCCGTGGTCTGATAGATTGGAACGGCTCTGGAGCCGGTCGTGGGATCTGGGGTCTGGCCCCCATGCAGGGCGATGGTTTCCAGCTTCAGCGGCGCTCTGGCGTCAGCCATGACTACCTCTCGCGGTCGCGCAAGGCGCGACTTGGACTCAGTTGCATCAGACACTGGGACTCTTGTCTGCTATAGCAGACGTGTCAAGCGGAAACGCCTTCGAGGCGCGAGACCCGATGTTCGCGCGTCGACTCCAAAGCAGAGTGGGATTGGGCAGCAATCAGCCTGTTCCGCCTTCGCGCGGTGCGACCAACAGTGAGACCGCGCCAGTCAAGTCCGAGAAGCCGAATGGTTTCTGGAGGAACGCGGTGCGTCCGCAACGGTCCTGGCGTGAGAAGGCCGATTCCTCGGAGTATCCCGATACAAAGAGGATTCCAGCTTCTGGACGACGTTGTCGGAACGCCGAGGCGATTTCTTGGCCAGTCGCTCCCGGCATCACGACATCCGTCACGAGAACGTCGATTTTGTCAGCACTCGACTCAATGAGTGATAACGCGTCCCCTGAGCTTTCGGCGACGAGCACGCGGAAACCAGCTCTTCGGAGGGCGAGCGTCGTCGTACGTCGCACGACCGGCGTGTCGTCTACGACGAGTACCGTCGCTCGCGGGCCGACCGCAGTCTCGCGCGGACGAATCAGTGACGTCCGCTGCTCCGCTTCGGCGGGCGCTCGTGCGCGCAGCGCGATCGAAATCCTGAACTCGCCCGTCGGGAGACGTTCGGCCGCCAACCGACCCCCCATACTGGAGATCGAGCGCCAGGCCAGGCTCATCGCCAAGCCTGTCTCGCCCGTTCCGTCATCCTGGTAGGGCTCGAAAAGGTGTTGCAGCCGTTCAGGAGGCTCGATTGACCCATGGTCAGTGATTTCGATGAGCACGCCGGGGCCAGGTTCGTCGTGCCAAGGCGCTTCGCAGGAGCATTCAAGGCGTCGCGTTGCTACCGTAGGCGGTCGGCCGGCACCGCAGGCGCGCACTGCTCGTCGCATGAGGGCGTAGAGCGCGGTGGTGAGGCGATCCGGACAGACAACCGCGTGCGGGATGGACTCGTCCAATGCCAGCATGAGCTCCGAGGCGCGAGGCGTCGTTGACGTCAGGGAATCAGCGACGCTCCGCACGATTCCGTTGAGGTCAGCAGGCCCGAGTTCTCCGCGCTCCTCCCCAGTGAGCTCCATCAGGTCGGTGAGGACGTCGTGAGTTGGCAGGGGCGCCGATGCGTACGGCCTACTCGAGTAGCCGCCCATCGGGGGCGTCCCTGGGGAGCCAGAAGGAGATGATGGCTGGTTCGCGCGCAGGAGGCCAATGACGCTGACGACCGAGCGCAACGAGGCTTCAAGTTCAGCCTGCTGTTGCCTCGATGCGAACTCACTCACGAGGTGAGTCACGTCGGTGACGAACCCCGCGATCGCCGTGACGCGGGCGGTGTCCTGATCGAGGAGCGGTCGACCACGTTCCCACAGCCAACGCTGTCGACCCGACGAACAGCGTGCTCGATACCGAATCTGGAATGGCGCGCCCCTCCTGACGGCATCGGCGATCGTTGCAAGGAATTGTGAGCGATCGTCCTCGTGGACGAGCTCATGGTACGCGATGGGGAATTGACCCGTGAACGAGTCTGCGGTGTAGCCAAGCACCGCTAACACACTGGGGCTGATTCGCTCCAAGTCCGAACGACGATACCCACGAGACAGGTAGGTGAATGATGTCTCGCCGCGGAGCGCTTCCTCTGCAGGCTGCGACGCGCTCTGGGTGGGAACCACTGCCCCACTCGATTGACTGTAGCCAACCCGATCGGACCCACCCTGCACGGTTCGATATCATTACCGCGAATTCGAGGCAAAACCAATCCTCGGAGTAGGGTTCTAGTCTTGCGACATGTGTGGCGATGTCGCCGCTGCTCGCACGACCGGTATCCGTCGACGCCGCGCAGAGGACCGGCTGCGATAAGCGTTGTCTGACAGGCGCCACGGAGCGCGGACCCATTTCGACCCTGCTCAAGCGGGGTTCGTCCGGGCAGTTGCTGCCCGCGCTCCGGTGCCCACGCACCGACGGACGCTAGGCTCCGGTGCCCGCGAGGTGGTACGCGGGGCAGGTGGACCGGCGGTCTCCGGGATCGTGAACGCATGCCGCGATCCAAACCGCTGTGGATCACGATTGTGATGCTTCTCGCGCAATTGGTCTCGTGCGCGGATTAGCGCTGATGTGCGCTCGGTGGCGCCATCCGCCTCGGGCGTGTGTCGATCCGGCCTGTCGGGCATACCCTTAAAGGAATCAGGGAGCGGGCCCGCGCTCCCGGCAGGACCGGGGTCGGCTAGCCGCCGCGCTTGGGATGCGCGACCATCAGTCGCGGTTCCTTCGGGATCACCGGCCTTCCTCCAGCGCGGCATCAGTGATACCGTCAAGGAAGTGGCTGTGGGAACGCTTGGTGCTGCGGGGCGATTGTGATGGTAGGGCTTGGTGCTGCGGGGCGATTGTGATGGTAGGGCTTAGTGTTGCGGGGCGAGTGTGATGGTGGGGCGCCGATCGAAGCAGCCGGAAGCTTCATCTCCGGCCGGAACCATACTCGTCGTTGACGACGACCAGTCATTCCGGCGTCTCGTCTGCCGGGTCTTGGAGCACGACGGGCACACGGTCTTGGAGGCGAGCAATGGAGCGGAGCTGCTCGACAGTCTCGCAGATCCTTTCGGACGTGGCGGAGGAGCGTTTCCCGATCTTGTGATTACGGACATCTGCATGCCGGGGCTTTCTGGACTCGAAGCGCTGGCTGCGTTGGAGCACGCAGACTGTCTGCCCCGCTTCATCGTGGTGACCGCGCACGGCAGCGAAGAACGCAAGGAGCAGGCCCGTGCCCTGGGCGCGGCAGCCGTCTTCGACAAGCCAGTGTCCATTGATGTGCTCAGGCGGGAGGTGACTCGTCAGCTCGCTGGCGTGTGAGCTGAGGAGTCTCGAGCTTGAATGGCAGGCGAACTCGAAACGTCGAACCTGTTCCGGGAGCGCTCTCGACGGCGATCTCGCCGTGGAGGCTTGTCACGATCTGGTGCGCGATCGCTAGCCCGAGCCCCATGCCATGTCCGGGCGCCTTCGTCGTGAAGAAGGGCGTGAAGATTCGGGCCTGAAGTTCACGTGGCACTCCCGGGCCATCATCCTCCACCTCAAGGATTGCCCAGCCCTCGCTCGCGCGGGTGCGGATCCAGACATGGCCGCCGTCCGGCACGGCGTCGACCGCGTTCTGCCAGAGACTCCGTATCACCTGCTCGAACTCGACAGGAATGCAGCGTATCCGGACGTCGGGCGCATTTAGCTCCAAGGTCACGTTTGCGGTGCGGTCAAGTGGCAGGGGAACGAGAGCGGCTGTTTGGGAGACGGTTTGGTCGAGCGCAAGCGGCTCTAGGTCGCTCGGATAGCCGTCGGAGGAGTAACTCCGAACGAGTTCAACGATCCGTCGGATCCTCTCGATGCCCCTGTCCGCGATCGACAGCATCTGTTCGGCACGTTCCACGGACTTCGCCAATTCCTCCGCAAGTGGCGCGGATGTTTGATCGGAGACAAGACGCCGCACGCGCGCCACCTCCTCTGCGATAATGAAGCTTGCTGTCTTGATCGACGACAGCGGATTGTGGATCTCATGCGCGAGCCCGGCGCTGATGATTTCCAGGCTCTTCACGCGCTCGCGGAGGACGAGCCCCACCTGTTGGTCGCGGCGACGTAGGAGCTGCTCCACTGAGAGCCTGAGCTCGCGCGGGCTGAACGGCTTGCCCAGATACACGTCCGCGCCGATCTCGCGTGCTCTGAGCCGGTCCTCAAGGCGATTCTTGGCTGTCAGCATGATGACCGGGATCTGGGCAGTGGACTCGTTGGCCTTCAGGGCGGCAATGAGAGAGAGACCGTCCAGCTCGGGCATCATGTAGTCTGTGACGATCAGATCAGGGGGACGCCGTTGCGCCAGTTCAAGCGCCTTGCGTCCATCCGTCGCGACAGTCACGGAATGGTGCTCGCTCAGAAGCAGTGCAACGAAGCGGAGTAGGTCGGCGTTGTCTTCGACGAGCAGGATTCTTGTGGCTTTCGGCGAGTCGCCCCCTCTGTCGGTTGTCCGTCTCTCGGTGGCGTGATGAATGCTGAGGAATCGGTATTCGGGGCGCTCCAGCAGCTGCTGGGTCCACTCTTGAGGTTCGCGGTCTTCGGCACGGCGGGGGAACTCGCTCGTTCCATCTCCGCGCCGCCGGTCCACCCTGTCTTCTTCAAGGTGCCCCCGCCCCCTTCGCAAGTGGACGCTGAACACACTGCCACGTCCAACCTCGCTGGTGAGAGCCATTTGGCCGCCGTGTAGATCAACGAACTCCTTCGCAAGGGAAAGCCCAATTCCGGTGCCGCCGCGGCGTCGCGTGATCTCTCCGTCAGCTTGCCTGAAGCGCTCGAAGATCATTGTTTGCTGTTCGGGAGCGATTCCTGGGCCATCGTCTGCAATTGACAGACAGACCCCATCATCGGAGCGCTTGAGTCGCATCACGACGCGCCCCCCGCATTCCGTGAACTTGAGGGCGTTGGACAGGAGATTGACGATGACTCGCTCCATCTTGTCGACGTCGACGAAGATGTCTTCATGGGTATCAACGATGTCGAGGTCGAGCTGGATCCCCTTGCGCGCGGCGAGCGGCCGAGAGTGGTCGACTATATCCGTGACGAGGCGCCGGAGATCGGTCTGTTGGAGTCGAAGGCGCAGGTAGTTCTCTTCAAGCTTGGCTAGATCGAGCAAATCGTTGATGAGCTTGAGGAGTCTCATTCCATTGGCGTGAATCGGGAGCAGTAGGCTGCGCTGGTCCTCCGAAAGGTTGCCGAGCTCCCCGTCGGTGAGGCTCTCGAGAGGGGCCAGGATCATGGTGAGCGGCGTTCTGAGCTCATGCGTGACGTTGTTGAAGAATTGTGTGCGCAGCCGCTGATGCTCTTTCAGTGAGTCGTATGCGAGCTCAAGTGACTGCTTGGTACGTTCGAGTGCGCGACTCGCGACGAACGTCTCAAGCTGAAGTTCGAATCGGCGTTCCTGGGCGGCAAGCGTAATGACGATGGTGCCGATGATGAAGAACTGGCTTGAGACGAACTCCGATGAAGCGGACGTGTCAAGAATCCCCAGCGGAAGCGGGAGCATGTAGGTGGCCCACACCGCGAGACAGAAGAGTAGGCCCATTCGAAGCGGCCAAATGAAGAGGACGCCCGCACCGACGAGCACCAGGTTGAGTCCGGCGTAGT
>CAYRKE010000083.1:0-31011 GCA_964424695.1 uncultured Polyangiaceae bacterium
CCCGAACACGCCCAGCGATGACGAGGCCCGTGATCCAGAGGGAGGCCACCGCGATATGAGCGTAGAGCGACGCTCGCGACGCGCGCACGTAGCCCTCGACGGGGAAGGCCATCACGAACCAGAAGACGAGACCAGCGACCGCCAGTGCCGGAAGGACGAGCCCGAGCATCGCCAGCCGTCCCGGAATGAAGGCAACGGCGCGCTCGGGACCCACCCGATCCTGGATCATCGAGCTCTGTCTGCGGTCCGCCCAAGTCAGAAGGCCTCCCAGACCGAGTCCGAAGAGCACCATGACCGCGGCTTTGGTCGTATGCAGGATGATGTCGAGTACCGTCATGGGCTTGCGACCCCCTCGATTGCTTCTGACGCCCGAGCGGGAGCGGGATCACCTTGAATAGCCGCCCTGACGTCACTGAGTTTCTTGTAGGGCAGCGCGCGCCCCAGCGCTCGACAGAGCTCGGCCACCAGCTTCCACGCAGGAAGCGAACGACCGAGCGGCTCGATCGCACGCTCGCTGCGCTGGGCAATCCCGTCAAGGTTCACGTATGTCCCCTCGTACTCGAGGAAGCTCGAGGCGGGCAGGACCACGGCGGCACGACGCACAAATGGCCCCTCATGCGTCGCGAGCGCAACTATCGAGACTCCGGCGCGGTCGAGAGCGTCCCCCTTGTCCGCCAGCAGCGCGTCAGACCCCAGAACGAGCACGTGAGTGACCCGACCAGACTCGATAGCCTCGGCGAACTCCGCGAAGCTGCGAACGGGCACCGAACCCGGCAAGGACAGAACGCCACGACGGTTCGGGTTCCGGTCAGCCGTCATGAGGATCCCGTCGGATTCGCCATCGGGTCGCCCGCTGTAGAAGACCGCACTCGACCCGAGCACGCCGCAGCCAAGCTCGCGAACCAGAAGATTGTCCTCTTGGCTGAACTGCGCGCTGAGCACAACGGCAAGTCGCTCGGGCGCCACCGCCTGAAGGATGGCGGCAGCCTTGTTCAGGGCGACGTCCAGCGCCACCACCTCGCCTGCGACCCGAGGCTCGAGCACGCGCCCCTCACTCGGACGACGATAGTCCAGCATGCCGCGATCACACATCCAGTACTGGTTGACGCTGGCGTTGTACCGCGGACGGTAACGGTAGACCGTGTTGTTGCGCGGGTCGAAATCGATGAACGAATTGCACCCCCGCGAGCACCCCGAGCAGATGCCTCGCGCGGACTGCAGGAACCACACGCGCGCCTTGAAACGAAAGTCCTTGGACGTGAGCGCGCCGACCGGGCAGACGTACTCAGTCATCAACGTGTAGTTGTGGTCGAGCTGCCTCCCAGGCGCGACCGCGATCTCGTTCAAATTGCCACGCTCGCGCACGCCAAGCACGGGATCCTTCGCGAGCTCCTTGCATAGACGAACACATCGCGTGCACACGATGCAGCGCTCTGCGTCGTAGACGATGGTGGGCCCGAACGACACCGCCTTGGGCTTATGCACAACCTCGTCGTGCATTCGCTTCTTGTGCCGCGAAACGCTGTACCAATAATCTTGCAGGTAGCACTCCCCCGCCTGGTCGCAGATCGGGCAGTCGACGGGGTGATTGAGGAGCAGCAGCTCCTGCACGGCGGCTCGCGCCTGGCGGGCGTGACCGCTCGATTCACTCAGAACCTCCATGCCCTCTGCCACCACCTGTTGACAGGCCGGAACGAGCTTGGGCTTCTGCGACTTGACGTACTCCCCCTTCTCCGGGTCGTAGTGCAGAACGTCGAGCATCATGGCACGACGCCCCGCGGGCGGGGGAAGCTCCACCAGGCACATCCTGCAGTTCGCGGCCACGCTGAGGCCGGGGTGCCAGCAGTAGTGTGGAATATCGATCCCGGCCCGTTCGGCGGCACGGATAATGGTGTCCCCCGGCTCGAAAGGAACGGTCTGTCCGTCTAGCTTGAAGGTGGGCATAGTCGCTCTCTAGCTCAGTGGTCGCACTCGCCGCCGATCATGTTGAGGGATCCGAAACACGGCACGACGTCTGCCATCATCTGATGGGTGATCACGCTCTCGAGGCCGCCGGTGTTGTAGAAAGAAGGGGGGCGGATCCGCACGCGGTAGGGCGTTCCGCTGCCGTCACTCACGAGGTAGAAGCCGAGCTCACCGTTCCCAGCCTCGGTATAGCCGTAGACTTCGCCAGCGGGTAACTTGAGCCCCTCCATCACCCACTTGAAGTGTTGGATGGTCCCCTCGATCGTGCGGTACACCTCGTTCTTGGGCGGTAGCACGATGCGCGGATCCTCGATGTTGATGGGCCCATCGTCCGGCATACGCGCCACGCTCTGTTCGATGATCCTGAGAGACTGCCGCATCTCCTCCAGTCGCACCACGAACCGGTCGTAGCAGTCGCCGTGCTCCCCGATGGGTACCTCGAACGTGACCTCGTCGTACCTGAGGTACGGGTGAGCCTTGCGGACGTCGTAGGGCACCCCCGAGGCGCGCAGGCAGGGGCCGGTCCAGCCGAGCGAAACCGCGTCTTCCCCAGTCACCACACCCACATTCTGGGTCCGATCGAGGAAGATGCGATTACCGAGCAGGAGGCGATCGACTTCGTCCGCGAGGGAGCGGAGATGCGGAATCAACGCGAGACAGTGGTCTTTGAAGGACTCGGTCGGGGGCGCCGCCATTCCGCCCACACGGCCGAAGCTGTGGGTCAGACGCGCGCCGGTCTCTTCCTCGAGGAGATCCCAGACCATTTCGCGCGCCTTCATCATCCACAGATGGGGCGTGAAAGCCCCGAGTTCCATGGCCATGGCCCCTGTGCAAGTCAGATGGTCGGAGACCCGCGCCAACTCGCCAAGGATCATGCGATACCATTGGCACCGCTCCGGAACGGTCACCCCCAGGAGCTTCTCGCAAGCTAGCGCGAAACCAACGTTGTTCAGCATGGGCGAGACGTAGTTGCACCGGTCGACGTACGGGAACACCTGGCTCCACGTCCCTCGCTCGCACATCTTCTCGAAACCGCGGTGCAGATAGCCGATCTGGACGTCGCAGCGCTCGATGCTCTCGCCGCTCAGTTCCATGACAACACGCACCGTACCATGCATCGCTGGGTGTGACGGACCAGCGTTGAGCAGCATCGGCTCAGCAGGAAACTCGAGCTCAACCTCGTCGAGAGGGAGATCCAACGGCTCCATCAAAGCACCTCGTCGTCTGTGGAAGGCTGCCCACTTCTCTCGAGAGCGTAGGTCTTGCGACCGAAGCTCATGCCTTCGCTGTCCCCGAACGGCGGCAGCTTGTCGGTGTTCGGAGCATCGCGACGCATGATCAGCGGCTGCGTCCTGCCCGCCGGGTAGTCTTTGCGAAGAGGATGCCCCTCGAACTCCGGATACAGCAAGATCCTGCGCAGGTCGGGGTGCCCAGTGAACACCACGCCGAACATGTCGTAGGTTTCGCGTTCAGCCCAGTTGGCGCTAGCCCATAGCTCCGTGAGCGAATCGAGCTCGGCGTGCTCTCCACTGCGATCGCCCACCCGAGTCTTGAGGCGCAGCCGGATCCCACGCGAAAGCGAACAGAAATGAGCCACAACGTCGAAGCGAGGCTCCCGCTCAGGGAAGTCCACGGCGGTCAGATCCACGAGCAAACGCATGTCCGCCCGCGGGTCGTCTCGAAGAAAGCGCGCCACCACCTTCCAGGCCGCAGGGTTCACGACAACCGTATCGTCGCCGTGCAGTGCGTGAGACTCGAGAACGGCGTCGGGGAAGTGCTCTCGCACGAGTTCGACAAGTGAGGAAGCCATTGCGGACCTTTCGCTGGGATTCGCGGGGCGTGGGCGGGTGCGGACCTAGTACAGGTCCCCGAAGGTTCGTGGTGGGGTGCCGGTGTTCGGGTTCGGCAGAGGTGGCGGAAGCGCGACCATCGCGAACTGGGAAACGAGTACGACTGCCTGCGGCACAGGGTACCTAGGCCTGCTTGGAGCGTCGTAGCTTCACAACGCCCATTGTGGGGTTCTGGATGGGATCAAAGCGCGGTTTGACGACCGCAGGCGTACGGTCTCCCCGCTGGATCTTGTCCTGAAGCAGCATGAGCCCGTCAAAAACGGCCTCGGGTCGAGGCGGACACCCGGGAATGTAGATGTCGCACGGGATGATCTTGTCGATACCCGCGAGCGTGGCGTAGTTGTCATAGAAGCCTCCGCTCGATGCGCAGGTGCCAAACGCGAGAACCCATTTGGGTTCGGCCATCTGCTCGTAGATCCGCCTGAGCACTGGCGCTTGACGCTGGCTGATGGTTCCCACCACCCACAGCAAGTCGCTCTGACGCGGGGAGAAACGGGGCGCCTCGGCGCCGAACCGCGCGAGGTCGTAGCGAGGCCCCGACAAACCCATGAACTCCATGCCGCAGCACGCGGTTACGAATGGGTACATGAACAGGGAGTACTTCTGAGCCCAGTGCAGGAGGTCGTCGAAGCGAGTCGTCGCGAATCCCGGTCCCTCGCCCAACTCCACGGCTTGGCCGCGTATCGGCTTCACTTCTCCCATTCCAGCGCTCCTTTCTTCCAACAGTAGACGAGAGCAACGAGCAGCGCGGCGATGAAACTCAGCATCGCCACGAACCCCACCCCGCCGAGCTCTTTGAAGAGGACCGCCCACGGGTACATGAACACGACCTCGACATCGAAAACGACAAAGAGAATCGCGGTGAGGTAGAACTTCACGCTCGGCTTGATGCCCTTGGCCCCCTCGCTGTCATTGCCGCACTCGTAGGGCATGAGCTTCTCGGGCGTCGGATTCTTCGGCCCCAGCCAATGGCCGGTACCAAAGAAGATCGCGCAGATGACCCCGGCAACCGCGAACATCAGGAACATTGGCAGGTAGAGTTCGACCATGCGCTCCTTGGGCCGCGCGGAAACCGCGCCGTAAGGCCTAGAAATTGCGAACCGGCGGAGATCTAGTGCCCCCCGTCGGGAACTGTCAATCACGCTGGCCAGTCCAACACCGAATGGTACCAGCGGGCCGGACCTCGCCCCAATAAGCCACCCAGTCGACCCGCCACACCCAGCAGCGCAAGCGCCAACCACAGAGACGACTCTCACGATCTGGTCCACCGACCCGAACCTATGGCCGCACCGCATCGTGGATCCGAGCCGGCGCGCTCCGCGGACCTGGCACCAACTCCGGGCTGGGCGACCTCAAGCGCTCGAGCCGACCATCTTGCGCCACCGCGCCAGCGCCGGGCCCAGCTTCTCGGAGATTTCCGCTTCCCAAGCATCGACCTCTGGGCCTGAACAGCCGACGCGGCGAGCGTCGCTCAGCGCTCCGGCAGCAGCGAGCCAGCGCCCGCGGTCGATGAAGGCGCGAACCAGAAGCGGCATGATTCGTGTTCCGCTTGCCCCAAGCTTCCTTGCCCGGCGAAGCAGCGCGATGGCTTCGCCGTATCTCCCTTGGTCCACGAGGGCCGTGCCGAGCCGCAAGTAGGCATCCCCGGCGACGACCCCCTGAGGCACGTACTGGATAGCGAGCCGCAGTACCTCCTCCCCCTGAGCCAACTCCCCCTGCGCGCTGAGAGCTGATCCGAGAAGGCTCAGGCCTCGAGCAATGAGGGAGCGGTTCTCGGCACCAAGCGACTGCCCTTCGGGAGTACGAAGAAAGATGGAGAGCGGCGCTGGCCATGCCCCGAGAAGCTCGAGCACCTTGGCATGATCGTTCTCTTTCGCTGCCCGCTCTGCCTCGGCGACTCGCGACAGCTCGATGGAGCTCCGCTGGCCCGAACGCGCAGCCCGCTGGAACTCATCCAGCACATGCTGCCGAAGCCTCGCCCGAAATGCCTGGATCTCGAGCTGCCCCGATTCGCCTTCATGCTCGAAGGTGACCTCGGTCCGCCCCTCGCTAACGATACAGGTCTCCAGCGCATAGCCGAAGACGGGAGCGAGTAGCAGCAGACGAACCCCGAGATGTGCCTGGATTCCTTCGATGTCCGCGGCATCGCGCGGCGGCGGCCCAGGCTCGGACTCGACGGTCACCGCTTGAACGAGCCGCCTGCGGAAATCCCGCAGGGGCAGCCGTTCCTTGATGGGATCACCGTTCTCCCGAGTATCACTGGAGAACTCCACCGTGGTCTGATCGGGATTGCGTCGATCGATCGTCAGCGCGGTGATTTGGGTTCCCGTAATCAGTGCAAAAGCAAAGAACCGCGCCCCCAGGACATCGCAGAGAGCGTCGAAGCTGCCTATGTTCTGCCCGACACGCTCGAACCAACCGTCCGTGCGCAGAGCCATCAGCGGGAACTCTCTGGGTTCCGTCATCGTGCAGACCGGAGAATGGCACGAAAGCGCCTCCACCGCGAGGAAACGTCCAAATCTTACATGCCTCCCCATCTCGGCTACGTTCCACTCCCCCCGGGAGGGCTCCCACCTTGAAGCTGCCGCGGCCTGCTTGACATCGCACCGTGGCGGCCGCCGTGGCCTCTCGACTCGCGGCCAATCCTGCGCGCCCCGAGTCCGTCGGAGGGCGTCCCGACGCATCCAAAGCGTCCCCCCCCTGACCCCCACCGCCGCCGAGAACCGCTCAGGTGGGGCCGAGTCGGTGAGCGCGGCTTCGTTCTCGGTTTCGCTCGCAAGACTGTCGTCAACGAGGCGGAACCAGACAGGTCGACCAACCGCACGACACCAATTAGCCTGCCCACGTGTGGGTGCTCCCCGTTCCCTGGACACTCATATCGCACACTCTCCCGAGCGACCACCGGGTCACCAATGACCAAACCGACGTGTTGCGGTCCTCAAGCCACTCGGGGCCCAGCCTGGAAGCAGACTCGCTCAAGCAGCGGGCACGGGCGCCCCCGCGTCCGAGGTCGGGGCGGCCCAATCCAAGCCGCGCGCCCCACAGGAACGCTCGGCGGTCGGGTTACCCCGGAGACACGATTTTGGCGACAGGCCCGCTTGCGAGGCGCTGGGTCCGGTGCCACGGATGAGTTCGTGGCAGTTTCGATGCAGGTCCATCTGCTCAACTGTGGCTCGATAGAACCCCGTGGAGCAAACCTCCTCCCTGGCGTTGCCCAGTGGAGCGGTCAGTGCCCCATGGTGAGCCGATGCATCCTGATTGCCCACGGAACCCACCTTCTGCTCGTAGATGCCGGGTTCGGCTTCGTCGACGTCGCAGTGCCCTGGCACCGCTTGGGACCGCTCTATCTCGCGGCGTGGCGCCCTGCCCTCCGGGCTTCCGAATGTGCCGCAAGTCAAGTCGAAGCTCTAGGGTTCGATCGGACGGACGTTCGCGATATCGTCCTGACGCATCTGGACCCCAACTGCGCGGGCGGACTCGGCGATTTTCCCAGTGCGCGGGTCCACGTCGCTGGCGCCGAACTCGAAGCGGCGGCCACGGCACGACCGAGTATCAATGCGCGAGCTCGCTATCGCCCGGCGCAATGGGCTCACGGCGTGCGATGGCGAGCCTACCGAACGTACGGGAGCCGCTGGTACGATTTCCCAGCGACCGAGCCCCTGAATGACCTTGAGTACGAGGTTCGTCTCGTCGATCTGCCTGGACACTCCGCCGGACACGCCGGAGTCGCAATTGCTGCCGGCAGTGGCTATCTCCTCCACGTCGGCGACGCTGTGACGACGCTGAGCGTGCTGGAGAGTCCGGACGGTAACGCATTCCCCATCCGACGCTTCTGGGAGTCCGCAGTCGAATTCGATCGGAATGGGCGGCGCCTAACCGCCGATCAGCTTCGGCATCTCAGGCACCATCACCGACGCGACATCGCCTTCGTCTGCAGCCATGATCCGAAGACCCCCGACCTCACCCCGACTCTCGGTGACTCCGCACCAGCCTGAGCCAGAACGGCGTCGCGCCGTCGCAGCAGCGCTGCTTGGATGGTTCACGAGAAACCGCCGCGACCTTCCCTGGAGGCAGACACGGGATCCCTATGCGATCTGGGTCAGCGAGGCGATGCTGCAGCAGACGCAGGTAAGCACCGTCGTGCCCTACTTCGAGCGATGGATGGCACGCTTCCCCAACCTCGCCACGCTCGCCACCGCTAGCGAGGCTGACGCACTCCGGGAGTGGCAAGGGCTCGGGTACTACTCGCGTGCCCGACGTTTGCTCGAGGGTGCGCGACTCGTGTTGCGCGATCACCACGGCTCGCTGCCGGGGAATGCCGAAGGGCTTTCCGCACTTCCCGGCGTCGGCCGCTACACGGCCGGAGCCATCGCCAGCATTGCGTTCGGGGAGGCGACACCGGTCGTCGACGGCAATGTCGTGCGGGTCCTGACGCGGCTCCAGGGGCTCCGCGGGGATCCCACACGCGCGCCACTCAAGGAAGACCTGTGGCGACTCGCGTCCAGGCTCGTCTCCCGCCAATCGCCGGGAGACTTCAACCAGGCGATCATGGAGCTCGGAGCCACCGTGTGTTCGCCCAGAAACCCGAACTGCGAGGCGTGCCCGCTGAATGCTCTATGCTATGCCCACGCTCGGTCGATAGAGGCCGAACTCCCGGAGCTTCCTCGCCGCCCGCCCCCGACTCCCATCACCATGACCGCAGCGATCGTCGAACGTGGCGAGCGCCTGCTCCTCGTCCAGAATCCTCGTTCGGCGGCGCGTTGGGCGAGCCTCTGGATGTTCCCCACCGTCGAGCACTCGTCGGAAGAGTCGAGCTGCGACGCGGCTCGTCGAGCCCTCCGCGAACTCGTCGGAAGTCAGGCGGAGGCTGTCGACTCGACGGAGGTGGTGGTGCACCATACTCTTACGAGATTCCGCGTCACACTCCGTGCGGTGCGGTGCAGACTCCGCAGGGGTGCGCGCCCCCGCGCCATCTCGGTCGAAGCGGTCTGCTGGGCGGATCGTGCTGAGCTCTCCCGGCTCCCGATCCCCGCCGCTCAGCGTCGCCTGCTGAACGCGCTCTGACGCCGCAGAAGGCCAACCGACCGAAGCGAAAGAAACGGCTTCGGCCGATCGGGATTCCGTCGACCGGACCCTGGCGCTCAACGCAGAGCGACTTAGGATGGCGGACACCTCGATGACTACAGCAATTGCCCTGGCGCTCCTCGCCGCGCTCATCTTTCAGATTTGGGTCACCGTCCGCGTCTGGCGCAGCGACGCCTACCTCCATACAGAGAAGTCCAATCAGTCCAAACTCGTCTGGCTGGTTCCGGTACTAGGAGCGGTCATCGTGTTATCGGTGTTGACCGAGGAGGAACGCCGAGAAACCACCAGCAAGAGCGAGACTCAGCAGCGGAGCAGCTGACTCGGCCGATGCGGTAGCTCGCTTCACGGCTCGCCATCGCCAACAAGATGACCGAAGGGCGGCGCCAAGGCCGCCCCTCGCAGGCTGACTAGACGGACGCAGTCAGATGTCCAGCGTCACGCGGTCGTAGAAATCGAGGCATTGATCGGCCTGTGCGCTGGCGCGAGCCGCAATCGCCCCGCGTGGGTGCTGGTTGTTCTGACCGGAGATGATGTACTCCGGCAAGGGCCCCCACTCGACCTTCTTCCGGAGGGGAATCATCTTGTCCTGAACGAGCTTCCACACCGGCCGAAGCCTGAACTTGGGATTGCGCAGGAACCCCAGCAGAAGTTCAGTTGCGCAGTTGCCAGCACCACGCCCCATGCCGGCCATGGTGCAGTCCACACGGTTGGCGCCGTGAACAATGGCCTCGATGGTGTTCGCGAACGCAAGCTCCTGGTTGTTGTGGGCGTGGATGCCCACTTCTTTCCCAGTGCCCTGAAGCGCCGCCTTGTAGCGTTCGACGAGACTGGCAATCTGCTCGCCATAGAATGACCCGAAGCTATCCACGACGACGACGGTCGAGCACGGAGCGTCCCGAAGTACCTCGAGGGCCTGATCGAGCTCCGACTCCTTCACCGTGGAGACCGCCATGATGTTGCAGGTGGTCTCGTAGCCCTTGTCGGTCGCGTCCTTGATCATGTCGATCGCGTCGGGGATCTGGTGAATGTAGCAGGCCACCCGCACCATATCGATGACGCTCTGCGACTTCGGCAGGATGTCGGTGCGCCAGTCGGATTTGCCCCCCGCATCCGCCATAACAGCGATCTTGAGCTCGCTCGGGTTGTCGCCAAGAACGCGCCGAAGGTCGTCCTCGTCGCAGAACTTCCACGCACCGTACTTGTCCCTGCTCGCAAGCCGCTTGCTGGTCTTGTAACCGACCTCCATGTAGTCGACACCCGCTTCGATGCAGGTTTCGTAGACGGCTCGAACCAGGTCGTCGTCGAATTGGTGGTCGTTGATCAGACCGCCATCACGAATCGTGGCATCGAGGACCTTGATCTCGGGACGATAGGTAACCCAAGGCGCTTTCTGAGTGCTCGTCATTCCGGGGGCGGAGTCTAGCAACAAATCCGCCAGCGAAAACCCAATCCTCCGAGCGACTCCAGAAACCCGCGCTGAGTTCCATCTTCCTAGTAATTCCCGCCACTTGGCAACGAACCGAGTACGGGGACCTCACCCCGCCGTTGTACCGCCGAGGCCGGGCGCGCTAGAGAGCAACTCCATGGAGTTCTCCCAGTTCGAGTCGCTCCCACTGCTCGGGATCCTGCGTGGTGTCCCCAGCGCGGCCATCGAACCGCTGGCGGAGGTGGCAGCGGGCGTGGGCCTTCGGGCTCTCGAGATCACGATGAACACGGAGAACGCTGCAGCGAAAATTGCAGCTCTTAACGCGGCAGCACAGGGGCGCTTCCTCGTGGGAGCCGGCACCGTCCTCAGTCTCGAGGACTTCGATGAGGCAGTCGCGGCCGGCGCCGCCTTCATCGTCATGCCTTCGCTGGAGCTCGATGTCGTTCGCGCCGCGGTTCGCCGGGGACTCCCTGTGTTGCCAGGGGCGCTGACACCCAGCGAGGTCCGCGCCGCGCTGAGCTCGGGCGCGACGATGGTCAAGGTCTTCCCAGCCCGCGTCTTTGGTCCAGAATACTTCCGCGACCTGCTCGGCCCCTTCGATTCGGCCAGATTGCTGGCCTGCGGCGGGATCGATGAGGTCACGCTGCCTCGATATTTCGCGAGTGGGGCCGCCGGGGTGGCAGTCGGCGCGAGTGTCTTCCGGACCGAGTGGTTGCGCGAGGGACGTTGGGAGCGGATCCGACGGGCGCTCATCCCTCTCGTGGAAGGATGTCGGGACTGCGTTGCCCGGCTTGAGCCCCGAGTTCGATAGCCACTCGCGAGGTTCGTCATGTCTGTCCCTCACGCTCACGGATCCCGCCCCGCGGCGTCTGCAGTGAAGAAAGGCCCCCCTGCTTGAGTCACATCCACTTCGTCGGCGGCGAGAAAGGGGGCGTTGGCAAGAGCGTCCTGGCTCGGGTGCTCGCTCAGTGGTTCATCGACAAGGCCATCCCCTTTGCCGGAATCGACGCCGATCGCTCCCAGGCAGCGCTCCTCCGAAGCTACGGGACCTTCACTCAGCCTGCCGATCTTTCGTCGCACGAGAGCGCCGACCAGATCGTGGACCGAGCACTGGGCGCGGAGCGGCACGTTCTCGTGGATCTCCCAGGGCAGAGCGCACACCTACTCCACGCTTGGCTAGCCCAAGCAGACGTCTTGAATCTTGCCCACGCCGTCGGGCTCGTTCTCGTCTACTGGCATGTGATCGACGGAGGGTTCGCCTCCGTTTCCGAGCTCGAGCGGGCTCTGTGCTTCTTCGAAGGCAGCGCGCGCCACGTCGTCGTGAAGAACCTGGGTCGAGGTCGCGAATTCTATCAGTTCGAGGCCTCGCGGGGCCGTGCCCACCTCGAGGATCTCGGCGGGCGCGTCATCGAGCTCCCCGAGCTCGATGGCGCGGCAATGTACAACGTAGACTCGCGAGGGTGGGGCTTTGGCGCCGCCGTCACCACCACCGAGGGAGACCTGGCGCTCCGCATGCTGGAGCGGCATCGCGTGAAGTTCTGGCTCGAGCGGTGCTACTCGGTGCTTTCGCAGTCCGTCGGGGATCTGTTTCCGCGCTGAGCTCGTGCTCCGGGTCGTGCTGGCGATCTGGCCGCCACCCGCCGCCCGCGGCCACCCCCTTTTCGATGGTCTCGCGCGAGGGTCACCGCGCCGAAGCCCCCGTCCAGTCCGCCTGCGTTGACGCCATCGAGGAGCCCGGCTGACTCGGGTACGGCGGGGCACTCGCTCTCATCGCCCGCGAAATCTGCTCATCGCTCGGTGCTGTCGGTGCTCGTAGCTCGCGACGATTCCGTTCACCTGTCGGGAAGCCGCATCTCGCTGTTACGCGGCGGCACGCGACTTGCTGTGCAGGGCGGCGGGCGCTGCTGTGCGCCAACCAAGGAGGACCTCGTGTACCATAGACTGATCCACATCGTAACCAGCCAAGCCTTCCTGCTCATTGCTGCATGCGGCACCCCTGCCGAGGAGACGCCTCCCATGCTCCCCAACACGGGGAGTGTTGCACTAGCGCTTCGCGCCGCGGTCGGGGAACGCACGTTTGAGCTGCGCGACGCCGTATTCAACGTCACCGGCGCAGCCGAGGTCGAACTTCGGAGTAACGACTCGCCGGAGGCGCAGTTCCTCGAACAGGCGCTCCCCGTAGGCGAGTACAGTGTCGTGCTCGCAGCTGGGTGGTTGCTGTACGAGAGTCGGGCCGGCGACCTCGTGGAGACACCCGCGACGCTCGTCAGCGACAACCCCCAGAGCTTTCGCATCGTCGATGGCGTCCGCACCGAGCTCAACTTCCGCTTCGAGATCGATACCGGCGAAAGCACTGCAGCCACCGGCGCCGGCACCCTCGAGGTCGCGATCGAGATCGCAGAGCGACAAGCGGGTTCGTTGGTGTTCACCGAGCTCATGGCCAATCCCGCCGAACTCGCAGACAGCGCGGGAGAGTGGTTCGAACTGCTCAACGTGAGCGACCGAGAAATGAGCCTCGAGGGCTGCACGATCGAGCGGGACGCCGCGACTGCCTTCACCATAGCGACCGCTCTCAGACTCACCCCGGGCGCCACGGCGACTCTCTCGGTCTCCGAGTCACCGGGTTTTGTGCCGAGCTATGTTTACTCGGGCCTCAGCTTGCCCAATTCGGGAACCTACACTCTGGGGCTGCGGTGTGATGGCACGCTCCTCGACTCCGTCGCCGTGGATGCCAGCACATGGCCGGGAGGCGCAGGGATCGCCACCAGTCTCGACCCCGAGGCATCGAGTGCGGGCGGGAACGACTCCGACTCGAGCTGGTGTGATGCCACGCTAGCCTACAACACGGACCTCGGATCACCCGGAGCGCCGAACCCTGTCTGCGAGTAATCTCCCCAAAGGACTGTTATGCCCAACTCGTGAGCGGAACCCGCTCACACAACCTCGCCCACGCCTGCACCGCCGGGAATCCTGGCCTCGAAACCGGTTGACCCACAGGATACAGCGAGCACAGGTGCCCACGGGCACGTGGGTCCGCGAGCACCGGAGCGCGAGCATAGCTCTCCAGGGCCTCCCCACTCGGGCCATGCCCGAGTGGGCCCCGCGGCGGGAGCCCGACAAGGCCATGGCCAAACGCCGTCCCCTATCCCAACGAGGAGAGAGCGGCGACCGTCTCGAACAGTGCTGGCCAGTCAACGTCCCCATACCCCTCACCGAATCGCACGAACACCATTTCCTCTTTGGGCATGACGAAGACGTACTGCCCGTTATACCCCTTCGCGAAGTATGCGCGGCCGTCGAGCATGAGAAACCACTGGTACTTGCCGCGATGCACGTTGCCGTCTGTGGTGCGAACAACCCCGGGGATCGGATCCACCGATAGCGAACGAGCTACCCAGGAGCGAGGCACGACGACTCGATCTCCCCAGCTGCCGCCGTTGAGGAACAGGAGACCGAGCCGAGCATGGTCTCGCGCGGTGGCATTGAAGCCGCCAAAGAACTTCTCCACGCCGCTGTCGCTGCTGTCGAGGGACCAGGTTGCCGCGTGCTCGGCGCCCAGGGGCTGCCAGATCCTGCGTTCGAAGTAATGCGACACGCTCTCGCCACCCAACCGAGCATTCAGTGCGCTCCACAAGAGCTGAATGCTGACGCTACCGTAGAGATACCGGCTGCCGGGGTGCCACTTCACGTCGTACTCGTACATCCGCTCCCGCAGATCCGTCGAGTAGTAGAGGATCGCGCCAGCGGTTGACTCTTCGTCGAAGTCGATCCCGGAGATCATGCGCAGCAGGTGGTCGAGTCGGATGTTTTCGTAGCCCTCCCTCCGCTCGAGCTCCGGGACGTACTCGAGGATGGAGTCGTCCATCGATCCAAACAGACCGTCGCTCACCGCACAGCCCACCACCAAGGCAGCGTAGCTCTTGCTCATGGAGAACCCGGGCAAAAGGGTCGCCGAGGTCACATCCCCGAAGTATCGCTCGTAGACGATCCGTCCCCGGTGCAGCACAAGGAAAGCCCGGGTTTCGTTGTCCTCCAGAAGCTCGTCGAACGACGCGTAGGACGCACTCCTCGAACTCCGTATTCCGATCGGAAGTTCGGGGTTCCTCGCAGGCAGCCGTTCGGGTGTCCTGGAGGCTTCGATGGTTCTACTGTCGAAGTAGGTCGGAGCCTCCAGGGTCGGAGTGTTGAAGTACACGAGCCGCCCGTAGATACACCCGGTGCAGCCGAGCAGCAGAACCACAGAGCTACGAACCAGCAACCGCGCGAATCCGAGCAGACCCGGACCCGCCGCCTCCCCCCTATGCCCAGCGACACGCCTGGCTCCGCAGCCCACAGCCCTGATCCGATTCGGCACGGCCAAGAGACTGAAGTCAGACGCTCATCGGCGCGACTTTGGCCGTGTCGTACTCGAAATCACCGATGGCCTTCGCAACCTCGTCGGCACTGACGCGCCCCTCGTCGCGCAACGCTGCCAACGCCGCAATGACGACGGACTCGGCATCAACCTCGAAGTGTCGTCGAAGCGCCGGTCGCGTGTCGCTGAGTCCATAGCCGTCGGTTCCAAGCGGGACGAACCTGCCAGGAATCCAGCGCGCAATCTGGTCGGGAACCAGCTTCATCCAATCCGACGCCGCGATGAAGGGCCCCTGCACGCCGTCGAGCGCTCGCTTCAAAAACGCCACCCTTGCCTCGGAACGCGGGTTCAGTCGGGCGATTCTCTCGCACTCGAGCGCATCGTTGCGGAGCTGCTGGTAGCTGGTGACACTCCAGACATCGGCGCTCACACCATAGACCTCAAGCAGCTCCTGGGCGCGAAGCACCTCGTTCAGAATCGACCCGCTGCCAAAGAGCTGAACGTGCCGATCGAGCGTTTTCGTTGCAGGACGGAAGCGGTACATCCCGCCCAGTACCCCCTCTTCCGCCCCTGCTGGCATAGGTGGCATGCGATAGTTTTCGTTTTGGAGCGTGATGTAGTAGAGGACATTCTCTTCCTCGACGCACATGCGCCGCAACCCGTCCTGAATGATCAGAGCGAGTTCGTACGCAAAGGCCGGATCGTAGGCGCGGCAACAGGGAACGGTCGACGCTAGAATCTGGCTGTGCCCGTCGTCGTGCTGTAGCCCCTCACCGGCGAGCGTGGTCCTCCCAGCGGTGGCGCCGAGCAGGAAGCCCCGAGCCATCGAATCGCCAGCGGCCCAGATCTGGTCACCGATGCGCTGAAATCCGAACATCGAATAGAAGATGTAGAAGGGCACCATGGGCTGCCCGTGTATCGAGTACGAGGTACCTGCGGCGGTGAAGGACGCCATGGATCCCGCCTCGGTAATCCCCTCCTCGAGCACCTGTCCGTCTCTGGTCTCGCGGTAGTAGAGGACCATGCCCTTGTCCACCGGCTCATACAACTGCCCTCGCGATGCATAGATACCGACCTGCGAAAAGAGGGCATCCATGCCGAAGGTGCGCGCCTCGTCCGGCACGATGGGAACGATTCGCCGTCCCAGCTTCTTGTCGCGAAGAAGCTTGGAGAGAAGCCGTGCGAACACCATGGTGGTGGAGGCCTCCCCCTTGTCCATACCCTCGCGGAATTCGTCAAAGGCCTCATTCGGAGGCAGCTCCAGCTGAACCTGGGCCTGCATGCGGCGCGTCGGTACGCTGCCGCCGAGAGCACGCCGGCGCTCAAGCATGTACTCCACCTCAGGGCTCCGATCGCCCGGATGGTAGTAGGGAGCTTCGTCCAGTTTGTCATCCGGCACAGGAAGTTCGAGCAGGTCGCGGAACTGACGCAACTCGGCGAGCCCCATCTTCTTCTTCTGGTGGGTGACGTTGCTGCCCTCGAAACCGTCGCCCAGCGTCCAGCCCTTCACGGTGTGCACCAGAATCGCCGTTGGCCGTTCCTGCTCGGCTGTCGCTGCAGCATAGGCCGCATACAGCTTCGTGTAGCTGTGACCGCCACGTCGCAGCCCGCGGATCTGGTCGTCCGTGAGATGGCTGACCATCGCGAGGAGCCGCGGATCGGTGCCGAAGAAGTGCGCCCTCGTGTAGCTCCCCGGCGAGGTCGTGTACTTCTGCCATTGGCCGTCCACCACCTCGTTGAGCTTGCTGACGAGGACCCCGTCCGTGTCCTTCTCGATGAGCTCGTCCCACTCCGGCCCCCACACCACCTTGATGACGTTCCAGCCCGAGCCGCGGAAGACCGCCTCCAGCTCTTGGATGATCTTCCCGTTCCCGCGCACGGGACCGTCGAGGCGCTGAAGGTTGCAGTTGACCACGAAGGTGAGATTGTCCAGGCGTTCTCGCGACGCGACGTGCAGAGCTCCCAGCGACTCCGGCTCGTCGCTCTCGCCATCCCCCATGAAACACCAGACGCGTTTCTGTGAGGTGTCGACGATGCCCCGAGCGTGCAGGTAGCGGTTGAATCGGGCCTGGTAGATCGCGCTGAGTGGGCCGAGCCCCATGCTCACTGTGGGAAACTCCCAGAAATTCGGCATGAGCCGCGGATGCGGGTAGCTCGAGAGGCCCCGCCCCCGGTCGGCATCTCGACGGAAGCGGTCGAGAGCCTCCGTCGAGATCCTGCCCTCGAGGAAGGCCCGCGAGTAGATGCCCGGCGCTGCGTGGCCCTGAAAGTACACCTGGTCGCCTCCGCCCGGCGCCCCCTTCCCTCTGAAGAAGTGGTTGAACCCCACCTCGTAGAGACTGGCGCTCGAAGCATAGGTCGACAGATGTCCGCCAAGCCCCGGAAATCGCACGTTGGCTCGATGTACCAGGGCAGCCGCGTTCCAGCGCACCAGGCGACGGATCCGTTTCTCCATGTGCTCGTCACCGGGAAACGGCGCCTCTTCCTCGAGAGGAATCGTGTTCACGAAGTCGGTGGTCAACGGACCAACCGGTGCGGCGCGGAATCTGCGGGCGCTGGTCAAGACGCGGTTGAGCACGTAGCGAGCGCGCTCCCGCCCCCCCTGTTCGATGACCGACTCGATGGACTCGATCCACTCTCGGGTCTCCTGCGGGTCTTTGTCTGTTGGGTCGGTCCGATAGGTGCTCACGCGAATCGCTCCTTGGTCAGGGACTCGGGAACATGTGTAGGGCCAAGCCCTCCACCATTCAAGCGGTCGCCAGCGAACAGACCCGGTCGGCGAACCCCACACCGCGATATCGGCCCTGGAGCCTCGGAGACTGGGGTGTCCGGAACTGGGTCGCAGCGACGTCGGTGCCCGGCACATCCCCCCCGATTGGTTCATGCGCCTGGGACCCGTTCGTCGGTCCTGGAGTCCTGAAGGTTGCCCTTCCTCGCCCAACTCGCGGTCCCGTTCGGGCGCGATTCCCTGTTTCGTCGCTCTAATGCGACTGCTAGGCTCGCTGCCGCATGAAACGCGCACTCATCACGGGCATTACGGGTCAGGACGGCTCCTATCTCACCGAGTTCCTTCTGAAAAAGGGCTATGAGGTGCATGGCACGATTCGGCGCTCCTCGAGCTTCAACACGAGTCGAATCGACCACCTGTTCCACGATACCCACGAGCCCGATACGCGATTGCGTCTGGTGTACGCTGACCTGAACGACGCGTCATCGCTTTCGACGGTCATCGACCAGGTGCAGCCCGACGAGGTCTACAACCTGGCAGCTCAGAGTCACGTGCGGGTGAGCTTCGACATCCCGGAGTACACGGGCGAGATCGTTGCGCTCGGAACCATCCGACTCCTCGAAGCCTTGCGGCATCTCAAGCCCAGCGCGAGGTTCTATCAGGCGTCATCGAGCGAACTCTACGGCAAGGTTCACGAGACTCCCCAGAAGGAGACGACCCCGTTCCATCCACGCAGCCCTTATGCCGCGGCGAAAGCCTACTCGTTCTACATTACGCAGAACTACAGGGAAGGCTATGGCATGTTCGCGTCCAACGGCATTCTCTTCAATCACGAGAGCCCTCGCCGTGGAGAAACCTTCGTCACTCGCAAGATCACGCGAGCCGCTACGAGAATCAAGGTGGGTCTCCAGAAGAAGCTGTACCTCGGCAATCTCGATGCGAAGCGCGACTGGGGCTTCGCCGGGGACTACGTGGAGGCCATGTGGAAGATGCTTCAGATCGATAGCCCAGGAGACTACGTCGTCGCCACGGGTGAGACCCACAGCATCCGCGAGTTCTTGGACCTCGCGTTCGGAATGCTCGATCTCGACTGGAAGGAGTACGTCGAGCGGGACCCGCGCTATGAGCGCCCCGCGGAAGTCGACCTCCTTCTGGGCGACTCATCGCGCGCCCGAAAAGAGCTCGATTGGGAGCCTCGAGTCACGTTTCCCCAGCTCGTGAAGATGATGATCGAGTCGGACATGCGCCTCGCCGAACAAGAGCGAGCCGTCGCCGACGTGCGCCACCGGCAGAGTCTCACGCCCTGAAGCAACGGGCGGTGTCCCGATATCGGATCACCGCCCAGGTATGCCCAACCTGCATCCAGGATACCGACTGGAGTGAGCACCGGAGCACAGCCACCTGCTTCCGGACGCTCCGCGGTGGGGTTCCACCCGACTCGGTCCCCGCGCCGCGGCTCCTCCGCGCAAGACGACTCGCCGCCGCTCCTATGCCGGAAGGGAACGGATACCCTCAGAGGCTGCCCAGCACAGCGATGGCTTCTGGAATCGGATAGTGGTGGTTACCCACGAAGAGGCCATTTGCATCGACATGCCGCGCAATGCGCAGCTCGCCCGCAATACTGTGATCCATGGTTCTCACGACTTCCTTCTCGGCGAAGTTCCCAGCGACGATTGGGCGGGTCTCGAACCCCATCTCGAGTAGCCTCGACAGCAGAGCCTTCCGCGTGAGCTTCGCCCCCGGGCGAATGACCAAACTGAAACCGAACCAGCTGCTCTCGCCGACTTCTCGCTGAATCATGATGTCCGGGTGGGCTGCCAGAGCCGACTGAAAGTGCCGTCCGTTTTCGCGGCGCCCAGCGATCAATCCGGGCAGCTTCTTGAGCTGCTCGATTCCGAGAGCCCCCGACAGCTCCAAGGGCCGGACGTTATAGCCAGGCAGAACGAATCGGAAGCTCTCATCGAACGGATCATCGCCCTTGACGCCGCACACGTGATTCTGCTTCGGCAAATCCCGGGTCCACCCGTGAGCACGAAGCGAGAGCAGAATATGGTACAGCTCATCGTCGTCGGTGACGATCATTCCCCCTTCCATGGTGGAGATGTGATGCGAGAAGAATGCGCTAAAGCTGCCCATGACTCCGAAGGAGCCGGCCTGCTTCCCACCGAGCGTCGCCCCCATGGACTCGCAGTTGTCCTCGAGGAGCACGATGCCTCTCGAATCCAGGATGGTCCTCATCCGTAGAAAGTCATTGGGATTGCCGAGCAGGTTGACGGCGAAGACGGCTCGCGTCCGGTCCGTAATCGCTGTCTCGAGCCCCTCGAGGTCCATATTGAGCGTTCCTAGATCGATATCGACGAAACGCAGCTTGAGCCCATACTGATGGATCGGATAGTAGGTCGTGGGCCACGACACTGCTGGAACGATGACCTCGTCCCCCGGCCGGAGCCTGAGAGAGTCATTCTTCGTCAGCGTTAGCGCGGCGACCATCAACAAGTTGGCCGAAGACCCTGAGTTCACCATCACGCAGTGGCGGGTTCCGGCGAACGCGGCAAAGCGTTCCTCGAAAGCTCGCACGTTCTCTCCCATAGTGAATCGCCCCGAATCGATCACCCGTTGCAGAGCCTCGTGCTCGCAGTGATCCCACGAACTCGTCGCCAGTGGAAAGCGAATCGTCATGACAACTCCTCAAGGTAATACTGATAGGTCTTCAACAGGCCGTCCGCGAGCGTGTGTCGCGGAGCCCAACCCCATGCCGTTTGGCGCCGAATATCGGTGAGCTTGCGCTGCATACCGGCTGGTTTCGTCGGGTCGTGCACAAAACGGCCGTGCCAGCCCACGGCAGCCGCAGCCGCAGCGTAGTAGTCATCGACCGAGTGATCCTCTCCCAAACCGATATTCATCAGGTCCGGAAGCTGCGCGAGATCGGCCAGCGCCCGCATCACCGCGTCGGCCAGATCACCCGCATACATGAACTCGCGACGGGCGCTTCCGTCCCCCCAGATCTCCACCACGTCGGAGCCCTCGAGCTTGGCGCGGTGGATCTTGTTGATCGCCGCAGGCACCAGATGGGCGCGCGCAGAATCGAACTTGTCGAACCGACCGTACAAGTTGCACGGTATCAGTGTCTTGTAGAGCAGATCCGGCGTTTCGCGCCGAATGTACTGACATAGCCGGGTCGCCAGGGTCTTGGCGATGGCGTAGCCTTCGTTGGTTGGCTCGAGCTCCCCTGTGAGAATGAGGTCTTCGCTCAGCGGATTCGGGGCATTGCGCGGATACATGCATGAGCTCGCGAGATTGACGAGCCGCGGCACGCCCACCTCGCGAGCCGCCATGATGACGCTCACCCCAATCTCGACGTTATCCACGAGAAACGAGACAGGATTCGCCATATTGGCGGCTATCCCACCGACATGGCCGGCAGCATGGACAACCGCGTCTGGACGAACCGAACGAAAGAACTCCAGGGTGGCCCCGCGATCTGCCAGGTCGACCTCGCTCCGCCGCGGAGCAACGACGTCCCACGCCGATGCCAGCGGGTGCTCAAGGATGTTGCGGCCCACCATTCCACCGGCGCCGGTCACGAGCAGCTTGGCCAATTCTCAATCTCCAGTCTCAGGATCGACGCAGTTCTAGCCGAAGCGCGACAGGCTCGTCAATTCGCAGCCGGGCCATCTGGAAGACGGTGCCCGGATCGCGCCTCGCTAGCGGCGAAGATACAGCTGGAATGGTGGATGCTGTCTCGCCAGGGTGAACGACGCGCGCAGCGTCGCCTGCTCCTCGGAGGTCAGGATGGCGGGCGACGAGACAAGAACCGCGTTCGCCTCGGAGAGCAGCGGAAGCCGGCCCTCATCGGCTGGAGGCATCGGGGTTTCCGGTGTTCCATACTCGACGACGATCGGGTCGACGTACTCGTACGCGCCCATCTTCTGCAGGTCGTACACCCCGCTCTTGTAGTTCGGAATTCCCATCGCGAAGACCCGGTAGTGTTCTACGTCTGGTCGTGGATGGGAATCCGCAACCGCCAACATCGACAAGTGCCCGAACCGCTCGCTACGCCCCGAACGCATGAACTCCATGAACAGGATCTCATCCCGCTTGGAGGATGCCGGGGCACCAACTTGGTCGATGACGTGAGTCACCCCCAGTGACTCGTAGTAGGCCTTCATGGCCGTCGGCCCGCCAAGCCCAGCGTAGGAGATGAGACCCTGATGTCCGGGAAGATCGTTGAGCATCGTCTTGTTGATGCCAAGGACAACAGGGTGAGGATGCATGAGAAGCTTGGCATCATCCGGCACGGCCCGGTCGATGTCCTGGTACGGCTGACGGAACTCGTTGCGGCTCTCCAGCCGCTTGTCGTACCCAGAAGAGATGAGCTTCATGGCGCTCACCAGTCTCGATTCCTGTGAGTAGAAGAGCGAATCACCGCTCCACACGACCTGAAGTCCCACCAGAGCGACGACGCCCAAGCGTGCAACGGCGCCCAACTCCCAGATCAGGATGAGCAGGGCAGTCGTCGCCGCGGCGATGATGGGAACCACGCTCTGCAGATTACGGTCCACGCGGTACAGACTGGCCCACACGAAGAGCGCAACGAGCGAAGCAAGAAAAGCGTGGATGACCCGACTGCGGCGCTTGACGAACACCACGAGGGGCATCGTGAGGGTGAACAAGGCGCCAAAGTTCGGCCAATGCTTGGTGAAGGAGTAGTGAGGCTCAAAGACGAAAGTGAACACCAACCGAATCGACTCGGCGAGCTGTTGGGAGAGTGGCCCGTGCGGGCGGTAGTTCCAATCCTTGTAGAACAGATCGAACTCCCGCGCGGCGTTGGGCACCGTGGGAGAACCGCCCAGCAGCTCCTGCGCCACCGGATAGAAGGGATTGCCGTAGAAGACGAGGTTGCGAATGCAGTGTGGAGCAAGAATGAGCGCCGCAACTACACCCCCGAGCAGAGGATAGCCCACGAGGTGCAACCAGGGCGTCAGGGGCTGCCCGAGCGATTCCCCGCGCGCCCGCGCCGAGTACTTGAGGCGCAGGGTGCGCCACACGCGGCTGAAAATGGGCCACGCCAGCAGCGGAGTCACGGCGAACAGCATGTATACGGACTGGTACTTGGTCAGAGTCGCCCCACCTGCCAGGATGCCAAAAAGGATCCACTCCCGCGGCCCACTGCGTTCTCGGATGCGAACCGCCGCCAGAAATACTGCGGGACAGAAGAGTGCCAGGAAGTGGTCCGCGGCTCCCCCGATGTTCAAGTCATAAACGAAAATCGAGGGAAAGAGGAAGAACCCCACCCAGGTGGCTCGCGGTTGCCTGGGAGCGACGAGATACCGTACGACGGCAGAAATGCCGACCAGGGTGGCGAGAACGACGAAGAACTCCGTGTGCAGCGGAAGCGTCCAACGCTGGAGAACCCCTGGCACGGGCATCAGGTAGCCCCAGGTGTGAACGATGGGGCTGAGCTGGGGGAAGTTGCGAGCGTAGTCGGCGATGAAGGGCACGAGTCGCCCCTCGCGGGCGTAGTCCTGTGCGACCGTCTGGTGGTACCAGGTTGCGTCGTAGTTCACGGTGTCGGGCGACAAGAGGGGCAGATACATGAGGCCCAGACACAGAATGCCGAATGCGACGATCACGGCGTGTAGGCAACGACTCGCAAGACCGGAGGCATCCATGGCCGATGCCTGCCGGGCTTGCGCGCTGGCCTCCGCCACGAAGCGACGCAGTGATGCGACCGGCGCAACAATCATCGCCAGCGTGAGAGCCACCATGGCCCAAGTCTTGAAGAGCCCCACGGCCCCAAGGCCGTGCATCAGCACGACGAACACCACCATCCCGACTGGAATGGACAGAGCGAAAGTCTCGAGCACCGGCAGCTCAAGGCGAAGCACGGACCGAATCAGCCATTGACCGGTCGCACAGAACGCGGTGAACAGTACGATGTTATAACCCCACAAGAGCAGGGTCGGCCACGCGAGCCAGTCGCCAACCGCATAGGTCGGGGACAGCAGCGCCGCGTACAGCACAGTGGCCGCAAGCAGCAGTGTCCCAACCAGAGGCCCCCGCGCTGCACTCCACGACCGTAGGATCCGTTCAGAAAGAGGGATCTTCGGTTCGCTGGTCGTTCCTTGAGCGGACATCAATCAATCCTCCAGGAAGGGCGGGCGTCCATCGTCGCGTCCCGCATCGCGGTCCCCTCGGACCGAGCCTTGGGCGTCCCGCGCGTGCCGCATCCATTTGCCACGTGGCGCGACAACACGCTCCGTCGTCGGGGCATTGCCACGGACGGGTCTGGTCGGTTGCAGATCCGATCGCACGCTGGGAGCGCCCAGAGCCGAACTAGACGCGCTTGCCCTTGGTTCGGACGAGCTCCATCCCCATCACGCCGAGGATCGCCAAGCCCGTGCCGATGATCCTCATCTTTCGCTGGCCCCCAATCCGCACCGGCTCGTCCCCACCAATTTCCCCGCACTTGTACCCTTCGACGTGGAAGCGAAGGGCTTCCTGGGCCGTCCAGTTGAGACCGTTCGCGGTGAGTCCTAGCTTTTCGTAGACGTCCTTCCTATAGGCTCGGTACCCAACGAGAAGGTCGGTATAGGGCGTGCCGAAGAAGAGCTTGGACATCCCAGTAAACAGGCGGTTACCGAGTGCCGTCATGAAATCGTCGTCATAGCTTCGGGCGCCGTCTTTGTAGCGCGACACCATCACGAAGTCGTAGCCGGACTCGACAGCTGCCACGGCTTCGGGGATCTTCTCCACGAGGGAGTTACCGTCGGGAGGGAACTCGACGATGATGTTGCCCTGGGCCGCGGCAACGCCAGCACGCATCGAAACCCCGTAGCCCCCCCCCACGTTCTCGAGAACCTTGAAACCATGATCCTTGCACCATTCCACGGTGCCATCGGTGGATCCTCCGTCGACGATGATGACCTCGTCCGCGTGGTCCTTGGTGATCTGGGGCAGCACCGCTTGAACGGCGTCAATCTCATTGAGCGTGCAGCCAATTACCGAACTCTTGATCATTGTTCTTTCCGCTTCCTTAGTCTCAAGCAAATCCCAAATCACGTGGCGAGCCAGAGCCCGTCAAGAACTCCGACGCAAGGGTCGGTGTTGACCGCCCCTGACATGCCGCCCCGAGCATTCCTCGAAGCGGAGTGAACGAACTTTCGGCCGACACCAGGGTGACTAGCGCCGAGTCCGTCTCCAGCCCCACACGAGTCGGGAAGCTCGCTCCGACGCGCCTCAGGGACAACGGCAAGACTCCCCGTGGGGAGAAGCACGACACAACCTCGTTCAGCGGGGAGTCGGAGGCCATGGAACCCCTAAGGCACACGAAAACAACGGCTTGCGAGCCGACTCTGGCTGCGATCCCGACAGTGGCTGCACGGCGTTGTCTCCTCCAACAAGGCTGCGATTGAGAAGGGTTCCCATAGCATGGGAATCGAGTGGCACCAACCTCGTGAGACACGCAACCCCCCTGGCAAGCGCGACAGAGGCGACCGCAACCTGCACAGCCCCCGCTTGTGGCGGAGACTCCCCCCAAGCGATCCGGTGTTGCGGCGTCGAAGTGGGAGCCTGGCGGTACCGGTGAGATGTTCCGGCACCGTGGAGGTTTCGGAAGTCGCTGGAAACCCGGGAGATTGCCCGGAGACCCCGGGCGTGAAGCGCGACGACCTGCAGGGAGCGACGCATGACGGCCTCGACTTGCGTCGGACCCCAAGGTCCCCTTCTCAATGGGTCCGCGTTCGCCCGTCGCCCAAGCGCCCGCTCGTTCCACCATCAAGGTCCTGGCGAGCAACGATGGACCGGCAGGAGAACCGAACAGTGGTCCCTCCAGGACAGCAAAGAGGGAACGCTGCCCATCACACTCCCCTGGGTCGGTCCGAAGGAAGACCGCCACCTTAACGATGCTCCTGTCGTTCGGCCCAGAAGCCTCAAACGGAAAGTCGCCGCTGGCGCCTCGGCGTCGCGGCGCCATAGGTATTTGCGAGCATGACTCGCACCTTATCCATGGCCCTGTTCTTCTCAGTGGCTCTCGCGATCGTGGGCCTCAGTCACTACTACATCTGGGCGCGGGTTGTGCGCGACCCTGCGTTGCCTCGAGCGTGGTTTCGAGTACTGACTGCGGCAGTCGTCATGCTGGCGCTCAGCATCCCGGCGACTTTTTGGGCTTCCCATGTCGTACCCCCGGGAGCCGCGCGGGGCCCCCTCCTCGTCGCCTACTCCTGGCTGGGGCTCCTGATGTTTTTCATCGTCCTGCTGCTGGGAGTCGAGCTGCTGCGTTTCGTCGCCGGTCTGATCACGTGGGGCAATGATGCGCCAACCGACCCGGAGCGTCGACTGACACTGACCCGAATGCTGAGCGGTGCAGTTGCCCTCGGAGTCACCGGGCTCGGCGGCGCGTCCGTGATGGGCGGGCTCCGAGAAATCGCCGTCAAGAGGGTCGACGTCCCGCTGCCGCGACTCGCCCGAGCCCTCGACGGATTCCGGGTAGTTCAGCTGAGTGATCTGCACATCGGCCCGACACTGGCGCCGGATTTCGTCGACCGCATCGTCGAGCGCGTCAATGCGCTCGAGCCCGATCTCGTCGTCATCACGGGCGACCTCGTCGATGGATCCGTAGACCACCTAGGAGGCTACGTCGAGCGCTTGCGCCACCTGCGGTCAGGGCACGGAACGTTCTTCGTCACCGGGAACCACGAGTACTACGCGGGCGCCGAGGAATGGGTCACATTCCTCCGTCAGATGGGGATTCGGGTACTCGACAACGAGCGAGTCAGCATCGAAACAGGCGAGAACGCCTTCGACCTGGCGGGAGTCCATGACTACGCCGGGTCGCAACTCGACGCTCGCTTCGCCCCAGACTTCGAGAAGGCGCTTGGCGGACGTGACCCGAATCGCGAGGTCATTCTCCTCGCACATCAACCCAAGGCCGTCTTCGACGCGGAACGATACGGGGTGGGGCTCATTCTTTCCGGACACACCCACGGCGGTCAGATCTGGCCCTGGAATCACCTGGTGCCGCTGCAGCAGCCAGTCGTGGCTGGGCTCGCCCGTCTCGGCCAGACGTTTGTCTACGTCTCCTCAGGAACTGGCTATTGGGGGCCGCCCATGCGCCTTGGTACCAACGCCGAGATCACCCACATCGTGCTCCGTGCGGAGTCGCGCCTTGAGGTTGCGAGCGCCCAATGAACCCTGGGAGCCCCCGCTACTCGCGCCACCGGTAAGGACGGCCATCGCGGATCGCGGATCCGTCCCCGCCGCCGAATCGTGCGTTGGTCCAGCCCTGCTGCCAAACAGCCTCAGGCCCCCCGCCCGTGGGGCTCAGTCTCCGGTAAAGTCCCGCAATGGCCCGGGCGGGAGCCTGACCGGGACGCCTGGGCACTGGAAGTACAGCAAGACGAAGCCGGCCGCCGAGATCGGCGGGTGTCCTCTCAGACAAGCTTCCGGCAGCAGGCAAAACAAGTCCAGCTAGAGGCTACAGCATCCGCGGATGCATCGTTGCTCGTTGCGGTGTGTGCTCGCGTACTCCACAAGCACGCTCCGCGCAGCCGGGCTCGCCTGCGTGCCGCTGCGACCTCAATCTGGAGCTGTCTAGCAATACTGGTCGAGGACAGCCTGCACCCGCGCGCGCTCGAGAGACCCGGCGGGGGCGCGGAGAGTTCCCTCGACACCGTCCCCGTAGGTCGGTGCGCTGGTCTGATAGATCAACCCGATGGGCATCCGACCATGATGGGCTCGCAGCAGCCCCATGGCGGCGTCGAAGCTCGACGGATCGTGTTTGGCAGGGATCTCCTCCATCAACCCCTTGAAGTAGTCCTTGTTCGCTTCCTTATGGAACGTCACGCAGGGACTCAGTACGTTGATGACGCTCACACCGCGGTGCAGCATCCCGGCAAGCAGGAGATCGGTGAGAAGCTTGAGGTTCCAGCTCGGGACCTGAGCCACGAAGGTTGCGCCACTGGTGAGGGCAACCCACGGCGGATCGATCGGAGCTTCCCAGCTCCCCTGGGGCGTCGACTTGGAACGCAGACCTAGCCGGCTCGTGGGGGCCGTCTGTCCCTTCGTCATCCCATAGATCTGGTTGTCCATGAGGATGTAGGTAAGATCGACGTTGCGCCGCATGGTGTGGATGAAGTGGTTGCCGCCGATTGCCAGGGCATCACCATCTCCACCCACAGCAACGACGGTGAGGTCCGGACGCGCCGTCTTCAGGCCCGTGGCGACGCTCAGACCGCGGCCGTGAGCCGAATGAAATCCGTAGGTGTCCATGAAGAAGGGCAGTCGACTCGAACAGCCGATGCCGGACACGATGGCGATCTCGTGCTTTGGCCGCCCCAAGCTGACGAGCGCTCGGTCGAGGGCGGTAAGCACGGCGTAGTCGCCACAACCGGGACACCACGTGGGCTTGCGATCAGAGGTGTAGGTCTTGCGCTTCTCAGTGCAGGGCTGGGATTCGACGTCGAGGTCCATGGGTGTCATCTCAACCTGTCTTCAGAATGTCATCGACACAGTCGCACGCTTTCCGCCCCAGCCGCCTCGCAATGTCTCGTGCGGTGAAGGGAGAGCCATCGTCACGGTTGATGCCCACGACGTCGACGCCGTGAGTCCGTAGTTCTTGGGCGCACGCCGAACGGATCAGGCCAGCGAACTGTTGAGAGTCATTGGCCTCACAAACGTAGAGGGTCTCAATTCCCGAGGCGATCAGCGCAACGAGTTGCCGCTTGGGCACGGGCCAGACCATGCGAGGGAAGAAGTGACCTATGTTCCATCCCTTTTCGTGCTGCAGAAGCTCCAGAGCCTCCTGCGCGGCACCAGCAGACGAACCCCAACTCACGAGCGCGAAGGACTCCTCTCCCGGAACGGCATGTCCGGCGCCTCCAATCTCGTCCATGAAGAGGTCCACGGCATCGAGCCGCGCTCGACGTCGGAGAACGTTCTCCTTGCGCTGCTCGGCATCAAAGCTCGGCTGCCCAGACTCGTCGTGTTCGAGCCCGCCCGTTCGGAACATGCCTTCGGGAGTTCCTGGAATGGATCGGACCGAGGGTCTCCCGGGGTCACATGGCCGAAAACGGCGGAAGGGCGCGTCCGAACCGCCGCCGGCCTCGAACAACGGCTCCTCATAGATCTTGATGTCGTCGAGCGATCGGAGCTTGAGCGTCTGCATTCGGTGGCTCAACGACTGGCTCGAAAGCACGATCACGGGAATGTGGAAGCAGTGCGCCAAGTTGACGGCACGAATCGTGTCGTCGAAGCACTGGCCCACGGACTGCGGCGCCATCACGATCCGCGGCGCATCACCGTGGGCGCCGTACACGGCGAGGTTCAGGTCGCCTTGACCGTCCTTGGTGGGCATACCGGTGGATGGGCCAGACCGCTGAACATCCACCACAACGATGGGCACCTCGGCAATGGTAGCAAGACCGAGGAGCTCCACCATCAACGAGAGGCCGGGCCCACTCGTGGCGGTGAGGGTCTTGGCCCCGCCGAATGCGGCGCCAATGCACATCCCAATGCTGGCAATCTCGTCCTCCGCCTGCACCGCGCGGCCGCCCACACTGGGGAAGTGCTTGGCGAGAACCTCCATGATTTCGCTCGCAGGCGTGATGGGATACCCGGCGTAGTATCGGACGCCTGCCGCGATGGCGCCCAGAGCCACGGCCTCGTTGCCGGACATCAGCATGCGTGGCGGTGACCCCGATGGCCCGAGCCGCCATTTGGCCAGACTCGGCTCATTCGCCTGGGGCAGACCGTAGGCGCTGCGCAACGCCAGTTCGGCTGCAGCGACGGCCGCCTGGCCTTTCTTGGCGAACGAGTCATGCACGGCAGAACACGCCGTCTCAACAGCGATCCCGAGGATCTTCATGATCACGCCCGCAGCAACCAGATTCTTGTTTCGGGTGTTGCCGCCCACTTCCGTCGCAACCGCGTCGCAGTCCACCACCACCTGGGTGACGCCCGCAGAAATGCCCGAAGCAGGCTTCGGGCAGAGCAGAAGGCCCCGGTCGACCATCGCGGCTGCCTGATGCTTCACCGCCTCGTCGTTCAGCGCGACCAGCACATTGGGTGCACCGCCAGGCGAAGAGATCTCACAACGCCCGAGCTGGAGCTGAAACGTCGACTGACCGCCGCGAACCTCCGCCAGGAACGAGCTCAGCGTGCACACCTGATACCCCGAACGCGCTGCGCTCCGCGCAACGATGGTTCCAAGCGACAGGATTCCGTCTCCTGCGCTACCCTCGAAGCGGATCACGAGCGAGTCGCAGATATCCATGATTGCAGATTCACCTTTCTCGGCTCAGAGCCGCAGCTGCTGGGCGTTGGCAGCGGCCTGCGGCTGCGGGCGGAGTGCCCAGAACAACCGCCCAAAGGGTGGGGGTGGAATGGCGTCCGCGAAGTTCGCTTCGCGGCACGAACGGGACGACTGGTCTAGCTGGTTGACGCGCTGGGTCAACAAGAAACCTCAACTCTGGTTCGGGAATCTTCGACACCTGGCGGAAACATTCGGCCTCTGAAATGACGCGGGTTGCTCTCGGCTCGGCCACTCGATCAACCATCGATGCTGACAGATTGCCGAACGGTCGGAGTGGATCGCGCTGCCCTGGGCTCGGCTGATGCGATGACGGTTCGCCACAGACCGAACCGAATGGAGGTAGCCCACGAGCAACGCAAGCATCGCCCCCTCAACAGGATTCGGCGTTTCTCGAACACAGCCCTCCCCAGTCCCAATCGGAACGGCTCCACGACCTCGCGGAACCGGCGAACGGATGGGTGCTCTAGACGGCTCCCGTCGATGCAACAATGGCCCGGGCCACCGATACGCCGTCCAGAGCAGCGCTCATGATACCCCCCGCGTGTCCCGCGCCTTCCCCGACAGGATAGAGTCCTGCGACATCCGGTGACTGCAGCGTCTGGGCGTCGCGAGGGATCCGAACTGGAGAGCTCGTTCGCGATTCGACGCCGACTAGCACGGATTCGTCGGTGATGTAGCCCCGCAAGTCTCGACCGAAACGCAGTAGCCCCTGATGCAGCTTGCCAGCCAGATCCAAACCGGACGCCGCAAGGACCTCGCGGATATCCCCAGCCGAGAGCCCCGGCACGTAGCTCGATCTCGGCAGGGTGGAGGAAGGACGTCCATCGAGGAAATCCGTGAGGCGGGTGGCAGGAGCTTTGACCATGCCCCCACCGGCAATGGCTGCTGCGCGCTCCAGGCGACGCTGCAGCTCGACGCCCCCGAGTGGCCCGCCGAGCCCAGCACGCTCGAGATCCTCGAGTTCGATCGAAACGACGAGCCCGGAATTTGCAAAAGCCGAGTCACGCCGCGACAGACTCATGCCGTTGACCACAATGCCGTCGGGCTCCGTCGCGGCAGGAACGATGAAGCCACCAGGACACATGCAGAACGAGAAGACGCCTCGCCCATCGACGTTGGTGGTGAGCTGGTACGGCGCGGCTGGGAGCTTCGGATGGCCCGCAGCCCGCCCGTACTGGATTCGATTGATGATCGGCTGTGGGTGTTCGATTCGCACTCCCGCGGCAAATGGCTTGGCCACCAGAGTCACGCCGGCACGCTCGAGCATCCCGAACACGTCCCGCGCCGAATGCC
>CAYRKE010000084.1:0-30920 GCA_964424695.1 uncultured Polyangiaceae bacterium
ACGGGCCGGTGGCCTCGAAGGAGCGACGGGACGAGGCTTGAGACGAGGCGGTTCGAGCCCAGCCCCTGTGGGTGCCACCTTGGGAGAAGAAGACGCTGACGCGGCTGAATGCACACCAGCACGGGACGCAGCCACTGTCGTCGGTGGAGCTTTGGCTCCTGCGCCAGACCCCGTCGTTCCCGACTCCGCTTTGACGGATGAGGACGCGGCAGTCGACGGACTCGGATGACCCGCAACGCCACGAGGGGCATGAGGCTTCCGCAACGCATGGGCACTCGATGAGCCGGTCATGCGCGATGCCACCGAGGCTGCGTTGGCTGGTGGGGCAACGCGCGGCACAACCGAGCCAGCGGTGGGAGAGCCAGCATTACCCCCTGGCCAGACCGCGACAGCCCCGATCACCAGCACGCCCAGTCCGACCACGAGCCCAAGAATCCGAACGAAACCTGGGCGCCCCATCGAGTGCATCGAGAGCCGTGGCGCCGGCCCGGCCATAACCAAGTGGGTCGGCGAGCTGGGCGCCAGCCCCTGGCGCTCCCCCCCCACATCACCAGGGGCCAACATCGCGTCAAGCACGGCCGCCCCATCGACGGATGATTCCTTCCGCGAGTCGCCAGCCCGCCCCTCCAGTGCAGCAGACTCCACAACGTCGGAAGCAGCGCTGACGGCAGCTGCGTAGGTCTCATCGAAGGCTTCCAATAACGCCCCCGCGTCCGGAAATCGGTCGACGGATTCCACAGCCAGGGCTCGAGCGCAGAGCCGCTCGAACGCTTCACTCACTCGACCCCCCAGTGCGCGCGGCGTCGGCCGAACCGATCCCGTGGCTTCCCCATACAGCGAGAAGACCGTCCCGCCTTGGTACGCTCGCCGCCCGAGTACCAGCTCTGTCAGGATCATGCCGAAGGCGTACACGTCCGTCCAAGGACCTGTCCCACCGAAGCGATGCCCCTCGAACTGCTCGGGTGCGGCATACTCGGGTGTGAACGCGTCGAACGCGCTGGTCGTTCCGGTTGCGAGTCGCGTCGCCAACTCCCCGTCTTGCAACGCCTTGGCGATACCGAAGTCCAGTACCTTGAGCGCAACCCCCCGCCGCGTATCCGCGAGGTAGAGGTTTCGAGGCTTGAGGTCGCGGTGAGCTATCTTGAGTTCGTGCGCCAGTTTCAGCGCGTCGACAGCGGGACGTAGGAGCGTCAGCGCCTCCACCTCACTGAGCGCCCCAAGGCCAGCGTAGCGCCGCTCTTGCAGCACCTGCTCGAGCTCTCTTCCCTCGAGCCATTCCATCACGAGATAGGGGATGACCTGGCCCGCTGGTCCCTCGATCACGTTCAGATCGAAGACCCTTACGATTGCCGGATGCGCTGAGAGCGCGGAGAGGAATGCCCCCTCCTCGCGAAACCTCTTGAGAAAGGTCGCCCGAGCTTCTGCCGTGAAGTGGGCGGGCACCTTCAGGCACTTGATCGCTACTGCATGGCCGAACGCCAGATGCCAGCCCCGATAGACGACGCCAAAGCCACCCTCGCCAACAACAGTGTCGACGCGATAGCGATTCTCGATGACGTAATCGAGAAGCCCGAAGGGATCAGCTGACATCGCAGCAAGTAACGATACTCGCGCCCCGGCGCCGAGTCTACAGCCATGGCCGCCGCCTTCCCGGCAATCGGCTATGGCGCTTCGCACCTGGACTCAGGGTGGTGGCTCAGGAGATTTCCAGCACCTCGCTCTCCAGTCGTTGTGCGCCTGGGCAGGGTGACCGCCTCGGCAGGGGGGATGGGCTCCTTCCGATACCCTCCCATTTACGCACTTGGCGGACGTCTCAGGCGCAAACGTGCGTCTTGGAGACCATTCGACAGCCACCCACTAACACACTTAACTAAGAGCATAGATACGGCGATCGGCTGGCCCACCGCAACATCGGAACAGGGCAACCCCACCTAAGCCAGCAGCCACTTCTCCACTCGAAACGCGCCCGTGTCTCCGGTGCGCCCAACACGCTCTCGCTCGGGAACCGTAACCGACCGTGCGTCTGACTGTGACCCCCTACGCAACGCTCTCCAAACTCCGAGCTTTGGGGCCGTGAACGAGGACGCTCTAGATATGGACCCGGACCCGGTCCGAATGCTGGACCGCCTCGATGACGCTAAAGCCCTGATGGAGAAGTTCTTCGACCGACGCGCTGGGTAGCACGGCCTCGAGCGGAGCCTGAAGGCGCACACCCTCCCCGTCCGCCACGGTGACGACCGGAAGCCCCTTGAGAACGTAGCTACCATCGAGGTGCGGCTGGCCTCCGCACCACTGTTCCATGAGGGCCTGAGCCACCAAGTAGGCCCCGTTGGCCCACAGAAAGTCGGAGGGCTCGGAGCGGGTCCCGAGTTCCTCGAACTCCAGCCTCTCCAGCGGTTCACCTCGGCTACCGTAAGGTTGACGAACCAGACACCGAGGCAACACCAGTGCAAACTGAGCGCCGGCCTCCCGCAATGGCCCCAGCTCCGCCCAGGCCTGTCGAGCTTCGTCGCTCCAGTCCGACTGCCACTCGGTCGTCGTTGGCGCCGACATCGCTGATGCGGAGCCAACCCCACCGTCTCGACCCGCCAGGGATGGGGTCGCTCCGGTCGCCAGAAAAACGTCGTGCTGCTGGCACACGCGCACGAGAGCGACCAGGGCTCGAAGCTCTTCGGCGGTTGGCCCGAAGGAGTGGTCGACAACCAGTAGTGAGACTCCCTCCGCGAGCAGACCCTCGAGCCCCCCGGCCGCCCCTGCGATGTCTTCCCAGGCAGCATCCACAGTGGAGAATCGGGTGCGAGCGGTGTCCGGACACGCGCGGACGACCATTTCCGTGGCAAACCAACTCGCTGTGACCCGCCGAAACTCCGCCTGTTGCAGAAGGGTTCGCAGCCGCCGCCCCAGCTCCGCCTCGGTCCTCTTCCGCAAGTCACCTGAGACACGGCCCCCGCGGTGCGGTTCGTGGTGCGTGTCTTCGGTCGCCCGCGCGACGAGCCGCTGCACGACCGCTTGCGCGAAACTGTTTGCTGGCGCGCTCGACTGAATACCAGCGCCTTCGGCCTGGGCCGGACGCTGCCCCAACAGGCGACCCAAGAGAGCATCCTCCCCTTCGGACGATGACGTTGCGGGCGACGCGGCAGGGACGGGCTCAAGCATCATTGTGTCGCGGTCCGAGGCGCCAATCGTCGCATCAGATGCGTCGCCCGGTGCCCTGCCAGGGGCACTGGGCGAGGCCAAGGCCTCCGGCTCCTCGACCTCGGCGAGCATGGCGTTCAGGAGGTCCACCGCCCGCTGATCGTGGTAGAGGTCACGCAGAGGCTTCCACAGCGCGGCCAGCTCAGGAACCGACTCGAGGAGTCCGTCGGGGTGCAGCGTGTCCGCGTCCACCAGGGGTAACGCAAAGTCTGCTGCACCAGGCGTCAGAGGGCCGACCTGGACCGAACCCGAAGCGATCCGCAACGCATCGGGCAGCGTGTCGAAGTTCACCGGCGAGGCTGCCAACACCGAACCATTGCGGGCTGCTGCCCGCGAGCTGGAGTATGGAGCCACGAACACGATATGCCCCACACCCGGTGCCGGACGCTGCGGTGGGGGTTGCCCGTCGCGCCCGAGCGCGAAGGAGAAATCGATATGACCGCGAGGTGGGTTCATGGTGTCTCCATCATGGGGCTCTCTCGACCGACCGTTCGCTTGTCAGCATCGCGCGCGTGCGGGGCTCCCGCGAACTTGTTTGGGGTAATTCCGCTCAAGGTATGCGGGGCAATACTCACAGGCGGGGCTCTTGGGGTTCGCGAGGATTCGGTCCACCTGCCGATGCACCGTCCGTCGCCGTGAACGGCCGCAGAGTAATGCAGGCACGACTCGCGAGTCAAAAAGGTTCTCGGCTGAAGAGGAGACTCGATCCTGGGGGGGGGAGAGTGGGACGAACTCGAAGCCCCATCGCCGGTGTCTGGCGGAAGACGATTCACACCCTTTCGTTGGACTCCGGTAGGCGACGCCGCTCCGTCGAGCCGTTCGGCATTGGCGGGGCAGCGCCTACTCGTGCCGAACGAGCTTGTCTAGCAACGGTGCCACAGCCTGGCTCAGTCGGTCGTAACCGACATCGGTAGGATGCAAAAAATCCCTGAGAATGGACCGGGAGAGCTTGCCGTCTGGCTCCACCAGCACCGCTCCCACATCCTCGACGATCACGCTACCCGGTTGGGCAAGAGCCGCAATGAGACGATTCGTTTCCACGATCTTCTTTCGGAGCGCCGAATCGGGGTTCTCATTGGCCGGCAGGATCGCCAGCAGGAGCACTGGCGTCTTTGGCAATCGGGAGCGAACCGCCGCCACGACGGCTCGCACCCCCGACGCCGTCTGCTCGGCCGTGAACCCGCCACCGAGATTGTTGACCCCGATCATGATGACTACTGCGTCGGGCGCTAGCCCATCGAGCGCCCCATGTTCGATGCGCCAGAGCAGGTTCTGCGTGTACTCCCTGGTGATCCCGAGGTTTAGGGGAGAATACTTGTCGAAGTGCTCCTTGTAGGCGGAGGACTTGCCCCAAGCGTCGGTGATGGAGTCCCCCAGAAAGACCACCTTGGCCCCGGCTCGCCTAGGAGACTGGAGTTGGCGCTCGTGACGGGCCTCCCACTCCGGGTTGATCATCCAAGGCTGGCTCCCAATTCGCGGCACCGGTCGATCGGCGATGTTCTGCGGGTAGTCGCGCGCACCCGGCGGTCGCTGCGGAACCAGGGATGACGACTCTCCGGGGTAGGGGCCACGCGAGGCCGGCAGGGCGTCGGCCCCGGTGTACGAACGTCCCAGAGCAACTTCGAGGGAAGCGGAGCCCATCGCCATAACCGTGAGCGGCAGTGGCACGGCTCTCGTGCTCGTGAGTGATCCCTCGACGGGCTGCGCCATCTGTTCGATGCTGGCCGAGGGAGCCGGAGCCGCTCGTTGCAGAACGTCGGAAGACGCGGACGTCGACGCGATTGGGATGCCCGAGGCCGCTGGCCCGCCTCGAGTCGCCCGGCGCAGCCGATCACAGCCCCCCGAGGCGAGAGCAACCACCAACGAGATGGAAATGAGCCACTCGTTAATCGAAGGCATATGAGAACCGCCCGTCCTCGACGTCCACGGCGATCCGCGCGATAGGCTTGTTCTCCAGGGTGCGCCGCAGAAGCTCTCGGCTGACTTCGGGGAGCATGGTGTTGGTCAGGACGGCGTCGATCATCCGGCCGCCGCTCTCAAGCTCGTTGCAGCGACTCGTAATGAGCTCCACCACCGCACCAGAATAGCTGAACGGAACCGCGTAGCTCTGGCTGACTCGCTGCTCGATTCGACCGAGCTGGAGCCTCACGATGTTGGAGATCATCTCGTCGTCGAGCGGATAGTAAGGGATCACCACCATGCGCCCGAGAAGGGCGGCCGGAAACGCCTCCAACAGCGGTTTCCGCAATGCCTCCGCAACGGCCTCAGGCTCCGCGCGCGTCGGTCCCGAGCAGGCTCTCACTGTGACGTCGCTCCCGACGTTCGACGTGAGCAAAATGACCGTATTTCTGAAGTCGATGTGAGTACCCTGGCCGTCCTCCATCGATCCTTTGTCGAAGACTTGGTAGAAAATCTCGTGAACGTCAGGGTGAGCCTTCTCGATCTCGTCCAACAGCACCACGCTGTAGGGCCGGCGCCGCACCGCCTCCGTCAGCACACCCCCCTCCCCGTATCCGACATATCCCGGAGGGGCTCCTTTGAGGGTCGAAACCGTGTGGGACTCCTGGAATTCACTCATGTTGATGGTGATGACGCTCTGTTCACCACCGTAGAGTGCCTCACCGAGGGCTAGCGCCGTTTCCGTCTTGCCCACACCTGAAGGTCCGGCGAGCAGGAATACGCCGATTGGCTTGCTGGGGTTCTCGAGACCTGCTCGGGCCGTCTGAATGCGGCGGGCAATGGCTTCCAGGGCGTGATCCTGACCCAGGACGCGGCGACCGAGCACCTCCGAGAGCTTGAGCACATTCTCAATCTCGTTCTTCACCATCCTCCCCGTCGGGATGCCCGTCCAGTCCGCAACCACTTGGGCCACGGCCCGCGCGTCAACGGTTGGTAGGATGAGGGGTTGTTCCCCTTGCAGCGCGGCAAGCTCAGCCTCCAGCGCACGCAGTGTCTCGAGCTCGGCCTCCGACTCGCCGCTCTCCACTTCCGTGGCGCTCGACTTGCCCAGCCCCTCGTCCGTTGCGGCCGTAGGGGTAGCGGGCGCTGGGACGCTTGCGACCGTGCTTGCGTCAACCGTGCCAGGACCGTCCTTGGACGCCCCCCCCGCAGTAACTGCTGGCGAGTGCGCACTCCGCAAGCGCTCATGCTCGGCCAGGATCTGGTCCACAATGCCCTTCTCGGCTTGCCAGCGCCGCTCGAGCTCAGCGAGCCGTTCGTGTTCGGACTCGAGAGCACGCTCGACCTCCGCGGCCCGGTCCCCAATGTCGATCCCAATGCTGCGCTCTCGAGTGATGATCTCTCGTTCGTTCTTGAGAGCGTCGATGCGACGGCGGCTGTCCTCGACCTCGGGCGGCACAGCATGTTGGCTGACCGCAACTCGCGCACAGGCCGTGTCCAGGAGGCTCACGGACTTGTCAGGCAGCTGCCGATCGGGAATGTACCGCTTCGAAAGCTTGACGGCAGCCCCGAGTGCCTCGTCCAAGACCTGCACCCGGTGATGACGTTCGAGGGTAGACGCGATGCCCCGCATCATGAGGGTCGCTCGCTCCTCACTAGGTTCGCCCACCTGAACGGTCTGAAAGCGTCGCGTGAGGGCCGGGTCGCTCTCGATGTACTTCTTGTACTCCGACCAGGTCGTCGCCGCGATGGTACGAAGCGTGCCTCTGGCGAGCGCGGGCTTGAGCAGATTGGCCGCGTCGCCCGTTCCGTGAGCACCACCAGCACCGATCAGGGTATGCGCTTCGTCGATGAACAGAATGATCGGCTTGGGGGAAGCGTGCACCTCGTCGATGACCTGGCGGAGCCGGCCCTCGAACTCGCCCTTCATACCTGCCCCTGCCTGAAGCAGCCCCAAGTCGAGGGCTCGCAGACTGACGTCCTTCAACTGGGGGGGCACATCTCCCTGAACGATCCGCTGGGCAAACCCCTCGGCAACTGCGGTCTTTCCAACGCCGGCCTCACCGGTAAGGATCGGGTTGTTCTGTCGACGACGCAGCAGGATCTGCACGATCTTGCGGATTTCCTCGTCTCGGCCGACGATGGGATCGATGTCCCCTTTGCGGGCGCGTTCGGTCAGATCGACCGTGTAACGGGCAAGCGCCTCCTGTTTGCCGAGAACCGCCGAGCTCGATCCTCCTGCACCGCCAGCATCCACGCCCGGAGCTCCGGCGGCGGCGGATTGCCCTTCCTCGGGCGAGCCTCGAGTAACGCTACCAAACTCCTCGATCGTGGCCTCTGGCTTGATCTTGGAGAATTCGCGGGAAATTGCCAGAAGGGCGTTCTTGAGCGAGGGAGTCTTCAACCATCCCACGAGCAAATGCCCGGTTCGTACCTGGAACTCCCCGAACATCAGCGATCCATAGAGCCACCCCCGCTCGACGGATTCCTCGACCTGTACCGACAAATCGGAAATGGACGTCGCTCCCCTCGGCAGGCGGTCGAGGGCCTCAGTGATGTCACGGGCAAGGTGTGCCGAATCGATCTGGAAGTGGCGCAGGAAACGCAACAAGTCGGAGTCGGGCACTTGCAGCAGCTGGTGCACCCAATGCACCAGCTCCACGTAGGGATTGCCCCGCACCTTGCAGAACAGGGTTGCACTCTCAATGGACTTATAGGCGATTGGGTTGAGCTTCCCGAAAAGCGCTGTGCGACTAATCTCCGACATTCCAGCTTCCTCTGCTCCGTAGCCACTGACGGGGGTCTGTCACGACGTGTACCGTCGGCTCATGTGAGTGAATGGATCAATGATCAGGTCGGCAAGGGTTCCTCGACTGCCGAGACGGGCGTTGTAGGAAAGACGCTCGGTCCCCCCGAGGCGGATCTGAGAGCTTGCGTCTCTCCGAAGCTTCAGCACGAGATCCCACGCGAGCTCGTCACCAAGATACGTACGGACCATCGCCGCGACTCTGGTTAGCGATGGGCTCGGCGGCAGAAAGCGCAGGTACTGCTCGCGCGAGAGCGGCCCGAAGCAGACCCTGACCTTGTGTTGAACCGAATAGGCGCGACGACCGAGCAAGACATTGCGGCCGAGCGCGCACACCTCCGGAGCCCCCCCCAAACGGGTCCGACTGTTCTCCGACACATCAAGCCACTCACCCACGAACTCCTCGATGGAGACAGGAACCTCGAAGTAATCCCCCAGGATTGCGCGAAGGCCTTCGGCATTCCGCACGGGGTTGGAGAGCCAGCCAGCGTACTGCAGCTTGGCCTGGTCGGGGATCGCGTCCCGGTCGCGCAACGCCGAGAGTCCGATTCCAAACAGAGACCCAACGTAAACGTCGAAGCGACTGGACGCTGGACGGTCCTGCGCCGCCGTCGGCTCGACTTGAGCCCAAACCCGGTAGAAAAGCAGCAGCATGCGGTGGTTGAAGAGGTTCGCGAAACCAGTCAGCGTCCGATCGCCCGCGTGCCGCATCCGCTGGCGCGCGTACTCGGTCAGATGCAGCGGCAGCGGACCATTGGGTCCGAAAAGCCCAAAGAACGCCACCATGAGGCGACCGGGGTTCCCCTCGGCTGGCGGCTGGAAGTCGGAAAGCGCGGCGGGTGCGAAGGCGAGGCTGGGATCTTGTCCCAAACGAACCGGCTCATCAGAAGGCCGCATCGCTTCTCCGAAGCGCGGCAACCGGGCATGGAACGCCTCCAGACGGCGCATGGTCGCGTGAAAGTCGAACTCGTATGCCGCCGTCGCGAGCTCCTCCAAGAAGCTCATAGCAGTGCCCTTCCGCCGATCCGCGCCGGCCACCTCATCAACTCTCCGCGCTGCACGCTCCTCAGCACCGTCTCCGTAAAGGAGTTGATGGAAACGTATTTCGCGAAGAACCGTTCGAGCACGGCAGCGAAGAGAAACGCACTTCCACCTTCGAAGGCGGACTCATCACACTCAAGATTGATCTGAAGCCCCCGCACGAACGCCAGCGGTCCGCTGGTGGACACTCGCCTCACGATCGGCAACGTCGAGACGGATCGAACCCCCTCAATCTGTCGGCGCTGCACGGGCGCCCCGAGATCGCCGTACAAATTCAGCAGCTGTCGGAGCCCGGCGGCGCCCTGCTCCGCATTCGTATCAGTAATCGACAGATAATTGAGGGACAGGTGACTGACGAGACGCCAACTAGTGGCGCCCCAGGCACAGGGCGGACGCGGCTCTGAAGGCCCAGCCACGCACCGAATCGCTTCGACCGGAGCCCCCGAATCGATGACGAAGTCCGTCTTTCCAGTCCCCACGCTCATCATCAGGGGCAGGTCGCGGTTGGTGCAAAGGGCGCTCACGGCAAGCTGCTTGAGGTCAGAATAGAATGGCCCCTGATCGCCGTTCACCAGCGCAACGTAGACTTCACTGCCTGAGTAACTCGACCGTGCCCCTTCCCGCTGTTCTCGCGAACTCGTACCTCGCACTTCACGGTGCACTGTGTAGTAGGCGGAATCCCGTACGCCCCGCTCACGACACACGTAGAAGGGTCTGAATTCTCGCCGAGCGTCGGCGCGCGTGCCCACGCCGTAGACGTCCACCAGAGAGTGTAGCTCGAAGTCCCGCGGTCGGGTCCGATCAGCCACGACGTGGTACTGGTGCTGACGGTTCGACAGGTGGATGCGGTCGGCCCGCTTGGGAAACAGGTTGGCGGCGGGAGTACAGAACAGTTCGAAGTGAGCGGGAGTCAGCGATGACTCGATGAACGGGTCGTGCCTGTCCAGCAGAACGACCACCTCGAGCTCCGGCTCGTTACAGCAGGCGACCCCGGGTCGAAGCCCAGAGAGTGAAGCGAATTGGTACCGACTGGGAAACGAGAAGTACTCGTGCATGAGCCGGTACCCGTGAAACGATCTGGGACCGAAGGGCAGAAGCGCTTCGTCGTCTTCAAAGCCCATCGGGCGAACGGAGCGGTCTGGCACGAGCGTAAACTCGCTGCTATTTGGACTGCGAACCGCCAGGGCCTGAGCACCGCCGAACAGCAGCTCGTACATGCGCATGGCCACCTGCTCAGGTCCCGCTAGAAACAGCGGCAACTCGTCCAGCGCCAGCTGACTAAACGGTGTTCCCGCCACCGTTCGGAAACGGAAGCAGAGAGCTCCGCGCAGGGGGGCTTTGCCAGGCAGCGTGAGCTCGCCCAGCTCCCCCAACGTCGCCGTATGCTGAACGCTGACGAGCTCAATCGGCCAAAGGGTAACGTCGTGGGCGGTACGATACTCGCACGCCGTCTGGTCACCCCGCCCGACGTTGCTGCGCAGCGCCGTGCCGCGGGGCACGCAGAATCCTTCGTTGAGCTGCCCCTGTCGATAGTTCGGATGCATCTTCACCACGGCCATGGACGGGGTCGGGGCGAGATAGTGAGGATATACCAGCGAAAGCAGATGCTCCGTGAACCGTGGAAACTCAGCGTCAATCTTGAGCTGAACGCGCGCAGCGAGAAACGCGAAACCCTCGAGCAAGCGCTCGACATAGGGGTCCGCGCATTCGAACGCTTCGAGCCCCAGACGTCCCGCGATCTTGGGAAACTGACGCGCGAACTCCCCTCCCAATTCCCGAAGGTACTGGAGCTCTCGATTGTAGTAGGTGAGCAGCCGACTGTCCATGTTCTGATTCGCTCGGGTCGCGCCGCGTCGCTCGTCGGGAGGCTTGGTGAGATCCGCCCCCGAATCCTCAGTCCACTGGAGTCTCCGAAACAGACATCTCCCCGGTCTCCAGGTCCAGATCCGTCTTCAAGAAGACCCTCAGCGGCAGAGGCTGAGCCCAGAGCTCCGCCTCGATCACGAAGGTGAGGGCGTTGTGGCTGAACTTCTTGGCATCCACCACTGCCTTGAGGCGAATCGACTGGCTCAAGAGCCGAGGTTCGAACTCGACGATCGCCGCCCTGATCGCCTTCTCGAGCGCTTGAGTGTCGACCGTCGAGCTGGTCTTCCCGGCCAGATCCGGCACACCGTAGTTGAGCGTCGAGCGCGCAACCTCTGGGTACCCACTGAGATCCTGCACCGCAGCGAGCTGGGTGTTATTGAGCAACCAGCTGAGGTCCCGACGGACACTCTCTCGGAGCTGACCGGTCGAGAGCACTCGCTTGTTCCGCGACTCCTTCGTTCGTTCTGGTTCATCGTCCGTCAGGCGATCGAGTAGCGACGGCTGCAGTCGCTCTTTGGGAGTCAGTTCTGCCATGGGTTGCTATGTCGCGGGTGTCGGGGCTGTGGCCCAGGCGCTCGACTCGCGCCCGGGCCTGCGAGATCGACGTGGAGCGGGATTGGCTCCGGTCGCGGGTTTCCTCTACTTCTTGGCCGATGGCAGCTTCGAAACCAGCCGGAGAGAAACGGTGAGACCCTCGAGCTGATAGTGGGGTCGTAGATAGAAATTCGAGGAGTAGTAGCCCGGGTTGGCTGGGTCTTCCTCAACGGTCACCTCGGCGGCGGCAAGTGGGCGCTTCGCCTTGGTTTCCTCGCTCGAGTGGGCTGGCGAACCGTCGACGTACTGCATAATCCACCCCTGCAGCCACCGCTGCATCTCGGGCGCGTCCTTGAAAGAACCGATCTTGTCGCGAACGATGCACTTCAGATAGTGAGCAAATCGGCAGGTGGCGAAGAGGTACGGGAGACGAGCGGCCAGCGCGGCGTTGGCCGTGGCATCCGGATCGTCGTACACAGCCGGCTTTTGCAGGGACTGGGCGCCAATGAAGGCGGCAAAGTCCGTGTTCTTCTTGTGAATCAATGGCATGAACCCGGCCTTGGCCAGCTCTGCCTCCCGCCGATCGCTGATCCCGATCTCGGTGGGGCAGGTCATGTCCTGGCCACCGTCATCGGTGGGGAAGGTGTGGGTTGGCAGACCACTCACCGCACCACCGGACTCGATCCCACGAATGCGTGAGCACCAGCCGTAGAGCTTCTGCGAACGGTTGATGTTCACTGCCATCGCATACGCCGCGTTGCTCCAGGCGTATTTCTTCTCGTCCGGCCCAGCGCAGTCCTCCTCGAAATCGAACTCATCAACGGGATCCGACTTCGCACCGTACGGACGGCGCGCCAGAAAGCGTGGTAGCGTCACGCCCAGATAGCGGCTCTCCTCCATCTCCCGAAGCGAACGCCAAGCGGCATACTCCGGAGTCGTGAAGATCTTCGCGATATCCCTCGGATTCCCGAGCTCTTGGAACGACTCCATCTGAAGCAGCGTCGGGGCAGCTGCCGTCAGGACAGGAGAATGACAGGCTGCAGCGATCTTGGCGAGTTCCCCCAGCGTTTCGACGTCCGGTGCGCTGTGATCGAAAGCGTAGTCGGCGACGAGGCAAGCGTAGGGTTCCCCACCAAGCTGCCCATACTCCTCCTCGTACAGCTTCTTGAAGAGGGGGCTCTGGTCCCAGGAGACGCCTTTGTAACGCTTGAGAGTCTTGTGCAGCTCCTTCTTGGAGACGTTCATGACCCGGATCTTCAACATCGTGTCGGTTTCGGTGTTGTTCACCAGGTAGTGAAGCCCGCGCCAGGACCCTTCCAGGCTCTGGAATGCTGAGTCGTGCAGAATCTCGTTCACCTGCGCGCTGAGCTTGCGATCGATCTCGGCGATAATGTTCTGAATCGACGCGACCGCGTCGGACGAGATAGTGGCCGTGCTCGCAAGCGCTTCACGCGCCAGCGTGAGGACGGCCGACTCGACCTCCTCCCGCGCTCGATCGGTCTGGGGTTTGAACTCCTTGCGAAGCAAAGCCGTAAAATCGTCCGTTTCGGCGACTGCGCCCTGGGCTCCTGGCGCAACTTGCTGCGTTTCTTGTGCCATCGTCGCTACTCTCCCTTTGCAGCCTCTGCGGGTGGTGCTTCTTCAGCAGGTTTGGCAGATGCCATGATCGACTGGAGGAGGCTCGGATCGTTGAGGACCTTGGCGATGAGATCCTCGGCGCCGGTCTTGCCGTCCATGTACGTGATCAGATTGGCGAGCTGCATGCGCGCCTCCAGCAACTTGCGAAGTGCGGGAACTTGACGCGCAATTGCCGCAGGTCCGAAGTCGTCGAGTTTCTCGAATGACAAGGTGAGGTTCATGTTGCCCTCCCCGGTGAGTCGATTCGGCACTTGAACGGAAACCCGCGGCTCCATTGCCTTCATCCTGTCATCCAGGCTATCCGCAGCAATCTCCAGGAATTTCCGGTCGGCCACCGGTGGCTGGGCCTTGCCGGCGTTACCGGACAGGTCTGCCATGACCCCCATCACGAAGGGGAGCTGAACGCGCTTGTCTGCTCCGTACAGCTCGACATCGTACTCAATCTGAACGCGAGGGGCACGGTTCCGCCCGATGAACTTCTGGCTGCTCATATCCGCTCCTGTTCTCTCGCGGGCACCTGGTTGGGAGTGCAACTAGCACGCTCCCCACTCCGATGGGAGCGCGTCGTCTCCGGCTCACTCGCCATGGCCCGACTCCTAAACATCATTCCGGCTTCCTGCCGGCAAGGGTATTGACCTTCGCTACGCAATCTGGCGCGAGATCTTGTATGATCTCGAGAAACGAGCACGACACGAGGCGCCGGCATCGTTCGAGCAGCAGCGGGAGCGGGCTCGTCGGCTCCCACCGCGCATAGTAGGCGCAGATCCTGTCGATTGCGCGAACGACGTCCTCGCGACATCGGATCTCGTGACCGAGCCCGCCCGCGGGCGCTGTCGCCCCAGAAAGCTGCTGTTCTGCATCGTCGGACCCAGCGTCGGAGACACTCCCTGCCGCCGCCTCGCGGCGAGCCGTTAGGCGTGGGGAAATCACGAGCTGAACCTCCTTGAGAACCTGCCTCAGCGGCGTCAGGTCCGGGCCACGAGTACCGGTGTGGGTTTCGAAAACGGTATCGATCCTGTCCAGCGCCTCGACGCACTGGCCCACCGCTCCCTCCAGCGCCTCGAGTGCTTCGAGAGCGCCTTCCTGGAACACTCCCTCCACGGTTGACGAGTCTGCGGTCGGTGGCCCCGCCGGCTTCGAGTCGCCCGCAGCCAACGCCTGCACGTCGCGGAGTGAGATGGCCCCCAGACCACGAGCCTGGGCGAGCGGAGTTGCGCGTATTGCGAGCACGGTTGCCGACGAGCACAGAGCCGACAGCGCGGTAACGCGCATCGTCGGATCGTTGTCGTCCTCTGCATCGAGCTCTGGATACCCAGTCGCCCAGAACGTCTCGAGCAGAGCCGCCACCAACGTCAGGCCCTCGGCCAAACCGGCGTACCCCCCTCGACGGAGCAGCGCGTGGGTAAGGTGCACGGCGATTCGCAGATCGCGGGTACGCCCAAAGAGTGCCAGACCCCGCTCGATGACAAGCGGCCAATCCGGTGGCTCGGCCGGCATGCTAGCATTGCCGATACGTCGTTCAGGCTTGCCCTCCGCCGTCCTCTCGAGCTCGGCAAACTCGGCGTCGTACTCCAGGTTCTCGCCTGCCGGAGCAGATTCCGAGACGGGTGACAGCAGGCTTTCTATGTTAATCAGCCCCATATCCGTTGCCCTGCTATCCTCTTCTTCCCCCTCAAGACTGCTCTCCTGCCGCAAATGGGCCGAGCTGGCTTGACTCACATCGGCTCCGCACCGACTCTCCACGTTGAAGACATCACTGTCAACAGCCCCGAGGTGGATCTGGAGCCCATGCGTAATCCGGGTCCCCAGCAGGTGTGCTAACAATTGTGGAAATGAGCGGATCTGACGCGGCCATGCCCCCCCGAAAGCTCGAAAGGGCGCAGTTGCTCGTTGAGCTCGGGGCCTGCGTCAGGGAGTGGGCTCAAGCCCAGGCACGAGGAGCGCTGGCGGGAGACCCACACGTCGCTCGCCTGCGAACCCAGACTGCCGCGCTCCAACCAGAATTCGGCATGGCTGGCTTTGGAGGCATCGCGGTTCGCCTTACCGAGCTCCTGGCGCGAGTCGAGCAGAGCGGTCGGGTCTGGGGTCTCAATGAGTCCATCGAGGCCCTGTCCGATCTATCGAAACAGGCGTGGGAGTCGCTCTCGCCAGAGGAAAAGAGCCGACTGACCAACCCGCGCAATTTCGGCGGATGGGCGCAGATGATGCCGTCCGCACCGGATGCGGGCCCCAAGCCTCCCCCCCTTATCCCCACCGGCGATGCTCGAAGCGGGGGTTTCCCCGCGCCCCTCGGCGATGCACCACCTGCATCGGCAAAACCTCCACCTCTCCTAAACCAACAGCCGCCCCAGCAGCCGCCGGTTCCTCCCCTTCCCGTATTCCAGCCGTCGGGAGCCGGTCTGCCAGATGCCGTTCGCATGCGTTCTGCGCCGCCCGTCGAACGACACAGTGTTGCGGGCGGGAGCCAGGCACCTCCTGGAGCCCCAGCAGTCCCACGTCTTTCCCTGAATGTGCAATCGAAGCTCGCCCTCCCGCCCGTCGGTGCCGCAGCCCCGGCCGGCGGACGGCCGCAAGACTCAATCGCTCCGCCCCCGCAGCTTGGCGCGCCGGTCGGGCCGCTGCAGCCCCAGCCTCCGCACCAGCATTTGCCAGCCCCATCCAGGAGCCGCGTCCCCAATGCCCCAAACTTGCAGGTCCGAACGATGTTCGGGTTGCGCGCCTTCGGCGCCAAGAAGCCCACGAAAGGTTCGGCACCACACGAACCGGCGAGCCCCGGTCAACCCCACCAACGTGGCTCCCTTCTTGGACTGAAGCACAGGGCCAGTTCTGCGTTCTCCCCTCCGGCCGTCCCACCACCGTTGCTCGATCGACCACTTGCCGGCCTCCCGGCGCTGGCCCCTTCTACTGGCTCGTCCCCACCAGACAACGTCCGCCCTGCCGGCCTGGACCGCGGTCTGGGGCGAGTCTCCAGGCTGCTCATGTTGGGAGACGTCGCTCGATCACGCGTTGACCAGCGTGGCGGGAGATCCGGACAGCCCGCACCAATCCTTCGCTACCACCAAGAGGAAGGCAACGGTTGGCGGCTTGGAGCGATCGCCCTCGCTGTCCTGGCCCTGGTACTTGGCGGCTTGGCAACCCTCATCGTTGTGCTCAGCCGTGAATCATCCGAAGAAAGCCGGGTCTCCGCCACCTCGCCGGGATCGGGGCAGGCCACCGGCGGAGCTCTTGCGTCAGCACCGCTGCCCGAGTCGCGACTGCTTACAGACGACGAAGCGTTCCGCTCGCTGCTCACCCAGGTCCACGGAAGAGGCAGTGAGTCAGCCGAGCTCCGCGCCCTGGTCGATGAGGAGGCAGCCCTACTTGCGAGAAGTAGGTCGCAGCGGGGATGCAGTGGCTCGTCAGCAGCCTGCCAAGCATGGGCAAAGATGCAGGAGTCTCTCCTGGGGCCCGATGGCGCCAAGCGAGTGGTCCGTCGGCGCGCATCGGGCTCAGTGGATCGGGTCCGCTCGCATTGGTTGGTGGGCCTCAAGCTACCGGAGATCCCCATTGAGGACGACCCCCGCGTGCAGCGTAGCCTGGAATTCTACACCGAGAACCAAGTGGGCCGTGCGACGTTCCAGGAGATGCTGTTTCGCTGCGGCGCCTACCGCGACCTGATCCAGTCGACTCTGATTCGATACGGCCTTCCCGCCGATTTATGGGCAATCGTCTTCGTCGAAAGCGGGTGCTCGCCCCAAGCCACGTCACCGGTCGGCGCGGGGGGTCTCTGGCAATTCATGCCCGCAACCGCACGCGCCTATCACCTTCGGGTCAAGGAAGAGACTATCGACGAACGAAGAAGTCCGCCCAAATCCACCGAGGCGGCCGCCCGCTATCTCCGTGACCTGCGTGACAAGCTGAGCGTCTACAATCAGTCGGGCGTCTGGGACCTTGTTTTCGGCTCCTACAACATGGGCCCATTCGGAATGATCGCCCGCATGGAGCGTGCCGGAGGGAATGGCATCGGATTCTGGGATCTCGTTGACGCCGATCTCCTGCCGGACGAAACCAGCCAGTATTCCCCCGCCGTTCAAGCCGTGGCGCTGATCCTGAACAACCTTCAGCGACTGAAGTTCTCGGCCGTGCAGATGCGGGCTCCGCAGCTCACTTCAGACCTCCAGGTGCCCGCCGGCACCCGACTGAGCCTCGTCGCACGAGCCGCAGCGATGAGCGTCAACGACCTACGCGCACTCAACCTCGACATCAGTGGCGACACGACACCTGACGTTGCCGACTTCGCCATTCAGGTTCCCAAGGATGTTGTCTGGCAGGCTCGCGACAGCCTCAGAGAGCTCGTAGCGAACCGCGACTCCATGGACCAGTGCGTTCCCCCAACCTTCAATTGGGGAAGGGAACGGTTCACTCAAGCCATGGAGACTGCGTGCCGAAGAAAACTGGGAACCAGCGCGCCAGCCAAGGGGGGACCTAGACCGTAAGGTCCGCCCCCCCATGTGGATCCACAGCCTCGGAGGGCGAGAACGCCCAGCTCTCAGGCCTCGGCGTTCGCTTCGACGTCGAAGGCCTTTTCGACCGTCGCGTCTGCAGCCCCGTCCTTGGTTTGAGCCGTATACTTGATGGCAATCTTCGCGAAGTTCAGGGAAACCGTTTCCCTCACGCGATCGTCCGATGAAGCCCCGCCGGAGCTCACGTTGGAGACAATCACGTCGGTCATAGTCACCACGAGATAGTCCAACGAGGTGCCACCCACCTTACGGACGGTCAACACCGCCTCGGCGATCGGCTTGCCAGTTGCGCTGTAGAGGAAGAGCACTGGAGAAGACTTGTCCACGAACTTCGTAATGGTCATGTCCTGCACATCGGCTCGCCCTGCGCCGCCGCCGCCGCCCTCGTGCGAGGTAGCCGACTGCCTCACCCCAAAACTGAAATCGCTCACGTCGATCTGCTTCTCGACTCCCGTCTTCTTGCTCTCACCCTCAATGTCCGTGAGCTTCAGCATCATGTCTGTTGCCATCGTCAAGCACTCCTTTTACCGTCATGCGGTTCCATGCGGGTGCGGGTTCGATCCTCCCATCGACCAGGCTCTCCCCCACCCGAATCTCCCTTTTCACTCTCACACTGGAGTATCCGCAACAGAGGCCCGGGTCAAGAGCGGCTTCGCTGATCCACACCAATTCCGACCACCTGGCTCGAAGTCTGGACTCCGCGCCGAACCCGAGTCTGGACAGATTGACCGCCACGGGGAGGGCGGCGCGGAAAGCCTGGGGGGCCCCGTCCTGGTCGGCTCCGTTAGCGCCCCGTCGGGTCGGTTGGTCCCGTGCCCAAACTGGCCTTGTCCATGGCCCCCGGCGCCCCCCTCGTTGTATAGGACCAACAATGAGAACCGCCTTGTTGCTGACGTTGCTCGGAGTTGGGGGCTGTTCGTCTGCGGCCGCGCCCGTTGCCAAACGACCGGAGCCCTGTCCACCTGTGGAGGCGAAGGTTGCTCTCACGGCAACAGCGCGCGTCAACGCGAGTCCCGAGGGCGAGGGCCGACCGGTGCAGGTGCGGCTCTACCAATTGCAGAGCGACGCCAAGCTGCGTGGCGCTGCGTTCGAGGAGATCTGGCAGAAGGACCAGGAAGTCCTCCAAACGGACCTCAAGTCGGTGACCGAGTATACAGTCTTTCCTGGCAAGACCCAAGTCGTCTCCCTCAAGCGCAACCCGGAGGCTCACTTCCTGGCACTGGTAGCGCTTTTTCGCGAGCCGAAGGGCAAGGATTGGTTCCTCACCTACGAGCTCGAGCAGCCACCGGAGACCCCGCCCTGCGCCGAGCCGGGCGTCCTTTCCGTCTTCTTGGATCGCATGCAGATACAGGATGGAGAAGACCGCGGCGACGGTAGCGAGGTTGACGCCAGCAAGACCGAGGGTGAGGACGCCCCAGGAACCGCTCGGGGAGGTCAGTGAATGGTACGTAAGCCCGTTTGGTCCGAGGGGCTGCTCCTGAGCCAGCACCATCTGCAGCAGCAGGACAGCTACCACGAGAATCTGCTTCGCGTTCGCTTGCGTGGGCTGGCGCACTACAGCTGGGGGATTTCTGAACTCAACATCGACGAGCGGGGTTTCGCTGCTGGCGAGTTCAAGCTCCGACGCTTCGTGGCGATTTGGCCCGATGGTACCCCCATCGCGTGCGGGGAGGGGGCCGACGTTCCGGTACCCCCGCCCAGAAAACTCCCCCCCAACGCTCAGCGCACCGAGGTCTTCCTTGGCTTGGCCCACGCGGTGGACGGCACGGGTGTCATCGGCATGCCCGAAGATACCAGCATCCGCCGGTACGTGCGCGCCACCCGCCAGGTAATCGACGTGAACAGCGGGGCTTCGCCACAAGAGGTGGAGTGGGCTCAACCCAACCTGCGCGTACTGTTCGGGGACGAACGCAAGGACGGGTTCGTGGCCATCTGCGTGGCGGTGGTCCTGCGACAAGAGAACGGCTCCTTTCAGATCCAAGACACCTATGTGCCTCCCGTCCTCGACCTGAAAGCGGCACCCTTTCTGGAGAGCGGCGTGCGCCGCCTTCTGGCCAGCATCGTCAGCCGACAGGCCACCCTTGCCACCGAGCGGCGCCAACGGCAGGTGGGTGCGGTGGAGTTTCACGCCACGGAGATTCGGAAGTTCTGGATGCTTCACACTCTGAATGGCGCCATTCCCAGGCTCAGCCACCTGCTCGACACTCCGAATACGCATCCGGAGGAGGCGTACCTGGCGTTCGCCACCCTCGCGGGACAGCTCTGTAGTTTCTCCGCCAGCGTGGAGCCTTCTGCCGTACCGAAGTTCAACTACCTCGAACTCGGCGCCGTGTTCGAGCAGCTCTTTGCGATTGTTCTGCGGCTATTGCCGGGTGAGATCGAGCGCCCCTTCTTCGAGATTGGGCTCGAGCACCGACCCGACGGCATGTTCATTGGCAAGCCCGCCGACAAGTCGTTGCTGAGGCACGAATTGTTCATCGCGGTCACCTCGAGTCTCGCCGAGGCGGCGGTGCGGGAGCGGGTCCCCAGCCTCCTCAAGCTGGCGAGCTGGAATCAGATCTACGATGTCGTCAAGCAGGCCCGCCGCGGCGTCGGCATCGCCATCGAGTGGCATCCAACAGCGGCGCTGCCCGTGAAACCAGGAGTCAGCTTCTTTCACGTGCAGAAGACCGGACCGTACTGGGACGACATCGCCACATCCGGCACCCTCGCACTCTATCTGCCAAGAGACGAGCAGTGGGAGGGCTCAACCCTGGCGGTCTACGCGGTCCCCTCCGAGCACGCGCGGTAGCGATCCATGACCGAGCCCATCTACTGGTGTTGCGCCGAGTTGCTGACCCTCGCAGTCAGGCTGCCGCAGACCCCCAGCCTCCCCCCACCGATCGAGCTGAAGCAGCGGGTCATGACGGCCCTCGACGCGATGGTTGGACGCGGCAGAGCCGTCGGACTCCCCGACGCCGATCTTGCCGAGGCACGCTATGCGCTGGTCGCGTTCATCGACGAGCAGGTGCTGAAGTCGAACTGGCCTGGTCGCAATGAGTGGATGGGCCACCCCCTGCAGCTCGATCTCTACAACGAGTACACCGCAGGAGAGAACTTCTTCAATCGGCTGCGTGTCCTTCTGCAGCAGGGAGGCGCTTCGCCAGCGCTGGAGGTGTACTACCTCTGCCTGGTATTGGGGTTTCGTGGTGCCTTCGGCGCGGGTGGAGATCCTCGTGCCCTCAGCAGCTTCTCTGACAACGCGCGCCAGCGCGTCAGCCAAACCTGGCCGGCAGGAGCGAAACTCGCGCCTCGCGCTGAGCCCCCCGATCGTCTCCCAGCGCGACGAGCCAGCCAACTCCCCCTGATTGCTGCCGTGCTTGCCACCCTGCTCGTCGCCGTCGCAGTGGTCGTGGGCCTCGAACGTCTGCTAAACGCCAACCTTCAGGAGAGCCTCGATGCGATGAGTGCCAGGCATCTCCGGCCTGGCCCCTGATGGAGTGAGGGACTCGCAATGTGGTGGATGATCATCCTGGGAGCAGTCTTGATCGCGGCGACCTGGCCGCTGGTCGTGCTGCTCAAGGCCCCGCTCTGGATTGGCGTGGTCGTCACGGTCGCTGTGATACTGATCGTGGCCACCATCATCCTGATACGATTCGTGGGAGCACGTCTCCGCGCAGCAGCCCTCGAGCGGGAGCTCTTGCGGCAGGCGCAGCAGCAAGCCGAGCGAGTTCGACCCGATCGCCGTCCGGAGATCGTGGCGCTCCAAGAGCAAATGAAAGGCGCGCTCAACGCACTCAAGCGCAGCAAGTTGGCGGGCGGCGGGAGATCGGCGCTCTACGCTCTGCCCTGGTACGTCATCGTCGGGCCACCAGCAGCGGGGAAGACGACCGCGCTCGCACAATCGGGGCTTGGTTTCATCACGCCGACAGGCGCGTCGAACTACAAGGTCCGTGGGACCGCCGGAACGCGCAACTGCGATTGGTGGTTCTCCCAACACGCGATCCTGCTCGACACGGCGGGTCGACTCGCAACTGAAGAGGACGATCGCGATGAGTGGATGACCTTCCTCGACACGCTGCGACGTTTCCGTCCGAGTCGACCGCTGGACGGCCTGGTCGTAGCAGTCAGCGTCGAAGACCTGGTAACCCAGAACGAGGATCAACGCCGCGACTTGGTGGCCATGCTCCGAGCACGCGCCGACGAGTTGATGAGCCGACTCGAGATGGTGCTGCCGATCTACGTGATGTTCACGAAGATCGATCTCCTGCCCGGCTTCGTCGAGTTCTTCGGTGACCTCACGAAACAGCAGCGAGCGCAAGCCTGGGGCGCGAGCTTCAGCCTCGATGACCCCCGGATCCGCGATCCGCAGCAGGCCGTCGAGATCGAGTTCGAGGTATTGGAGCGTCTGCTGCATGGGCGCATGCTCGATCGGCTGGCTCGTGAACCGCAGCCCGAGGTTCGGGCGAGAATTCTGCAGTTTCCTGTCGAGTTCCGTCCCCTCAGAGAGCCGGTGGCGCACTTCATCGAGGAGCTCAGCCAACCCAACCCCTACAGTGAGAACCCCTTCGTTCGGGGCTTCTACTTTTCGAGTGGCACCCAGACGGGGCGCTCAATCGACCGTGTTATTGGCAACATGGCGCGTGGCTTCGCGCTCGGAATGCTTGCGACGCCGGAGGCTCGCCCCAAGGAGATCCAGAGCTACTTCGTCACCGAACTATTCTCGAAGGTCATCATTCCCGACAGACACCTGGCTGCCCGCTCGCTCAGCCGCTTGAGGCGAGGCGCACGTCATCGCCTGCTCTGGGTCGCCGCGGCGATCTTTGTCCTTCTGTTGGTGGTCACGCCAGCGACGCTCAGCTTCGTTACCAATACCCGGCTCGTTCACGCCACTGAGAGGGATGTCCGCGATGCTCGCGCGCTCGAGCGCACCGGGGCAGCGGCGGCTGCCGCCAACTCGCTTGATCTCCTGTTGGAGCGCATCGAGCGCCTCGAGGAAGCGAGCGGCGAGTTGTCGGTCCGTGGTCTGCTCGGCCCGTACTCGGCTTCCGAACTGCGCATCGCCACCGAGCGAATCTATCTCGAGCGTCTGCGCGCAATGGTGGAGGGCCCGGTCCAGACGCAACTGGCTGCCGATGTGCTCGCAATTGGTGACCTGGTGAGAACCGATCGACGCAACTTCCAGCGAGCCTATGAAGACCTGAAGCTCTACGTCATGCTCACCCAACCCGAGCACCTCCAGCTCGAGTACGCCAAGCCTAAGCTCTCGGAAGTCTGGGCCCGCGCTCTGAATTCGCAGGCACTGGCAGATCAGCAGAAATTGGCTGCGCATGCCGCTCGCTACCTGACGGCGTTGGCGCAAGACAGGTCGTGGGCCTGGAAGGCCAACGCAGCGAGTCTGTCCCTGGCTCAGGGGCGACTGAGCTCACTGCCGGTGGAGGAGCTGCGTTTCGGTTGGCTCGCGGAGGCGGCCGAAGGTGCCCCGCCGATTCGACCGGAGAAGATTTTCTTCGGGGCTGCGGCACAGTACTGGACGGCCCACGGCAACGTCGAAGTGCCCGGAATGTATACGGCGCTAGGCTGGCAGAAGGTGCGCTCGGTGCTGGAGTCTCCCGACGTCAGGTTGGAGTTCGAGCCGTGGGTCCTCGGCAGAAGCGTGCTCGATGTGGAGGATTCCAAGGAATCCGCGGCCGAGCGGCTACGCGAAATCTACTTCCAGCGCTATGTCGCTGCCTGGTCCGACTTCCTCGTGGGTCTCGACGTACTACCTCCCCAGAACCTGGAGGGTGCGCTCGAAGAGCTGCGCGTACTCATCGAAACTGAAGGACCGTATGTAAGGCTCTTCAACGTTGTGCGAACCAACGTCGAGCTCGACGTTGGCCCCACCACGCTGCTCGAGAAGGGCAAGGCCCTCCTGGATTCTGCGGTCGGCGCGGTCACCGGTGATGCCGGAGCGGCCGATGCGGGCATCCGTCAACGACCGATCTCGAGCGTCGAGCGGCACTTCCGACCCCTGTTGAAGTTCGCGTCGAGCGGGGGCAGCGGGGCGACGAGCGATGCTGCGCCCTCGGGTCTGACGCAGTACCTGGGACACCTGGGCATGCTCGAGGTCTCGCTGACTCAGCTGGCGGAGTCACAGCAGGCTTCGGGCGCCGAGTTTGCCAGCGAGCTGTCCCGAACGGCGGCAGCCGTTCAGAGGCTCTTGGCCGGGACCGATCCCAGAATGCGGATGATCCTTGAGCCACTGCTGATGAACCCGATCCGCGGCAGCCGGGCGACCGTAGTCCGCGCAGACTACGCGCAGCTCACCGGTGACTGGAGGAGCGAAGTCTGGGAGGTGTTCCGCACGAAGCTCAAGCCTCGGTACCCATTCAGTGACGTGCCGAGCGAGGTGTCCCTGCCAGAATTCGCCGACTTCTTCCGCCCCGAGACGGGCCTGCTGTGGGCTTTCGTCAAACGCCATTTCGAGTCGAGGCTCGAACGCTCCGGCAAGGCCTTCGTCCCCAAGCCTTCGGCCGATGCGGTTCCGTACAGCGCCGATTTCCTGAATTGCCTCAACGTGTCTCAAGAGATCACGGATGCGGTATTCGGCCGAGCGGATGAGCCTTCCGTACAGTTCTCGGTCAAAATGCGTTCGGTGAGCTCGACGATCTCTGAGATAGCTCTGATCGTCGACGGCCACCCAACGACCTACCGCAATGAGCCAGAGCGCTGGTTGCCCATCACGTGGCCGGGCAAGGAGTCGCCGCGCGGAGCCGTCCTGAGGGTAAAGGGCGCCGGATTCGCGGACGAGATCCCAAGAATGGGGGACTTCGGACTGTTCCGTCTCTTTGGCGCGGGTGGGCTCAAGCCGAGCGGAGCCCTGGCGGACGGCGTGCCGGAGCTCATGGCGAGCTGGGTGCTCACGCGGGCCAACGAGCCCCCGGTCAACGTCACGGTCAAACCTGCGAAGGGAACACATCCGTTTGCTCCTCGGTTCTTCCGTAGGCTCAATTGCCCTCCGGTGGTCACGGTTGGAGGTTCCGCGGAGTAGCCATGAGTCGTGTGACGTATGGAGCGCCAGGCATTCTCGGCAAGCACCCTTCGCGCGATGACTTCATCGCACTGGGCAATCGCGGCCACGAGTTCGTGAGCTTCGACGCTTTTCTCACTCGTAACGTCGAGTGGGCGGAAGCGAAGGCAGGCTCGGGTTGGCCCAACGCCTACAACGGTGCCGCGGTGCAAGCGTTCGTCTACCGCCCGACCGCAGGCGGCCGCGCCACGGCGCTCGTCGGCGCCTTCGGCCCAAGCCGGGATCGGGCTGGGCGCCGCTTCCCACTGACAGTCGCCGTGCCACTGTTTGCGTCCAACGACCTGGTGGCAGCGCCGGAAATCCTCCCATTGGTGCTGGAAGCCTGTTGGCTGTCCAGCAGCCAGTGGGTGCTCTCGCTCGACGCGGCCCCCGACGCCAGCATTCGGCTTCCAGCCGATAGCTTCCCGGCGCCCGAAGTCGATTTGGACGATGCTCTCTCATCCTACGCGGCGTGGACACGAGGCCTCCGCACCAGCGAACTCTGGCCCTCGCTGTTCCAGGGCGAGCAGCAGGTTGATCCCACCCAGATCCTCGCAGTGGTGAGCCAGACGGTTGCTTCTTGCCGCGGCATCGAGCAGCCTTCCTCGCCCCTGGCCCTCCGGCTGCCGCTGGGTGCCGCCGGAGGCGCCGCGGTGTGCTTCTGGCTTGACTGGGTCTGTCGCATTGCTCACTGGAAGGCCACAGTGCCAAGCTTCTTCTGGTCCCACGACGGCGAGCGGGGTTCCATGCTCCTCGCCCTCGGCAACGCCCCTCCGTGCACACTGGCAGAGTTGTGGCTCGCAACGGGGAACCGGGAGCAGATCTGTGACGTGGCACACGCACCTTGGACCATCAGAGTCACCGATGGGCATCCAACCGAGTGGCTGAGGGCGGCCAACGATGGCTCGTGCACGGTGGCAGAGCTGCTTCACGCCGCGCACACTGTAGAGTTCTAAGCGTCGAGAGTCGCCTACAGAGAGCCCGCAGCACCTCGAGAGCGGGCGTTGAGAGGCTCGAGCGTCTGGGAGTGGGTGCGCCACAAGGCGGGGTATCGCTTGGCGGTGGAGAGTCGCTAGGCTACGATCGAGCTAGGTGTTCGTCCTGCGAGCGTTCCTGCCGAACGGAAAGGCCCTTCAGGCTGAGAGGTTCCGATTTGTCCACTTGCCGATCCGGATCGGCCGCAATGCGCTCAACGACTTCTCCCTACTCCACGAGGTCATCTCGGCGTTCCACGCTCGTATCGAGGACGTCGAGGGCCGCGTCTGCATTCGGGATCTGGGCAGCAAGAACGGCGTCTACTTGCCAGCTCGTTCTGGGCAGTCACTGATCCGCATCGAGCCCAACACCAGCGTCGATCTGTCCGCCTCGATGTTCTGGTTCTATCTGGCCGGGCAGATCCAGGTACAACTCGAGATCGTCCAGGGAGACGCACCGCTCCGGTGCTCCCCTGCGAACGGTGTCGTGCTGGGCAACGTCTCGATAATCGGTGTGTCTCCCGTGGGGCCAGCCCCGCCGAGCCCCATGCATGTGGCCAGACTCGAACCGAGAGCGGCTTCGGGCATCGCCCACTCAATGGAAGACCGTCGATCCTTCCCAGTGCCTGCACCAGCAATGGAAGCGCACCGGGTTCGGGAGCAAGTTCCACCCGCTGGGTCGGCCCAGCCGGGTCCGAGCCCTGGCAAGCCATCGCACGCCTCGTCGTGGCCCGCCCCTGATGGCTGGTCGCGCGAGGCGCAACCTCTCGGCGCTCTGCCTGCCCTGAGTCCGACACCTCCGCGCGGCCCCCTGGCGGGCTTTGGCTCCGCTCCGCCTCCGGGCGCCCTGCCTTCCTTGAGTTCGGCGCCACCGGCGGGCGCTCTGCCTTCCCTAAGTTCGGCGCCACCGCCGGGCGCTCTGCCTGGTCTGGGTTCCGTTCCCGCGCCTGACGCCTTGCCTTACCTCGGTTCCATGCCTCCCCGAGGCGCCTTGGCGCCACAGGACGAGCTGCAGAGTGGCGCTCGTCCCATCGCAGCGTCCTCGCTGACCGATTCGGATGAGCCCCCGGAGACTCGGGCTTTCGACATGGAGCCCGGTCCCTTGGCGTTGCAGGGACTTCGGGAGCTGGCGGGATCGCTGGTGCCAGGACATCCGCTCAACACGACCGGCGACGTGGCCCGTTTCATCACCAAAGTGCATGACTCGGTGGATGTCTTCTGCCGCACCTTCGTCCCGCTGCGGCAGGGATACGAGCGCTTCGTTTCTTCGCTGGCACTGCACCGCTCCGCCGACCAGCGCACCCACAACCGTTCGCGATCGGCCCTAGCGCTCGAGAATGCCAGAAACCCGCAGGAGGTTGCGCTTGCGTTGCTCGATCCTCACGAGAGAAGCTTCGATGCCCCGCAGGCGGTCGAGGGCATTCTCGCAGACCTCATGCTGCACCAGCTCGCGCTGCTGGACGGGGTCATGGAGGGTGTGCGAGCGCTTCTCGAAGAGCTATCGCCTGCAAGCATCGATGCGGCGCTGAAGGAGCGCAGAACGGCCAGCCTACTAACCTCCCAGTACCGCCTGCGTTGGCTCGAGTACTGCTCACGTTTCGAGCAGCTCTCTGAGGGGCAGAGAGTCTTTGCCGTGGTTTTTGGGCATGATTTCGCGGAAGCCTATCAGCGGTACTGGCAGAACAAGGCTGGGGAAGATCGAGGGTTGCACAGCGATCCTCCTCCGCGATAGATAGGAGCAGCCCGTGCGGCTGCGCGGAAGGATTTCGGTCATGGGATGGGTTGCGTCTGGGGCTCTTGCGTTGATGGTTGGGTCGTGCGTGGCGTTGGTTCCCGCCTCCGCGGCGGCTCAAGAGGCTCCGCCAAAGAGGAGTGAAGCGTGGGACACGGCAACCACGGTCACCGCGCTCTCGGCGATGGGAGTAGAGCTCCTGATGCCGCGTATCTTCTACTCTGATCCCGAGGTGACCGTGGGATGGAAGGCGCGGTGGCACGCCTCGGTGCTGGCACCCAGCATGACGTTGGCCACCCTCGCCTTGCTCAATGAGGTTGCGCTCAAGGACGCCATCGAAGGTCATCGGCCAGGCTGTTCGGAGGAGAACCAAGGGGAAGAAGGCTGTGACTCATACGGGATGCTCTCGACACATGCCTTCGCGGCGGGCTCAGCCTTCGGACAAGGTGTGGGGCTCTTTCTGGTCGATACCCTCTCGTGGAGCCAAGGCCGGTTCAATTTCGGTTCCTTCGCGATGAACGCTGCGGTTCCCGGGGTGTTGGCGATTATCACCACGGCGGGGCGCACAGCGGGCGACTGGGAAACCCCGGGACAAGCGTGGGGCTCAGCCGGCATCGGGCTGCTCACCGGGCTCGGCATGGGTGCTCTGTACGGCGCCACCCAACGCCCTGAATGTGGCTACAGCGGCGGCCTGATCTGTTGGTAACGGCGAGATCGAGCGACAACCCGTGCGTCGTTTCTACGTGGCCGCATCGACTTTCCCGTGACCGCACGTGTGCCCCGTCCACCGTCAGCGTCGCACTGTTGTTGCGACGCTACGCCGGATCGGGCGCTGACCCCATGCGGTTAGCACTACTGCGAGACCTCGACTGGGACGACGCCCGGCGATCCTGGCCGCTGGCTGCGCGGAACCCGGAGCTTCCGGTCCTCAAATACTGGTGTATGTTCCGGTCCGGTGCTCGGTCCCGCTTCGCCATCAACCAGGCTTCCCGGGCGGGCTTTCTGCCAACCTCTCGCAGTAGAATTGGGGCGCCCTCTGGGGAACCTCATTGAGGTGATCGCGAACCAAACAAACGGCAAGTCAAGGAGCAGCGCGCCTCGTCCCAATCCGCCTGAGCGACTACTCCTGCGATGGGGGGGGCTCTCGCGGAGGGAGAGCAGAACCCACTTCTGCGGTCCACAGTGACTCGCGAGCGGTCTTGAGCTGGCCGCCGGATCCGAGTTGAAACACGCGTTCGAGATCCGACTTGCGAATGACGCCCTGATTCTGGTCACGAAGGATCAGCTGCTCGATCACGCGCAATCCCTTGTCGTGAAACACTGGCGTTGCCGTCAGACGATACTGAACCAACCCCGGTACGCCAGCAACCGACCGATAGTCGATGCGGTCGAGCGCGAACTGCTCGGATGGCACGAGCTTGCCAGAACGCATCACCAAGACCGAGAACCTGCTCTCGCAGGCCTGACCGGACTTCACCCCGCTGCACCCCTCGTCGCACGCAGTGACCGCAAACGAATGCCCCATCCGCTCGAGGGCGAAGCGCGAGTCCTTCTCCCTGCCTCGGTAGAACCCCGTTGCGTAAACCTCAGCAAACCCTTCACGAGCACGAGCGAGCGCCAAGGGCCCGGCCGCCGTCCCATCGGCGAATCGATGGGTGCGGAGCCAGATGATGCGAAGCCCGTCTGGACCGGGAGTCACGATGGCATCTTCCGACTTCACGATCAGCGCGCCAGAACGCACGCCCTGGGCTTCCGCAAGCTCGGGTTTGTCGAAGACAGCGCGCCCACTGCAATCCGGAGCGCTCCGATCTACCGTGCTGCTACCCTCATCGTAAGCGGGCAACACGAGTGACCAGTAGTCCTCGGGCTTGAGTGAAGACACCAGACCGCCGCTGCGCCGTTCGAGCGCCTTCAGGCAAATCGGCACAGGAACAGTCCGACGCGCGCCATCCTCCAACTTGGATGACTCGACGGCACCAGCACAGCCCGCAGTGGCAAACACACTGCCGCTCCAGAACAAGGCGGCACCAACGAGCGCGCGGTGGCCCCAACCCACAGAGTGTGAGGGCTTACTGCTAGAGGACCTCGAGCGTACTGATGACACGCAACAGCTCCTGGTCGACGGCGGATAGGTCCTCGCCTTCATGAACGATCTGAACTAACACGATTCTGGTCATACCTCGCATGAGGTACTCGCGACTACGACTGATGAGAGGCTTCTTCCCCGCCTCGACCTGCCGCTCAACCGTATAGGCTCTACCCTGACCGATGAAGGAAGCGATGGGAACTCCCTTCCCCACGATCTTGGCTCCGAGAGCCTGAGTGTCGTCCTCGAAACGCTGCATCACGTCTCGCCACAGTTCCTGCTGTGACTCGGGCCGCTCGTAGATCGCGAAAGAATAGGCGTTCGGCGAGATGTACTGCGTAAACGCTTGCCCCGGCGTGTTGTCTCCACCGCGCAGAACCCAATCCACGGGTCGAGAGAGATGGACCCCGCGACGCAACACGGTGACGCCCTTGTAGCCGACCCGTGGGGGCTCCGCCATCAAGTCCAGCGGCGGGTACGGCTCCTCGAAGTCCCCTCCTGACGAGACAGCCGTAGCCCAGTCATAGAAGGTGCGGTTGCGCTGCGCTTCTTCCGGTGCAGCGCTGCAGGCGCACAAGAGCACCAGATTGAGCGCCCCAAGCCAGATTCCGTGCCTCACGCGCGCCACACTATCAATGGTCGCGACGCATCGCAACCTGCAGGCAACCTACAAGCCCGGCTCGACTCTGGCGATGCCCCCTCCGCGAACCAATCTGCGGACCAGTCTCAGATCGTCCGGGGACTCCCCCCTGGGCGATGCCCCTCGCGGCCAGGCCCGTGCCACTTCTCAGAACCGGGAGTGGCCAGAAGCTGCTCGCTGGCCGACTCCCCCGTGGGCCGCAGCTGGGCAGTGGTTCTTGGCTTGAGAGGCGACCGGCCTGTGGAGCGACCCCCGCCGGGCGGCCCGCGCGTCGCGCCCCCTGACGGCCCAGCAGCTTGGCCGCCTACCGAGGACCTCGCCTCATCCCGCCGGCCCTCGCCCGCGTCTCGGTGACTTTATCGCCCTCGGCGAGTTTGCTAAAAGGGGCGCAGCATGCCGCATGTTCCGGGGAGCCTAGTGGTGAGTTTGGCCCTTGTCCTGATTGGGTGTGGTCCAGACACCCTCCTTCAGGTCACGGAGAGATCAGACTGGAAAGCCTACGTCGTCGATCGAGATGGTAGTTCACCATCCTCCGATCTCGCCGCACTACGCTTTCGTCCGACGCTTTGCAGCGGCGAGAACATGCGACCCGAGCAGCGCCACCTGAATGAGGGCGATCTCATTGCCTTCCTCGAAAGGCAGGGAATCGATGTCCGAGTCGAACGGCAACGCTCGGACCTCGTGTACTTGAACCTGACCGGTGTGGGAACCCGAAGCCCGGTGCGGTTGCGAGTTGCCATCCTCGAGACTCCAGAGAAGGCGGGTCGCGAGCTCCACGAAGGAATTCTCCAGCACGGCCTGGGATCCTGGGGAGTCCACCGAGGCAATCTCGCCGTTCTCGGTCCGGTGGGAACCCTGAAGGACGATGTGAGATTCGCGGCGAAATACAAGCTGCCGTGCTGGGGCGTATTCATGACCGCCGGCCAGGACGACAACTTTGCGATTCCCGGCGCCTATCTCGAACTCTGATCCCGTCT
>CAYRKE010000085.1:0-30558 GCA_964424695.1 uncultured Polyangiaceae bacterium
TCAGAACGACACGAAGCTCAATCTCCTGAAGATCGAGGAGAGTTCCGGTATAGTGGTCGACGGGGTGCTGGTTCGAGACCCGAGCTTCTGGAATACCCTCATCTATAGGAGCGATGAGGTTGTGATTCGGAACTACAAGATGATTAACTGCCGCCCGACTACGACCACCTATAACAACACGGATGGGGTGAACTTCGACGAGTCGACGAACGGTACGCTCTACAACGCGTTTCTCTATACGGGTGACGACAGCATGGCCACCAAGAACGAGGAGCCGGCTGGAACCATCGATACCGAGAACATTCTTCACGAAAAGGTGGTGGCGTACAGTAACTCGGTGGGCTGCAAGATCGGTACCAAGACGATGGGTCAGAGTATGACAAACATCGTGTTTCGGGACATCGATATTGTGAAGGCCGGACGAGCGCTGAACATTGATGCTTATGATACGGCGGTGGTTCAGGATACCAGGTTCGAGAATATCAGGGTCGAGGCAGCAGACAGCATCCTCATCGCGCTGGAGCTGGACGATCCGCCAGACTGGCGGGACTGTGCCAACACGTCCGTCATCAGGGACACCCACTTTACCAACGTGAGTTCCGACGTGAAGAAGGTGATCAACTTGCACGGGAAGTCACCCACCGTGAGCATCCAGGGCGTTCATTTCGAAAACTTCAGCGTCCAGGGCAATCCGGTCACCAGCCAGAGCGATTCGGATGCCAGCTGGAGTATCAACGCCAATGTGTCCGACGTCGAATTTCAGTAGCACTGCCGCGAGAAGTCGTGGGATAGCGTTCGGTTCCGCCCAGGCCAGTGGGTAGCGGCGGGCGGCTTGCAGCCTCCCGGTGTCGTCGGCTTCTACCATTCCGCGCTTGTGGGGAGCGTGCCGTCGAGCTCGGGCGGAGACAACACCGGCGGTAGAGACAACGCCTCACCAACACACATCTCCGAGCTCGAGCGCTGAAGCATCTCCAGCGCCTACTGCCGCGCTTTCGCCGCGGCGCGGATTCTGGCGAGCCGTTCACCGATCTGCTTCTCTAGGCCCTGATCGGTTGGCTCATAGAAGGTCTGCCCCTCGAGTTCGTCAGGCAGGTAGCTTTCGCCGGGCACGACATGTCCAGCGAAATCGTGGGCGTACCGGTAGCCGTCGCCGTACCCTTCCTCGCGCATGAGCTTCGTGACCGCGTTGCGGAGCTTCTTCGGAACGGGGAGGGCACCGCGTTGTTCGATGCAGCGACGCGCGGCCATCCAGGCGTTCTTCACGGCGTTGGACTTGGGGCAGCTCGCCAGGTACAGGCACGCATGGGCGATGGGGTAGATGCCCTCAGGCATCCCCAAGCGGCGAAACGCATCGTCTGCGGAGGTGGCGACCTGGAGGGCGCGCGGATCGGCGTTGCCGACGTCTTCGCTGGCGAAAATGATGAGGCGTCGGAGCACGAACAGCGGGTCGTCGCCCGAGTCCAGCATGCGCATTAGATAGTAGATGGCTGCATCGGGATCGCTTCCGCGGAGTGACTTGATGAGGGCACTCGTGACGTTGTAGTGTTCCTCACCCGCCTTGTCGTAGAGGAGCGTCGCTTGGCCGGCGGCCTCTTCGATGACACCTAGCCCGAGGCGTTCGCCGGGACACAGCAAGCCGGCAGCGGCTTCGAGCAGGTTCAGGGCGCGCCGGGCATCACCGCGGGCGTGGACCGCGATGGCTTCGAGGGCCTCCGGATCGGCCGAGACTTGCTGTCTACCGAGTCCTCGAGCCTCGTCGGCAAGTGCCCGCTCCAGGAGCGCCACGATGTCCGCAACGCCCAGCGGATCCAGCCGGAAGACCTTGGAGCGGCTGAGAACGGCGGCGTTGACGGCGAATGAAGGGTTCTCAGTGGTGGCCCCAATGAGGGTGATGGTCCCGTTCTCGACGTGGGGTAGGAACGCATCCTGCTGTCCGCGGTTGAATCGGTGAATTTCGTCGACGAAGAGTGACGTTCCCTTGCCTTCGTAGGCGCGGCGCTCTTTGGCGCGAGCAACGATTTCGCGCAGCTCCGCGACGCCGCCGAGCACGGCGCTGAAGGGTACGAACTCCGAGCGCGTACTCTGCGCGATCACGTGAGCCAACGTTGTCTTGCCGCTGCCGGGCGGTCCCCACAGGATCATCGAGGGGATGCGGTCGCTGGCGATGGCCCGCGCCAGGGGCTTGCTGTTGCCGAGTAGATGGCGCTGGCCAACGATTTCCCCGAGCGTGGTGGGACGCATGCGATCCGCCAGTGGCGGCGGGGCAGCCAGAGTGGAGCCACGGCGTGCCGCGGCCGCCAGCAGGGTGTCTTCGTTCGGGCCAGAAGCTCGGGAGCGTCGCGCGGCCACCGTCAGACTCGCGGGCTCCGCGCGCCGAAGATCGCGGTGCCGATGCGGACCGAGGTTGCACCCGCCGCGATGGCGGAGGCAAGGTCATCGGTCATTCCCATGCTGAGCTCGGGTAGCTTGGCTGGGCCGCCCAGGCTGTCTCTGAGCTCGCGGAGTCGGTCGAAGTAGGGGCGCGACTCGGCCGGATCATCGAAGAACGGCGGAATGGTCATGAGACCCTGCAGGTTCAGCGAGGGCAGCTCTCGGATGAGGTCGCAGAGCGGAGCGGCCTCGTGGGGCGAGCAGCCGCTCTTGCTCACTTCGCCGCTCACGTTGACCTCGATGAGCACCGGGAGGCAGCGGCCCTCGTCGGACAGCCGACGATTGAGCTCCTCCGCGAGGCGCTCCGAGTCCACGGTGTGCAACTCGTGGACGATTGGCGCGATGTGGCGCACCTTGTTGCGCTGCAAGTGCCCAATCATGTGCCAGCGAAGTTCGGGAAGATCCCGGAGTTCTTCCGCCTTGGTCACGAGCTCTTGCACGTAGTTCTCGCCAAAGTCACGTTGCCCTGCCGCATATGCCTCGCGAATCATCGAGCTCGGCTTGGTCTTGGAGACGGCGATCAGACGAACCGTGCTGGGATCTCGCCCACAGTCTCGAGCCGCCTCCAGAATGGTGCCTTTCACCGACGCGAGGCTCTCTGCGATCGAACTCATGGGCCAATGGTAGACCACGGAGCCCGATTGTCGACCTCGACACGTCGGCAAGGCATCGCCACGCGGGTCAGCCTTGCAGCACTACTTGCTCTTCTTGCGAAAACGCTTATCGATGAAGTGACGGGCGTAGCTGACTCCCTGGCTGATGCGAAACAGAGCCAGGTGAGCTGCTCGGTTGCTCAGACTGCGGTTGGCATCAGCACGCTTCACGGCCGCCTCCAAGAGCTCGGTGAGCTGGACGTGGTTCGGGCTCAACCCAGCATGCTCGTGCGACTGAAGGAGGAGCTCCTGCCATGACTCGCAGCGATCGCGATGCATGATCAGATCCGGCGTGTAGAGCAGTCTGTGGCTCGGGTAGCGCTCAGTGAGACGCATGCCGAGATCGACCGCAGCTAGGGGAGCTGGAAGGTTGGTGAATCCGTCTGCCGCGATGAAGGCTTCGCTGCGGATCAGCGAGCTGTGCACGCTGACCACCGGATCCTCGAAGGGCTCGGGACCGGCGTCATGGTCGAAGGCCACCGCGGCAAGCAGGCCGTGCTTGTTGGGCAACACGCGGCTCCGAATCGCCAGCACCGCGTGGTCGTCGAAATGGGAGAGCGCCTTGGGCAAGTAGTCGGTGGCGACCACGGCTGAAGAATCCACGAAGGCGAGGAGCGGCGCGCTGGAGAGGGCAACTGCCGCATTGAGTAGCTCAGGTACCGAGCAGCCTCGAGCCATGCGCAGCTCGATGTCTGCGCGCAGGGGAAGAAGCTCCCGCACGGATTCGAGATCTCCGACCTCGGCGACGATGATCTCACACCGCTCGAACGGTACCCGGTTTTGCTGACGCAGACGGTCGAGGCACGTGATGGTACGTTCCGCGGAGCGGGTTCCCGCGACAATCACCGAGACCCAAGCGTCTTCCTTCTGCCGGTGTACCAGGGTTTCCATGACCCGCGGCGCGTACCGCTCGCGCATAGCCTCGCGCAGGGACGACGTCCCGCTGCTAATTGCGGCGGTTGGCTCGGAGTTGGTCATTTCTTTCCGGATACGTCGCTGTCGCCGGTGGCGCCGGCCTTCCTCTCCAGTTCGACGCTTGCCGTGCGAGCCTTGAGGCTATCGCCGGTGGAGGCTTGCAGGGAACCCTTCACGAGGTTGCCCTCGAGTGTGCCCACCAGGGTTGCGCTGACCGCTTGCTCTGGTGCTGTGGCTTCCTCGGGTAAGAAGGTGACTCTGACGCGGCCCTCATCGATCAACCCGCTTCCGCGCAGAGTCCCGAGCGGCCCCGTACTGGTTCCTGTGATCCGCCTATCCTCGGCGATATCGACGGCGATGCTACCACTGCCACTGAACGCCTTGCCGTCGTCTTCGGCCCATTGCTTGACAGCGCCCTCGGCAGCCGTCATCTCGATGCGGAAGAGCTTTGCGTCGTACTTGCCCTCGAAGTGTCCGGCATACGCCGGCAATGGTGCCCGAGTCGGGGAGGCGGACACTGCCGCCGCAACCGACGCCGAAGGTGCTGCTGCTGCTGCGGACGGGCTAGCCTGTGCGCCGTCGCCTTTCGAGTCGCACCCGAGACTCAGGAAAGCCAGCGCTAGTATCCAAGAGCCCGAAAGCTTTGCGGTCGAGATTCTCATGCCGTTGCCTCATTCGTCAGTAGTCGACGGATTCGCACGCCCAGCTCTCCGTCGACGTTCACTAATTCCCCTTCAGCGACGGCACGGCCGGCAACTCGAAGGGTGGCCAAGCTGCCGATGGGCCTCTCCAAGCACAGCACGTCGCCGCACTCAAGCTCGAGCCAGCTCCGCGCTGGAAGCGTTGCCGCTCCAACCTCCACACGGACGACGACCGGAGTGTCAGCGATGACATCCTCCAGGGACTCGCCACACTCCGGGAGAGCTTGTGAGCCACCATCGTATTCGGTCACGCTTACCTCCTCGGGTGCCTCGGCCCAGTCTTCGCGTAGCACGACCCTGCCACTGTTTGCCAAATCAACCCAGGGCCCTCGTGAGGCAGTGGGCGAAATCAATGCCGCGCGTCCGCCGCCCGTTCCATCAATGTGCCATCCGGCTCCCGGGAGCCAGACGTCCCCTTCCCTCAGGCCGAGAAGTGCTTGGAACGAACCGAGCGACCATGCGGCGACGACGGGTAGGGTGACGGGAAGACTCCCCAGGACGAGCTCGCTGTGGTGGTTCGGACGGTCGAAACTCTGAGCGGCTGTGGCCTTCACGATCACGGGAAAACTACGCCCTCCGACCACGACCGTGGCGTCCAGAGTGACCGTAGTGCAGTCTTTGGGCGGAGCGGCTGCAGTGCCTGCGGCAGTCCCGGGCTCCGCTGCCTTGTCCTCACGGGGCATGGGGAGGACCGGGATCCCAAGGCGTCGGGACACCTCTACCAGGATCGCGGACCCGACCCCTTCGAGCAGCCCAATCGGCGGAGCTGCGGGCAGAGCGAAGAATCGCGCCCTGCCCGCGAGCCGTGCTGCGACCGTGCTGAGCAGCTCGGTTTCGGTGACAACCGTGATCCGTTCACCGGTCGATCTTCTCAAAAATGCCATTTCGGCCTGGGTCTCCAGTGGCTCCGACACCGGGCAGGAGCCGGAGCCCGCTGGCGGCATTGGCGAGTCACCGAGAGGCGTGTCTTGGAGCTCGCTCCAAATCATTTGCTCCGGACGCAGCGTCACCGTCGTTGCGAGGAGGGCTTCGAGTTCGCGAGCGACCGACGCGGCTGTGCACACATGCCATCGAGCGCGCATCGATGCCTCACGCCGCGCCGCACAGCGGTTCACGCGGGCGAGCCGCTCCCATGGGAAAGGGCTGACGTTGGGCCGGGGGGGCATCGAGCGCAGCATCTTATCCTTCCCCGCTCTCCCTGCTATCCCACCGCCATCTCGAGGAAACCACACTGGTCGGACGACCCGAGGTCGCGGTGTTCTTCGGCTCCTCTTCCGGTGAGGTGAACGTCGAGGTGGGCGCCCGCGTGCACCCGAACCCATGCGGTTCCGGCCGAAGGGCGTGCGACGGTGGCCGAACTGCGTTCTTCCATGGTACGGTCGCTGAGGCATGTCTAGGCCCGCGTATCCACTCCTCGTGCTCGCAGCGGTTTGCGTTGCCTCATCGGCTCCCGGAGCCTCGCCCGAGGACGGGACGCAGGACGCGTTCGGCAGCGCGGATGCGGCCGGGGCTTCTTCCGGCACCGAGGCACCGACGCCGAGGGCCGACGCGGCCGGGGCTTCTTCCAGCACCGGGGCACCGAGGGCGGCTGCGGCTGGGGCTCCAGCCACGCCTGGGCTTCTGCCACCGAGCACGGGCGCCGAGCGGCGCAGACCATCGCAACGGGCCGAGGCGCGGCGGGAGCCCTCAGGGACCAAGGGGATTGGTCCCTACTGGGAGGCGCTGCGAGCAGGGGACGTTGCTCACGCGCAAAAAGACTACCGGGATGCGATTGAGCACTTCGAGCACGCGATCGCCATCGACCCCACGAGCCCGGCAGCCCACCTGCGGCTTGGCCGTGCGCTGCTCAGCAGCAACGACTCCGACCGAGCGGAGAAGGCGTGGCGCGAGGCATCTCGGCTCGCATCGAAGGAGCCCAAGCTGAAAGCTCGAGCACTGTGGATGCTGGCCGACCTTCGAGAGCGGCTGGGCAAGCGGAACGAAGCCGTCGATGCCTACCGCGTGTACGTGCAGTTCGTTACCGCGCACCCCGATGTAGGCGGCTCGGTCAAGCATGCTGCAAGTCGCATCGAACGCATTGAGCGGTACCAGACGTTACTACAGGAGTACGCAGCGGTCGGGGAGCGAATCCGCAAACGCGCCGAAGAAGGGGCCGAGCGGCTCCGTGACAGCTCCCAGTAGACGAAAAGATGGGCTGACGGTTCACCGTTCTGAGGGAGAAAGGCGGAGCCGCCCTTCCGAATCCTCACGGCAGTACCCCTTGAAGCCTGCAGCCTCAGGCTTCAAGGGATCGCGCCCTCGAGGCGCAGAAGGCGTTTCTTGGTGACGACACCTCCGGGGGCGCTGAAGCCTGTCATCCCGCCCCCTTGTGCGAGAACGCGATGGCAGGGGACCACAAGAGCGAAGGGGTTTCGTCCAAGGGCGTGCCCGACCGCTCGTGCCGCACCGGGCCGCCCAATGCGGCGCGCGAGCTCTCCGTAAGAGATGGTCTCACCTGGTGGAATGAGCCGAGCGGCCTCGTACACGCTTCGCTGAAATGGCGAGAGGCCTGTCATGTCGAGCTTCACCTTGTCGAGCCGTCGCTTCTTGCCCTCGAGGAGCTCAACGATTTGGTGCATTGCCTCACGAACGGTTTGGGGAGGATCATTCGCGCTGGCGTCTGGAAAGCGCTTTTCGAGCCCCGCTCTCAGGTCGGCAGGGTGTCGGTCCGGCAGATTTACCGCAACGACGCCGCGCGGTCCCCAGGCGACTGCGCATGCGCCAAGGGGGGTATCGAAGAGCGCGTAGGCCACTTCGCTCATGGCCCCCAACGATAGCACCAGAGCCAGCGGTGAGGTTTCAGCTTACGCTGTGGCTCCGAGGCTGGTTGATACCGATCCAGCCGGGAGCGCGCCGATTCGCGCGAAGGGGATGCCTCGCGTGTCCCGGACATGTATCCTGCGGCCGCCGTCCGGAGGGCAACCATGACCAGCAAAGCCTTGATCGATGAATTCGTGTCGCAGAAATCCCTGGCGCTCGCAGGAGTATCGAGAAACGGTCGGGGATTCGGGAACTCCGTGCGCAAGGAGCTCGGCCGACTCGGCTATCGATTGTATCTCGTTCACCCCGAGGCCGAGAGTATCGACGGTGAACCTTGCGCGAAGAGTCTGACGGAGGTCGCCTCCCAAGTGGGGGGCGCCCTGCTCGTGACGCCACCGAGCGCCACCTTGGCGTTGGTGCGGGAGGCGGCTGAGGCCAAGATTCCGCGAGTCTGGATGCAGCAGGGGGCCGAATCACCCGAGGCCGTGCGCTTCTGCGAGGAGCACGGCATTGCCGTCGTCCACGGTGAGTGCATCATGATGTTCGCCGGAGCCAAGGGGTTTCCCCACAGCTTTCATCGGTGGCTACGCGGAGCGCTTGGCCGAATGCCGCGCTAGAGCACCGAAACACAACTCCGCGTGAGGCCGGGGCACCCGCAACCCGCCTCGTTGACCGACCGTCGCCATCTCGCTGTCGGTTTCCCATGTCGGCCATTGGGACAGGCCGGCCTCGAGTCCGCAGTCGATAACAGGAACTTGCAGGTCACGCCAACCTCGCTACCACTCAGCGCTACGCGCTTGTGGTAGAGCGCGATTTCGAGCAAACGATCGAGAGACTGGGTAATGGGTGGGTAACAGACCCTCCTTGAGCGTTGACAACGACACAGAGATTGTCGAGATTCCCGAGTCCGAATAGGTACTTGGAGGAGTGGCCGAGTGGTCGAAGGCAGCGGTTTTGAAAACCGCCGTACCCTTACGGGTACCTAGGGTTCGAATCCCTACTCCTCCGCAAAATGGTCTGGAACCCTGGTCGCGCCCGCGCATATGAGGGATCCATCGACCAATCCTCAGGGGCACGCTGCCTTCGTGCAGCTTCGTTCTCGCATGGCTTTATCCCAGCGGGCAGGCGTCCACCGTGGAGACCGCGCCGAGCGCGGTGCTCAAGGCCTCGCAGGTGTCGACGGCGGTAGCGAGCCGGCAAAAGCAGTCACCGCGAGTGTCGACGAAGCAGCAGTCCGAGTCGCCGCAGGTCGAGCTCTCGATGGGGGCCGGCGCGGGGACACATCGACAGATCCCGGCTGCCTTCCCGCATGACCAGCTTGCCGCAGAACTCCCTCCCGCCACACCACTGCCGCCCGCCGTGCCGCCGCTCGCTGGCGTGTCCGCGTGGCCACCGCTCGCGTTGGCCCCTTCCGTGCCACCGGTAGGGCTAGCAGAGCCTCCAGCGCCGACTGAGCCGCTGGATCCACTCGTCGGCTCGTCGCCGGATCCGCCCACGGCGGGAGCGCTCCCGCCCTGCCCGCTGGAGGCATTGGCCTCTCCGCTGGAGCCAGCGGCCGCCGCAATGCTGCCACCCGTCGATTCCCCGGCGCTCGCTCCGCCGCGCCCTCCTGCGACAGCGGGCGTGCCCGCGCTGCCCGCGGGGTGCTCTTCGGTGCTTCCTCCCTCGCCGCCGCTCGCGCCGCCCGTCGCCAGGAGTGCTCCCGCTCCGCTCTGGCCAGCGGCACCCGCGCTCGGCTCGGAGTGTCCCGAGCTGCTCTCACATTGGCAGGCCGAGACCAGCAGGCTCGCCGCCGCTAGCACATGCAGCCGCCTCGCACGCCGGGCGAGGTGCGCTCGGTCCGCGTCGGGCCTCGCCTGTTGGGCCACTGGGACACCCGCCATCTCGTTGAGCGAAGTGAAGGAGGATCGGGCGTTCATGATGGATCTCCGAAGCATTCCGCGAGATAGCTGCGCGACGTATCGACGACGACCGACTCGAATCCTCGGAGAGTGATGCCCAGGGCCTCGAGCTCGGTCGTGGGAAGTGGAGAGCGCAGTGAATCCTCTCCCTCACCTCCGTCGAGCACCATCCCCGCAGTGAGCTCGCAGGCGTCGAGGAGGATGACAGTGTCACTTCCGGACCCGGTCAAGATCGTCGACCCGCCAGGACCCGGATAGATGGTGTCGTCGCCGCTGCTTCCCACGACGCTATCCGTTCCGGGCCCTGCGTACACCAGGGAGCTACCCGCGTGCACCAGCTGGACGGTGTCATTGCCCGACCCGGCGTAGATCGCGGCGTGGCCCTCCACGCCGCCCGAAAGCACGTCGTCACCGTCTCCGCCCAGCACAATGTCACTCCCGAATTCACCCGAGAGGAAGTCAGCGTCAGAATCGCCCCACAGCCAATCAGCGGCGGCGCTGCCTCGCACCATGTCCGCGCCGCCGCCAGCGAAGGCGCAGACCGCTCGTTCGGCGGTGTGCGACTCATCGGCGGGGCCGCCTTCCCAGACCGTCCGATCATCGCCGCAGCATTGATCCGTGACCCGGTGGACGACCGTGAGGCTCTGCTCTATGGTTACTGTCTCGCTGCCCGCTGCTGCGGCGAGCGTCCAGGCAACCGTGTGGGCACCTGGTCCGATCTCGAGGGTTGGCGCCGCGACATCGATGGCGACGGGGGCATCGAGTGCTCGGCCCTGCACCGCGCGAAGCTCTGCCGACTCGACCTCGATGTCGCAGCCGACCAAACTGGAGAGGTCCGGCAAGGCGAGCGTTACCGTGGTGGGGGCGGGAACGCAGAGCGCCTGCTCGAGCGTTGGGTTTAGCGTGAGTTGGGCTGCTTCCTTGGGGATGCTGCCGGTTGGGCAGTCGTCGGACGAGTCCAACCATCCGTCGGCGTCGGTATCTACCGGTTCGGTCGTCACGACTCGAATCTCGTCCACCAGGGCTGCGGTGCTGCTCGAAACGTTCTCGACATACAGAGCCCTCGCAGCTTCCTGAGTACCGCTCTCGCCCAGCGAGACCGTTCCGGCGGAGCAATCGAACGCGGACAGCGTCGCCAAGTCCGAGCCCAGCAGCCCACAGGTGAGCGTGGCACCCTCGCTCGCGGTGAAGCTCATCTCAACTTCGTGGCCGGCCATCAAGGCAAGGTGCGGAAGCACCATGCGTTCCGAGGGAAGAAGCCGCGCCTGGAATCCTTCGACGCCGTCGCCGACGAAGCGCATCAAGCCTGGCGCGGCGTTCGAGTCCGTCGTATCGACGAGCACCGCCCCGAGGCGTTCGTGGGATTGATCGAAGCGCAGTGTGTGATCGGCTGGGACGACACTGAGTGCTCCGAGCTCGAGCGTGCCGCCCGTGACGTCGAAGGAGAATACCGGGGTTCCGCTGGTCGTCGCGGTGAGGCTCGCTGCGAAGGTGGTGTTCTCCCCGTCCGGATCGAAGGCGGCACTGCGGAAGATCTCGGTTCCGTCGACCGACACCGTGAGCTCCGGGCAGCTACCCGCCGAGCATCCTCCGTGCGCCGCCCCCTCGAGCCCGAGGCGATACCGTTCCCCAGCGATGATGCTGAACCCCGTGAATGCGACTGGCGCGCTCTCTGACACGGTGACCACACGGCCGCCAAGTGTGTCGAACGATGACGGCGCTTCGGCAGGGCTCAGGAGCGCCGCAAACGCCGCATTGACAGGGTCCGCAGCCAGGCTACGTCGCGCACAGTCGAGATGCGTGAGGAGTGTCGTTGCGCCCACTGGAAGCGCAGCACAATCGAGCGTGATCTCATCTCGAAATTGCCCCACGACGTGCTGCGTCGGCATTAGCGGGGTATATCCAACCCCGACGACGCCCGAGCCATGCTCGGGGCCCCTCAGGGCGGGGATGTGATTACACAGATAGTATCCGAGTTCCTGCTCGCCATAGCGTGCCGGCCCGAGCAACTCCCAGAGCCCGTTCTCGCCCCGCTGCATGATCCCGGAACCCGAGGTGCCGTGACAGCCCAGCAGGTCGGTGGTCACGCCCGTCGCACTGCTCGATAGCTTTCGATGCGGGGTGTCCGGGGCGAAGGGAACGGAGATCAGGGGCAACAGCTGGTGGTTTTCGACTCCTGTGCTCGACACGGAATGGTAGTGGTAGTTGTCGCTGGTGGTCGACGGAAGCTCGGAATATCGCACCAGCAAATCCGTGGCAGGGCTGGATTCCAGGTCGTAGACCTCGTGCTTCCACGGCATGAAGACCTCGGCCGCCATGTCGTCAGTGACGGCCACGTCCACGTACCCATACTTGTCGCCGGGCCGCCCCTCGCATTGGAGGAGAGCCGTGTCGGCGTTGCTGCTCACCGCGGCGTCGCAGGCGATGGGGATGAAGCTGTCACCGCACCGGCTCACCACCTGACACGAGTAGCGATCGGTATGGTAGCCCTGGGTCGCATCGAGGCGTGCGTGCTCGTAGTTGGGGAAGGCTCCACTTACCACGGTGGCCGCACGAAAACCCTCGTTCAGCTCCGGCGTGGGGCGGTACATCTCCACGACGATGTCGGATTCGTCCGTATCGTTGCCGTCGACGCAGTGCGCCGCGGTGACGGCGAAGCTTGGCGCGACGAACGTCACCCCGCACGAGGCGCCGATGCGAATGCCCTCCGCGGTCATCCACGGCGCGCCGTCTTCGTTGAACTTGACCCGCAGGCCTCCGGTGGCGAGCGACGCGGCTTCGCGGCTTCGCGCATCGGCACCGCGGACCTCGTTCAAGGAGGTGGCCAGCCTGAATACGCTGTCGAAGCCGCTCAACTCGATTGGGCTGGTGAGCCGTGCCGTGTCATTGGGGTAAGACTCGCTCGAACAGCTTGGCAGGAGGCCGAGCAAAATAGGTATCGAAAGCCGTTTCACGTCATCCCCTCGAGAGGTAGCGCGGAAGCGCTGCCTCGAAGTCCAGATTTCTGCCACAGAACCACGCCCTTTGCCCGCCCTTTGCTCGCCCAATTGCGGAGTGTTCCTTCTCCTCTCGCACTGACGCTGCCTCGGCCGGAATGGTCCGCGGACTTCGGCGTGGTTCCGCGATGCGTTCCTGTCATCGGGGGGGCGCATCGTCTTCAGTGCCAAAGGCCCTGGTCGGTGGTGGTCCCTGCGCCATGTTCGGCCCCTGCAGGTGGCACAGCTGGCACAGAATCCGACGACGGCCGGCCACTTCCCGCAGGTTCTGTTGGTACGCTGATTGCTTTCCGAGCGTGCCTCTCACTCTTCCGACAGCACAAGTTCGGGCCGGATCGCATTCCGGTTGGCGCTTCAGGAGTCGCGCCCGATACTCCCAGTCAAGCTCGGTCTCATCGGCTGTGGCGGTCATCATGCAACGGACGAAATGTTCTCTTTCCAGCCTGGGTGCGCTCTCAAGATCGGGCGACGCGGGTGTGACCGAGCCGGGGGCAGCCCCTACGAATCTGGCTTCCCGGCGCCCTGGGGCTCGACGCGATGCTTCTTGGGCCGCGGGATCGGGCAGGACCGGGTCGCTTGGCGCCAAGGGAACGGCGAGGAAACGTGCGGAGGCGAACAATCCTTCGGTACCTTGGTTGCCTGCTGGCGTTCTCGTGCGAGGCTCCCAGCAGGCGTCCCTTGTCGAGTGGAGGGGCGAAGGTGCCGTCCACGGCGAGTAGGCAGGATCCCCCCATGGTTTCTCCAGCAGCTGACGAGCTGATTTTTGGCGTTCGGGTTCGCGATCCTTTTCGGTGGCTGGAGGACGGTGACGACCCGCGCGTCGTGGCCTGGGTGGAGCAGCAGGATCGGGAGAGTCGGCGCGTTCTGCAGGGGCTACCTGACCGGGAGGCGCTCCAGGCGCGTCTCGAGGAGCTGATCTACGTCGAACAGCGGTCCGTGCCGGTCCTTCGGGGCGGACGGCTCTTCTACAGCGTCAAGCCTCCGGACCGTGAGAAAGCCATTCATTACTATTCGGATGGCAAAGGGGGCACGCCCCGGGTTCTCCTCGACCCAAACGCGATGAGCCCAGACGGTTCGCTCAGCATCGGGGGCGTGTACCCCACGCGAGACGGCAAGCTGGTGGGGTACCTCGAGAAGCCCAACAACGCTGACAAGTCCACACTCAGGATCATGGATGTCGACTCTCTCCGGATGCTCGCCGGCGACAGTATCGACGGTCTGCGTTTTACGGCGCCCAGTTGGCTTCCGGACGGATCTGGGTTCTTCTACACCTGGACCCCGTCAGACGAGGCGATTCCCCTCGAAGAACTGTTGGCCCACGCCGAGGTGAGGCTGCACCGTCTCGGAACGTCGCCCGCGGGGGACGAGGTCGTCTTTCCTGCGAGCGGCGATGCTTCGAAGTCCGTGGGTGCATCGGTATCGGCTGACGGGGCGTACCTATTCGTGCACGTCCATCATGGCTGGTCGCGGTCCGAGGTATATGTTCGCTTCCTCGGACGCGGTCAGACGGCATGGCGTCCGCTGGCGACCGGGAGGGACGCCGTGTATGCCGTCGAGGCCCACGAAGGCGTCTTCTATGTCATGACCAACGAGGATGCCCCACGCTATCGGGTGTTCCGTGTCGATCCCGAGCACCTCGATCGAGAGAGCTGGCATGAGCTGATTCCCGAGGACCGAGCGAGCGTGATCGAGGAGATGGGTGTCGTAGGGGGCCATCTCGTCTTGCGGCGTCTGCATAATGCCTACACCGAGCTCGAAGTGCGGCGGCTCGACGGCTCGCTGCTTCGCACCGTGTCACTGCCCGGCATCGGGACGGCCAGCATGCTTTCTGGGGAACCCGATCGCGACGAGGCGTTCTTCTCGTTCGCGTCCTTCACCCACCCGAACGAGATCCACGAGACGAGCATCGGTTCGGGGCGCACCACACTGCTCTCCAGGGTGAGCGTGGATATCGTGCCCGAAGACTACGCGGTGGAGCAGGTGTGGTACCCGTCCAAAGATGGGACGCGGATCTCGATGTTCATCATCAGGAAGAAGGGGCTCGCACTCGATGGACGGAACCCGACGCTCCTGTACGGCTACGGCGGGTTCAATATCAGTATGGTGCCTGCGTTCTCCGCGAGCCTGTTCCCGTGGCTCGAGCGAGGTGGAGTCTACGCCGTGCCCAATTTGCGAGGGGGCGGGGAATATGGGGAGGCCTGGCATCGAGCAGGCATGCTGGAGAACAAGCAGAACGTTTTCGACGACTTCATCGCGGCTGCCGAGTACCTGATCGCTCGCGGGTATGCGAGCTCATCGACGCTCGCGGCCGCTGGCGGGTCCAACGGTGGGCTCCTCGTGGGAGCCGTGATGACCCAACGCCCTGAGCTATTTCGGGCGGTGGTTTGTTCCGTGCCCGTGCTCGACATGCTGCGCTTTCATAAGGTTGGCATCGGGAAGGCGTGGGTGCCCGAGTACGGCGATCCGGAACGGGAGGAGCACTTCCGGTTCTTGTACCAGTATTCCCCCTATCATCGCCTCGTGAGAGGGACGCAGTACCCGTCGCTGCTGGTCCTTTCTGCGGACAGTGACGACCGAGTCGATCCGCTCCACGCCCGCAAGTTCGCCGCTCGGGTGGCCGAGGCCAGCACGCGGCGGGACTATCGCGTGCTCCTCCGAGTCGAGCAAAACGCCGGCCACGGTGGAGCGGACCTGCGCCGCCAAGCCGTGGCCATGATGGCTGACGAATACGCATTCCTCAGAGCGGTACTCGTACCGGACGGCGATCCTTGAGGGGGGGCGCCGGCGGTGTGGGGCACCAGCCCAAAGGGATGCGCCACTTGATGCCACTCCTTCCACCGTTCGAGCTTGTGGTTCGGGCTCACGTACCCGCGTACGCTCCGGTCCTCGGTGCGCCTCGTGGGCGAGGCGGCTTGCGCAGCGGGCATTCTGGGGCCGTGAACGCATACCCCGCAAGCGGACCAACCCTCAACGAACTCAGGCTGCTATGGCTACCGTCTGAGTATGGAGTATCCTCACCACGCGCGCTCAGGCGTTCTCGGGGACAGGGACACCCGCGTCGGATGGACTCGGGCTCGTTACGGCCCCCGCCGCAGTGTCACCCTTCCGGCAACTCTCGCATAGGGCGTGGACTTCCTTGTCGTCGAGGGTCTCCTTCTCGAGCAGAAGCCTCGCTCCGCGCTCCAAGACATCCCGGTGCTCGGTGAGGAGAGCCACTGCTCGAGCGAAAGCGGCGTCGACGACCTTCTTTACGGCGGTGTCGATGTCGCGGGCGGTCTCGTTGCTGTACTGCCGTGGAGCGTAGTCCTGGGCTTGCCCCAGGAAACCCGGTCCTTCGTAGTCATAACTCACATGCCCGAGTTCGCCCACCATGGCGTATCGGGTTGCCATGCTCCGCGCGATTCGAGTGATCTTGCTGAGATCATCAGCCGCGCCCGTGGAAAGATGACCGAAGACGATGTGCTCGGCGGCCCTCCCTCCCATGAGCACGACCATCTTCGTTTCGAGCTCTTCACGAGTCATCAAGTAGCGGTCTTCGGTTGGCCGTTGCATCGTATAACCGAGCGCCCCGATTCCTCGCGGAATGATGGAGACCTTGAGCACGGGATCCGCTCCGGGGGAACCCGCGGCGGTTAGCGCGTGCCCCATCTCGTGGTAGGCGACGATCTCGCGTTCGCGAGGATTCATCAACCGGTTCTTTTTCTCGAGGCCCGCCACGATGCGCTCGATGGCTTTGGTGAAGTCTTCCTGGGTGACGGTGTCGGCGCCTGAGCGGGTGGCACCGAGGGCGGCTTCGTTGACCAGATTGGCCAGATCGGCCCCAGTGAATCCCGGGGTGACTGCGGCGACTCCATCCAGATCGACGGCCGTGTCGAGATGTATCTTCTTGGTGTGTACCTTGAGGATTGCAGTCCGGCCTTGCCGGTCAGGTCGATCGACGAGTACCTGGCGATCGAATCGACCGGCTCGCAGCAGGGCAGGGTCGAGGATTTCGGGACGGTTCGTGGCGCCGAGCAACACAATCCCGGCCTTCGTGTCAAACCCGTCGAGCTCCACAAGGAGCTGATTCAGGGTTTGCTCCTTCTCGTCGTGGCCTCCCAAACCCGGGTTGGCGTTTCGGGCTTTGCCCATTGCGTCCAGCTCGTCGATGAAGATCACGGCTGGCGCCTTCTTCCGGGCGCTCTCGAAGAGATCTCGGACTCGTGCGGCGCCGACGCCGACGAACATCTCCACGAACTCAGAACCCGAAATAGAGAAGAACGGAACACCCGCCTCTCCAGCGACTGAGCGCGCCAGGAGCGTTTTGCCAGTACCCGGTGCTCCTACGAGCAGCACGCCTTTCGGCATCCTTGCGCCGAGGCGCCCATAGTGCTCCGGGTTCTTCAGGAACGCGACTATCTCTTTCAGCTCGTCCTTCGCCTCATCGACGCCCGCCACGTCCTCGAAAGTCGTCTTGGTGTCCGCCTCTACGTACACCTTGGCCTTGCTCTTGCCGATGCTCATCAGCCCACCCGGTCCACCGCCTTGGGAGGCAAGGCGCCGCATCAGCAGCATCCAGACGCCAAAGAACAGCAGAGTGGGCAGGATCCACGAGAGCACGGTGCTGATCAGATCATTCTCGACACGACCGGAGTAGCTGACGCCGTGCTTGTCGAGCTCCTCCGCCAGATCCTTCTCGACTCGCGTTGTGACGAACTGCGTCTTCCCTTGCACCGGGGTGTTGAGCACGCCGCGAATGTCCTCGGTCCCGATGCTGACCTTGTCGACCTGTCTCTTGGCGACCAGCTGTCTAAACTCGCTATACGGCAAGGTCACGACGGCGTTGGCCTGAGCCCAAAGGTTTTGCAGGATGAAGATACCAACGAGCGCCACGATGGCGTAGCCGAGGTTGAATCGAGTAGTCTTGTCCATCTTGCTGGGAGGGCGGCTGACGCGCGGTCTGAAAGGTCTTCAACACCCTTAACCACTAACGGCGTCGGGGCAACGGGGCATGTTGCACCGCGAGTTCGGTCACTTGGCCTGGCGAGTGCAGAATCGAACACGATCGTGGAAACGGCAGAAGACTGCTCAAGGCTATTCTGGAGGCTGCGCTGTTGGTCTATCTATCCCGACCGCTGCGAGAATCGAGCGCACAGTATCTATCCCGACCGCTGCGAGAATCGAGCGCACAGTATCGGGTCCGGAAGAGCGAATTGGGCGGACCGCTTGGAATCCCATTCGCGACTTGTGATCATTCGGCGCTGCGGCAGTTCCTTCTCACGGGCTACCGCTCGCAGAGCAGGTCCTGGGACGCCCGGCGGAGCTGCCGATTGACTACATCAAGCAGGGCGTTGACGCTGAACGGTTTGCCAAGCCACGGGTTCTGTACCTTTGCCAGAAACTCCCGGACGCCCTCCGTCAGCACGCCGGCCGTCACGAACACGATTCGCTGGGAGTGCTCCGGCCCCATTGCAGCCAGGGAGTCGTAGAACTCCCGGCCTCCGAGGCCCGGCATCATGATATCGCAGAGCACAAGATCGTACGGCTCTCTGCGATAGAGCTCCAGCGCTTCACGACCGTCGCGGCACACGCTGGTGTCGAAGCCCACCAGCGTGCGCTGCAGGGAACGGAGGAGAGGGACCTCGTCGTCGACCACGAGAATGCGCGCTCCACTCAATTCGGGTCTTGCCCGCGTCGCCGGGGCGAGCGTCAGCGCCTGAGTGCGCGCGTCGGTCACGGAGCGGCGTAGCACTACCCTCGCGACCGTGCCGGCTCCTTCGATGCTCTCGACTTCGATGCGTCCACCAAGTCCTTCGACGATGCTCTTGCACACCCAGAGCCCGAGCCCAGAGCCTCGCCCCTCGGAGTCTCCCGAATAGAATGGCTCGAAAACACGTGCGATCTCGCCCGCGGGGATGCCGCAACCGTCGTCGGACACGGAGGTGACGACCTCGCCGTTATCCCACGTGCGCGTCGTGATGCGGATCTTGCCGGTGATGCCATCACCCATCGGGAGTGCCTGCAGTGCGTTCATGAGCAGATTGACGAACACCTGCTCGAGCCGGTGCGCATCTCCGACCACTCGAGGCACATCGCCGAAATCGTGGACTACCAGCGCTCGATGCCGGAGCTCACTACCCAAGACCACCAGTGCTGCTCGAATCGCGTCGTGCAGATCCACGTCGGTCGGCGCGGTCTCCCAAGGGCGAGAATAGAGCCGAACCGACTGCACGGTGCGCTTGATGCGCTCGACTCCCAGCACCGCCTCGGCCAAATCGTCACAGATCGACGAGAGCCGCTCGTTCGGCGTTCTGGACGTCAGAGCCATGAGTTCCCCGATGGCGAGCTCCAGGTTGCTGTGGATGACGGCGAGCGGGTCGTTGATCTCGTGTCCGATTCCTGCAACCAGCTTGCCGAGGGCCTCGAGCTTCTGAGTCTGCTGCAGACCGCGCTCTAGGACCAGCCGTTCGTTGACCTGGAGCTGCAGGTGTTCGTTCGCACGCTCGAGCTGTTGGGTGCGCTCCTGCACCTTGGTCTCGAGGGCTATCAGTGTGCGGCGGTTCTCCTCGGATAGGCGGCGCTTCTCCGATAGAGCGCACACGGCCTGGCGTACTTCGACTGTGTCGAATGGCTTCTTGATGATCAGGAAGTCGCTGCGCATACCTACGCGCTCCAGAATCTCTTCCCAGGTGTAGTCGGAGTAGGCCGTGCAGAACACGATCTGCAGGCCAGGGTCCACCTTCCAGAGCTCCTCGGCCGTGCGTAGCCCATCCCAACCCGGCGGCATGCGAATATCGATGAATGCGACGGCGTAGTAGCCACCACGCTCAAGAGCCCCACGCGCCAACTGTACCGCTTCTTCACCGTGAAGTACGGCATCAACCGAGTACGTCGCGGTCTGGGGCACCGTACGGGACCCCCCGAAGAGCATGGCCTCCGCGGCGCGCAACTCGGGCTCCACCCCCGACGATGCCAGGACTTTCCTGAAATCGTCGTGGATGCGCGGGTTATCGTCGACCACCAGCACCTGATTGAAGCACGCTTGCCAGGTGGGCGCCGACGACTGTGTGCGCTCGGGTTTGCATTCCGGTCCCATGTTTGCGCCGTCCTGTGCCGACGCGACTCCCGCGACTCCGCGAGCGGGGACTGCGGGGGCCGCCGAGGTGGGGTCCATGATGCTCCGCGGTTGACGCTCTTGGTCGCTGGTCAATGCCTTGCTCTCTCTTCAAGGGGGTGGATGGGCAGTTCGAGCGTGAACGTGGCGCCCTGCCCGTGCCCGGCGCTTTCGAAGCTCAGGGTTCCGCCTAGATCCTGCGCGGCCATCGCACTTGCTGGCAGCCCGAAGCCATGGCCTCCAACACGGGTTGTGAAGCCGTGGCTGAAGATCTGGGCTCGGTGCTCCTCGGCAATGCCGACGCCGTTGTCCTTCACGCTGATGGTGAAGCGGTCGGCTGCGAGACGGCTCACCCGGATGGTGATGGCTCGCTCACGAGCCTCGATCGGGACGAGCGCGTACTGGGCGTTGGTGAGCAGGTTGACTAGGATCTGGACCACCTTGTGCCTGTCTACGCGGATCGGGCCGAACGTACTGACCTCGGTGTGGACGCTGATGCCGAGCGTCACGAGCTCGTCGTGCACGAAACTGAGTGCCTCAGCGAAGAGGTCGCCGGGATCACAGCGCTCGGTCACGGCAGCGGCTCTGGCGTGCGTCTGTTGAGCGGCGACGATCGCGGTGATGTGCTTGACGCTGTCCCCGAGGGTCTCCAGTTCGCGCGCGACCGCGCCCCGTTCTGTTTCGAGGTGAGTTGTCAGCGCCTTCAAGTACCTGTTCACTTGCGCTAGTTGGTCCGCCGACGGCGCTGGTGTCTCACCGAGCAGTTCGATGACTCGGGTGAGACCGTCTAGCCCCATTCCTTGCAGCCGTTCCCGAGCGACCTGCATTGACACGTTGACGCTATTGAGCGCGTTTCCGACGTTGTGGATTACCCCGGTGGCCACGTCTGCCATCCCTGCACGGCGAGAGACCTCCGCGAGGGTGCGCGAGGACTCGACCAGTCTCCGCTGGGTCTCGCGGAGCTCGCCGAGACTGCGGTCCAGTGTGGTGTTGGTCGCCTGAAGCTCCGAGCTCTCGTGGGCGAGCTGCTCGATGAGCAGAGCATTGCGAATCAGCACCCCCAAGTGGTTCCCGAAGTGAATGAAGTGATCGAGGTCGTGCTCACGAGCAACGTAGTATCGGCTGGTCTCCGGAGCGAAGCCGCTCACGAGAAGGGTGCGCCGCTCGTGAGCCTCGAACAGCATCCAATAGAACGAGCCAAGATCGAGCTCCAAAGAGAGGGCTTTCAGTGCCGTGGGCGTGTCGTTCGCATAGTGTCCGAACGCATGGGCACCAAGATAGATCTCGGCTTCGGGATCCAGTGTCCAATTGCGTTCGAGCGGGCGGTGCGCGCGACGGCTCAGTAGGGCCAACTGTGCGGCACCCGGATGCAGACGATATGCTGCCGCAACCTGGAAACCGAGGCCATCGACCATGGAAACGACCCACCGCTCCAGAAGAGTCTGCTCGCTCTCGTGCGGGATGTTCTCGGACAGGCGCGCAAACACATCGATCCAAGTCCGGGTTCTATCTCGTCCCAGGCGAAGCTCGTGGATCTGGCGCTCGCGACCCACCAACAGCATCGCCTTGGCGCGTAGCAGATCGAAGACTTGTGAGGTCTCCGGCATTGCGGCTACTCCGCCATGGCGAGCAGGGTGTGACTGTAGTTGTGAAAACCAGGACGCCCTGCAGTCGGGAATAGCTCGCCCCACACGACTGCGGTCAGCCACTCCGCGTCCTGGTCGAGTTCAGTCTGCAGCATCAGGTTTTCCTGGAGAGTCCCCTCCATCCCCAAGAATGGAAGCGTTCTCGCGCCGCACTCATAACCGAGCATGGCGCGGACCCGTTTGCCCTGGAGCTGGCGTTTGAGCCGCTGCGCCATTGCTGCGGCACCCGCCTGCACGTCCTCCAGGGTCCGGTGATGCAGCATGATCTTGGTTCCGGCTGCAATCGCCGGCCCGAGTGACACTCCGCCGGAGTGCTTGTCGACCAAGTAGGCCCCGCGCACCAGATACTCTGCCGTATTAGGGCTGGATGGAACGCCGATCGCCAGAGCCGTGCTCTGATTGGTTCCACGCCCCCTGATGTCCCCGCAGATCTCTTCCCAAACGTCGGAGGCCCGGCGCCCGTCGAGCTCGTAGAGGACGTTGCCCTCAGCGCGGGTCACGGTCATCTCGACGCCGACCGGCGCGCACCCGTGACAGATCTCATAGGCCATGGTGAAGTCGCCGGCGATCGATAGCGCAACGGCGCTGTTCTGCAGAACCTCTGTTCCAGCGTACTGGAACGTATCCTGAACGTTAGAGTAGAAGTATGCGTGCGCAGCAGCGCCGCCAAACATCGGGCATTGGTTGCTGGAGTGGATTCCAGCCAGGAATGGCTCGATGTCGACCCCTTCTACAGCGTCGTACAGAACGAGCGTGAGCTTCGAGCGAGTGCCCGACGGCATCTCCAGTGCTTGCCCGAGCGCCACCCCCGACTCGTAGGGGGTCGAGGCGATGTTCCGCACCGTTGCTTGCGTCACGTGAATGGAGTCTCCCCCGAGCGCCAGGACACCGGCGCCATAGCCCTCTTCGCGCACGAGACCGCGACCAATGATCCCCTGTATTGAGCATCCAATCAAGGCAGGCTCGGCTCCAAGGATGTCGGACAGCCCTTGCAGAAACGCCTGCTGGTCGTGATTCACGGTGAGGTAAACAACGAGCGCCTTGAGTGGTTCACCGAAATGCCGAAGAATCTTCGTGGCGATGTCCCGCCCCGCGGCGAGAGAGCCTGGCTCGGTTGCGACGATTGCTTTTGCGATGAGCGCCATGGTGCTGGTTTCTCTCGTCCTGCGACGCCAGGAGTCGCTTCGGCCTAGCACTTCGAGTCCGATTTGGCCGCGTCGCAACTGGGTGTCGAGGTGAAGAGCGCGGGGATCGGCTCGACTTCCGGCAGGCAGGACGTCTGACGGGCCGAGCTTGAGCACCGAGCCGTTCGCCAGCTTCACCGCTCGCGGAGCCGACCCGACCTCGGGTACGGAGGCGACTCCGTTCGGACATCGAGTTTCCGGAACTCCATGGCGCTTCCGGAGTCACCAGCGTCCCTGCGCTCCGGAGTCAGGGAAGTCGTCAGAATGTTGACGTTCTTGAGGCGTCCATGAGAGGAGGCGGTCAGCGGGCCAGTGTTCTGCGGTGAAGCGCGACGGCTTCGTCGTAGAAGGACTCGAGGCGAGCAGTGGCCGCGTGAAGATCGTACTCACGTCGCACCTTCTCGCGGGCGGCAGCGGCAATGGTGGCGTGGAGCTCCCCGCTTGACAGGAGCTCACCAACGGCGTTGGCCATGGCCTCTGGGTCCCTTTCAGGGACGAGCAGGCCAGTCTGGCGGTCGTTGATGATCTCGGGGATCCCGCCGTGCCAGGTGGCCACGACCGGAGTACCGAGCGAGCAGGCCTCCTTGATGACGATCACACCAGACTCTCGGTCGAGGTTGTTGGCAACTACGCTGGGCGTGAGCATCACGCGTGCTTCGGCGATTCGTGCCAGGACATCCCGGTGGGGCAGATTCGGCTGACAGGTCACCACCTCCTCTAGCCGAAGTTTCCGTACCAATCGCTCATAGCGGTGACGCAACGGGCCATCCCCGACAATATCGAGGGTGAAGCGGAAGCCGCGCTGCTTGAGGAGCGCGGCCGCGTGCAGGCCATACTCGTGTCCCTTCTTCTCCACGAAGCGCCCTACCATGATGAGCTTCGGGGGGGCGGGTGGGCGTTGCATGGCCAGCTGTGCGGCGCTCAGCTGCACCATGGCTTCGACGTCGATTCCCAGCCTGTGTACGCGAACCCGTTCGGCTGGAGCTCCGGATCGGACGATGAGCTCGGCCAATTCCTCGGATGCTGCGAGGAATAGGGTCGTGTATCGGAAGAGATCCCGCCTCATCGCGGTGTAAAACCACCAGTCAGGCTTCCACCGCTCTGGGCTCAGCAAGACGGTCACGTCGTGCCCATGCAGGGAAACGACGAGCGGAAGCTCGTGGCGCCGAGCAAAGCCCACCGCATAGGCGCCGTTGTTGCCGAAGTGCGCGTGGATTAGCGTGGGCTGTTTCTCGCGCAGGGCTTGGTCGAAACCTGTCGCAACGCCCGTCACGCCATACTGGAGTGACGCGAGCTTCGAACGAAGCGTGCCCCGCTCGATTGCTGTTACATCGTGCCCCTGGAAGCGATCGAGATTCCGGCACGCCCGCGCCAGCACGAAGGGCTTGTAGCGCACGTGCGAGCGAAGTTCGTCGTGGATGAACGTTTCCGAATAGGGGAGGAAGTTGTTGCGTAGTACGGCGACCCGGGGGCGCCGTTGGTTCGGAGGGGTACTCACGGAGCCCGCGACTCTAGCTCTGGCCAACCCGCACCACCAATCCCGTCGGTGTTCGCGGCCCGTCGCTTCTCACCCCCACTGGGCAGGCGCGCAACCAGCACCTTCAGGTGGAGCCCTCCCGGTGCGCTGCCCACTCGACCGTTCGAACCCACGCCGCCGCCATATCCGATGGTCGATTGGCCGGGAGCCCCCCGAGAAGTGGGCCAAATCCCTCGGCTGTGGCACGGGCGAAAGAGTGACTGTACCTAGAGCGACGAACGGCTCGCCGTCACGCGAACCGGCCTGTCGCGACCAGCCAGCCCCCCGCGTTCCGACTCGCGAGCAGAATCTCACGCCGATGGCGCACGGGTGCCTCTGCACCTCGACCCCGCGCGCCTCCAAGCCTGTGACGAGCGGGCAAGCTGCCTCGAGCCCAGATTCTGGTTTGCGTCCCTCGTTTCTGGAAAGAGCATGTGCTGGCCTTGCGTTCGCGGCGCCTTTGGCGGTGACTCTTTGGCGCATCCCCCCCGATCCGACCTGGGCTGGCGATCTCACCACGGTTCGCGGCGTCGAGATGCTGCCTGTGTTCGGCAGCGGCGCGCTCTCGAGTTGGCTCGCACAGCCGCTGCTGTTCCTACCCCTGGGCTGCCGAGCATCTCGCCTCGTGATGTTGGACGCAGTCGCCGTGGCGTTCGCGGGTCGGCTCGTCTACGGTTTCGCGCACACGCTGCTCTCCGCCAGTGCTCGAACACCGAGGCTTGCTCCGCTGCTCGCCCTTGCTGGGGCACTGCTCGCGAGTCTGGGTTCGAGCTGGCAGTGCCAGGGCACGGTCGCAGGCGGAGGGAGTGTCGCCGCAGTCCTGGTTCTGGGCCTCATCGCGCTGTGCACGCGCATGCCGCTCAAGGATGCGCGTTTCCGCGCGTTGCTTGGGGTGTTCGTCGCCTTGGTCTTCTTCGAGAGCCTAGCCGTAGGCCTAATTGCCTCGGTTCTCATCGGTGTTGCGTTGGGGACTCGCCGTGAGGCCCGTTCATGGAGGCTTGCTCTGTGCACAGTTGGAGCGGCGCTGGTAGCCATGCTGGTCCTCGCCGTTCCGGGGGTGCTTCGTCCTCAGGAGGCGCGTCAATGGCTGGAACTCGGCGACGTGCTTCCTGGCACTGCGACGATGTCCTGGTCCGACACCACCTCGATCATCGGGCGCTGCTCGAACGACCAAGGCATTCTGGCGGTCACCATGGCGGTGGTTGGAGCGTTGGTGCTGGCCTTTTCGCCGGCTCTGCGACGCGTCGGGGGGCCTTGGCTCGTGCTGGCAAGTGCGGTGGCCGTTGTCGAGAGCACGAAGGAGATGCCTCGGGCGGGCGAAGTCCGGATGCTGCTCATGCTCCTCTCGGTTGCCGGGATTGCGGCGTTGGCGACGCTAGGCGTTCAGTCGCTCTCCCTCGGCTTGGTAAGAATTCGGGTGCCCTTCGCAACGCCGGTGAGCGCACTGCTCGTCGCGTGCTTTTTGGCACTTTCTCTTGTGAACGGAGAGGACAGCGCGCTGTGGGTCGAGCGTCGGCACGCCTCGGCAACCCGGGTTTGGACCGACGAAGCGCTTGCCAGCCTTCCCAAGGGCGCGGTCCTACTCGTCAGCACACCGGACGTGGTGTGGCGGCTTTGGGCCGCCCGTGCCACGGGCGGGGACAGGGAGGATCTCATCCTCGTACCACTTCCTCTCCTCGAGCGTGGGGCAATTGTGGCCAACCTCCTCCAGCGCGAGCCGGCCCTCGCCCACCTCATGCGGGATCTCGCGGTCAAAGGTCGAGCCAGTGAGTTCTCCATGAGCACCCTGGCGGACGCAAGACCCGTGTTCGTCGACGTGGGGGCCGATTGGGAGCCACGCTTGCTAGATCACCTGATCCCGCGGTCTCTGTGGCTGGAGTTCGCTCCCCACGCGCTGGGGCGCTCGGATCGCGAGGCGGGGTTGCGGGAGGGACGAGGAGCCTTCAAGCGCGTCCTCAACAAGGCGTGCGAACGACAGCGGCCCGATGTGCTGACCCTCGCCGTGCTGGCGCGGCGAGCCAAGGAGCGTGCCGTCGTGCATGCAGCGCTGGGTGACCGCGATGCCCTTGAGGTCGAGCTTGCGGATCTGGAGACCATGGGTGCCGAGGATGAGTTCGTTCGCGAAGTCCGACGGCGGCTCCAGAGACGCTCCAGGGGAGCCATCGACATCGGAGGGCTTCTGGTCCTCGGCACTGACTCGCGGGACTCCGCCTCGGGCTAAACAAGTCCGGCTCGAGGCTGCAGCGTCCGCGGATGCATCGTTGGCCGTTGCGGTGCGTGCTCGGGTACGCTCCGCGCGCTCCTCGCGGTCGGCCTCGCCTGCGCGGCGCCAGAGCCTCGGTCTCGAGCTGTTCAGTGCTCCCGCGAGATGGGTACAAACTCTCGCGCGGCGCTTGTGTTACTGCAGTCTGGCGTAGTTCCACATCGGTCACGGCGGGCTGTCGATGGCTCCGAGAACAGCGAGCTGTATCCTCTGCAGGCGAGTCCCGCTGATGGCGGTCCCGTCGGCCTCCACGAGATCGAAACTGTCGTGGACGCGCTGTCCGCGAGTCGTTACCTGTGAACTCGTGATGAGCACGTTCTCGGCGAATAGGGCGGTGGTTACCGCGAACAGGAGTCCCGGTCGGTCATTGGTCTCGAGTTCGAGCGTCATGTGAGGCTCGGACCAGTGCTCGACGAAACGAACTCGCGTTTCGGCGGCGCCAGGTGTGCTGCGGCTCGCGCGACGCCGCAACGGGGGAAGTGCGCCCTTTTTGTCGAGCAGTTCGAGCAAGGTAGCGCGGAGCGCCGTCGCCGCGTGATTGGTGAGCGTAGGAGATACCGCGGCTTCTTCCCGGCGGACCCAGAAGAGATCGACTGCCTCGAACCGGCCATCGAGGGTCCGCCTCGTGTAAGCCTCCGCATCCGTGATGTCGAATCCCTCGATTAATAGGCTGGCGCTAATGACCGAAAGAAGCCCGAGGCGATCTGGGGCCACGACGCAGAGCGCTGGTTCTCCGACATCGCCGGTCTCAAAAAGCCCAACCTGTGCAGGCTGGGCGCCCCGCGTGCTCGCGATGAAGGCGTGTGCTCTTATGGCACTTCTCCCGAACCGCTCGAGGTAGCGCCTGGGCATCGTCATCATGAACTCGGCCACGGCCGAGTCCCGCGTCGCGTCGTTTGGCGGCTCGCCAGTCCAGGCGTCGAGTGCAAGGTTCGCTTCCATCGCTCGAGTTCTGTTCGATGTCATTGGGTCGATGCCTCCTTGGCTCACATCCCCATCACGGTACCAGCGTACACTGGCACCCTGGGCGGCAAGGTTTCCGGGGGGTTGCCGTAGAGCTGCTGCGCACTCCGCCCCAACGCTGCGCGAACACCGTCAGGATGGCGGCGATCAGGCGGCGGCGCCGGCCTGCGACGAGGCTGCTCCAGGACCTCCCGAGGGAGGAGGGCTGCCACCACAACCGACTGCTCGGGCCCGCTCGTGTGACGGCACAGAAGCGAGCATCCGCGATTCAAATGCGGAGAGCCCCCTGGAGCGTTGTCCTGGGGGCTCTCGGGCGCGGCGGTCTGTCCCGCCGCGCATCGTCCGCATCAACTTACGCGGCCATGTGGTAGCCCCGCTCGCCGTGGTCGGTGGCGTCAAGACCCGTCTCTTCATCCTCCAGGGAAGGGCGGAGTCCGAGCGTGAACTTGATAGCGTATCCCAGCATTGCGGTGACTGAAATCGACAACGCCAGGGTGAGGCCCATCGCCTTGAGTTGTTCGAGCCACAGCGTGGCCCCAACGACGCCCTTCAAGTTGAGGAGAAGGTTGGCGTTCGCCTCCGGTGTCGCCAGCAGTCCAGTGAGGAGCGCACCGATGGTTCCTCCCACTGCGTGCACACCGAAGGTGTCCAGAGCGTCATCGTAGCCGAGCAGTGACTTCAACCTCGTGCATGCGAGGTAGGGTGCTGCGCCGGCCACGAGGCCGATGATGACGGCTCCGTTTGCAGTCACGAAGCCGGCTGCCGGGGTCACGACGACCAGCCCCCCCACGATTCCCGAGCAGAACCCAAGAACCGTGGGCTTGCCGCGCGTCACCCATTCGATTCCTGCCCAACTGAACCCTGCGAGAGCTGCAGCGATCGTCGTGGTCATGAAGGCTTGGGACGCTAGTCCGTCGGCTGCGACGGCGCTTCCCGCGTTGAACCCGTACCAACCAACCCAAAGCATGCCGGTCCCGATGGTCGTGAGGACCAGGCTGTGCGGCATGAACGCCTCGCGTCCAAAACCCTTACGCTTGCCGACGATGAGCGCGAGGACCAGTGCCGACCAACCCGACGACATGTGGACCACCGTACCGCCCGCGAAGTCGATGGCCTTGATCTTTGCGTTGGCGTTCCATACCCCGTTCATCAGACCATCGGCTCCCCACACCATGTGTGCAAGCGGGAAGTAGACCAGCAGCATCCAGCCGGTGACGAACAGGAGCAACGCGCTGAACTTGATGCGCTCGGCGATGGCTCCCACGATCAGCGCCGGAGTGATGATGGCGAACATGAGTTGGTACATCGAGAAGGTGCTTTGCGACACCCACGCCGCGTAGGCAGTATTGGGCAACGCGCCCACGCCCTTCAGGAAGGCGAACTCGAAGCCGCCAATGAACGGATTGCCACTCGCGAACGTCAGGCTGTACCCACCAGCCCACCACAGGAGAGTGACGAGGCCGGCAATACCCATGCATTGCGCCATGATGGACAGCACGTTCTTCGAACGAACCAAGCCGCCGTAGAAGAGCGCAAGTCCGGGGAGCGTCATGAAGAGCACCAGCGCTGCGCAGATCATCATGAACCCATTGTGACCAGGGCCAGGCGCTGCGATCTTGGAGGTTGCGTCTTCGACTCTAGCGCCGTTGTTCACGTATGCCTCGAGATCGGCAATGCGCTTCTCCATGGAAGCCGTCATGACCGCCGGCTCGCTCGAAGCGGGCTCAGCAAAAGCTGGCGTCGACACTCCAAACGCCGTGAGGCAGGCCAGGAAACAGGTAACAAGTAGCCAAACTCGCCGATTCATGGGAGTCAACTCCTTACGCAAACAGGGGCGTCAGCACTCGTGCGTGGTGGCTTCTTCGCCGGGAAGGATTACTTCATCCTCTTGTCCTCTGGTCCGTGTTTCCGGTCTGGGTCACAGAGCTTTCGGGGGGAACCGCGTGTCGAATTCTCTCCTGCCTCGAGGCTGGCCCATGCGTCTGGAGAGAAGCCCCCATTGGCGATGCGTTCCGGCCGGAAGTCCACCCCGCTGAACCGTCGCGCGTGGCGTGGCCCGTTTTCGCAGATGAAGGCACGCTGTAAGACCTTTTGCCAGAAGCTCCCCGGGGAAGGGAGGCGTGGGTGTGGACGCCCAGAGAACCGGGAATGCACCCGACAGCTTCAGCTGACCCATTGACGAAACGACGACGATACCTCTCCCGCGGCATCACGGTGCGTGGAGCTTGCGTTTCGACGCAGGCGAACCCGCCACGCAATCTCTCCAAGAACTGCTGCAGCTGGAGTCGTCACATGAACCGTATCCCTCTCACGATGTTGTCATCCTTTGCCGCCACTTGCCTCCTTTTCGCGAATCCGGCTGGGGCACAGAGTGCGTCTGCGGTGCAGGACACCACCGAGGCGCCGGTAGCGACTGCTCCCACCGATCCGTCCGCACCGGCACCCGTCACTACCGCCGCTGCGCCGGAGCCAACACAGAGCGATGCTGGGCCTGCCAGTGAGGCAAAGCCGGTGGAGCCCCCCGCCTTGGGCGAGCCGGCGACTTCTGCTGCTGCGGAGCCAGCGACCGCGCCTCCGCCCACCGAGGAGGAGAGTTCTCTCGGGTTGAATCTCGATGTGCAGGTTGCGAGCGCCTACGTTTGGCGGGGAGCAAACCTCTGGGGGCCGGAGCACGACTCGCAGAACCTTAGCGTTTTTCCTGGCGCAAAGCTCAGCGTAGGTGACCTCTATGCCGGCTACTGGGGGGCCTATCAGATCACGGGCGAGACCAAAGGTGACAAGGTGGACGCGGGCGTCGGGGCCGAGCAGGATCTCTACGTGGGTTACGGCGTGGGGCTCACCGAGGGCCTTACGCTCGGGTTGCTCGCAACGTACTACATCTACCCGTTCGCTGAGGAAGACGTGGCAGGCGTGAAGACGCCGATGTACCTCGAGCCTCTGGTGAGCCTCCTCTATTCGACTGCCGTCGATGTGGGACTGTCCGTGAGTTACTATCGGGGGCTTCAGGACGCGTCAGACCTAATCAGCCACGTGTACATCAGCCCGGGCGTGGCCAAGTCCGTTGAGCTGTCTGAGACGCTGTCCCTCGGTCTCAGTGCGAGTTTCGGTTACAAGGTGTGGACCAACGGCGATTGGGACACCGACCTTGGGAACAACTGGGACGTGCTGGGGAACGCGGGCATCACCTACTCGTTCGGTGACCTATACGTCTCGCCAGCAGTCCACGTCGCGTTCACCGACGTGGCTGAGGGAGCCAAGAAGGGCGAGGGCCTTGCCTACTGGGGCGGCGCCAACATCGGTTACAACCTGGCGTTCTGACCGGTGACCCCCGGGGGGGGGGCGCCGGGCGATCGACGGAACGGTGCACCGGTGGCACTCTATGAATGCGAGCCCAGGGGGCGTGACAAGTGGGGAAGCCCCCCGACCAGCGTTGGGACTACGATCCTCAAGGGTTCGTCGTCAACCGGCTCAGTGGGACGTGTCTCGATGTGGCAGCCG
>CAYRKE010000086.1:0-30535 GCA_964424695.1 uncultured Polyangiaceae bacterium
CGCCACTTGATGCCACTCCTTCCACTGTCCGAGATTTGTGACCGCTGATTTAGTCCATCCCAGGCTGGTCATCGCGATGGTAGACCACCACGCGGTCGCGCCCAGTCGCCTTCGCCTCGTAGAGTGCCGCATCGGCCATACGCACGAGTTCCTCTTCATCGGCCGACCTCGAGTCGGTGGTGCACGCAACACCAACGCTGACCGTCAACTTGACGTACTCTCCGCCGATGTCGAGCTTCATCCCGCGAATGAAGCCCACGATGCGCTGGGCAACGATTTCTGCGCCGGGCTTGTCGGTCAAAGGCAGAAGGATCGCGAACTCCTCCCCACCGTAGCGGGCAGTCAGATCCACCTCGCGCAGGCTGTCGCCCAACCTCTGAGCGACTTCCCGCAGCACCGTGTCGCCAGCATCATGACCGAACCGATCGTTGATCACTTTGAAGTGATCGAGATCGATCATGAGGCAGCTCAACGGGTTTTTGTAGCGTTTTGTCACCGCAAACTCGCGCCGAAGCACATCGCCAAAGCGCCGCCGGTTGAAGAGGCCGGTAAGCGGATCGGTGATAGCGAGTGACTCGACGTGCTGCAGCATGGCTTCGAGCTGCCGGTTCCGGTCCTTCAGTTCGGACTGCGCGGCCCTCACCCGGAGCGCGGCGAAGATCCTGGCTTCCAGCTCGTCATCCGCAAAGGGTTTGGAGAGGTAGTCGTTGGCTCCAACCTGAAGGCCCTCGACTCTCGCCTCGAGCTCGGCCCTCACGGTAAGCATGATGACCGGAATGTCCCGGGTGTCCGCATGGACTTTGAGCCAACGACACACCGAGAAACCGTCGACGTCGCCCAATACCACGTCGAGCACCACCAACTCCGGAAGCCACTGGCGGGCCAGCTTCAGCCCCTCGATTCCCGTACGAGCCCAGCGCACCTCGTAACCCCGCGCTTCCAGGTCCTGGACGACATGAGCGCCCTGGGCCTCGCTATCCTCGACGACAAGAATCCTAGCTTTCACGCCAACCTCGAATTCATCCTCTACAACGACCCAGTTGAACACAAGAGCAAGCGCCGACACACCTGGCGGGGCGATTCTCCCAGTCGGTTGGGAGCCAAAGGTGCGCGGACCCGAGTCCAATGTCTCCAAATTCCCGACGCCCACGCCGACCCGGTCAATCCCCCCAGAACTCGAGAAATTACAGCAAGAGCGGACACCTGAAGACTTGACCTTCCCTGACTGCTGCCCGATAGGGCTCGATCGGGTGTATCCCGATACCCGCCGCACGAAACCCCGTCATTCGGGTAGCCCTAAGTGCCCCTTCGCCGATACTGAGTCGACCCCGAGATGATACCCAGCGCCGCCCAAGCCTACGTCTACGACCGAGCCCCCCGCAACGTCTATTGGGAGATGACCGTTGCCTGCGATCTTGCTTGCCGGCACTGCCGAGCCGAAGCCATGCCCTCTCGGGATCCCGAGGAACTCGACTTCCACCAGGCCTGCGCCCTGGTGGACGAGGTGAAAGTCCTCGGGAGTCTGCTGGTTCTGACCGGAGGCGATCCCATGAAGCGCCGGGATCTCTTCGACATCATGGAGTACGCCGGGTCCGTTGGTCAGCCAATCGCCATCACCCCCAGCACAACCCCGTCCCTCACCCGCGAAGCGGTCGTGCGTTTCCGGGACCTGGGGATCACCGCGCTGGGAATCAGCCTGGATGGGCCCAACGTCGGAGTCCATGATGCATTTCGCGGCGTCGAGGGAACCTTCGCTGCGTCACAGCGTGCGCTCGGTTGGGCCAGAGAACTCGAGCTCCCGGTCCAGGTCAACACCACGATCTGCACGGAGACTCTGCCCCACGTCCAGCAGATGTACGAACTGCTCACCACGCAGGCGCCTCCGGTCGTGCGCTGGAGCCTATTCGTGCTCGTTCCCACAGGCCGTGGTGCCAATCTCGTCGCTCCCTCGGCAGCAGAGCTCGAGGCCCTCTTCGCCTGGGTGTATAGCCAATCCTCGACCGCACCGTTCCACATCAGTACCGTCGAGGCTCCGCACTACCGGCGATTCTGGATCGAGTCGGAGATGGCCAAAGGTGCCACGTGGGAGCAGGTCCGGCCGAGAGCGCGTCGCTTCGGACTCGGAATGCGCGATGGCAATGGCGTCATCTTCGTGGCGCGCAACGGAAACGTCTACCCAGCGGGTTTCCTGCCCGAGCCTCTTCTCGGGAATGTGAAGCGCGATCGACTCTCAGAGATCTATCGCTCGCACCCCGCGCTGGTCGACCTTCGCGATATGAGCCTCCTCACGGGAAAGTGCGGCAGATGCGAGTTCAGGTGGCTCTGTGGAGGTTCTCGTGCTCGCGCCTTCGCAACCTCGGGGAGCACGGCCGCCGAAGAGCCGCTCTGCCTGCATCAGCCTGGTACGTCGTCGTGCTCACTCCTGCTGTGAGACCAGAGCCGGGATACCTGGCAGTGAACCAGTGCCCAACAGGGCCGGGTCTAATCCGCGACTCGTTCTGCTTGCATACAGTCTGACCAAACGGCCGAACGGCACCATCGAGCCGGACGACGCAGGCCCGGGCGCACCGGAGAACCGCTGCGGGATGGCCGCAAGGCCTCACGGATCCCTGGGATCTGCGGTGTCGAGCTCGATGGACTGGCGCAGGAGGCAAAAATCGGGCTTCTTTCGCCCCATGGCTGCTCGTTCGATTGCCTCCCTCCTCGGCGACCCCGCCGCCCTCGACACCAAAGTCATTGTCCGCGGTTGGGTACGCACCCGACGTGATTCGAAGGCTGGACTCTCCTTCTTGCAGCTGAGTGATGGAACGTGCTTCGCATCGCTGCAGGTTGTGGCGGACGCTTCACTCGACAACTACCGCACCGAAATTCTGCGGCTCGTCTCAGGATGCTCTCTGGAGGTTGAAGGCCAACTCGTTGCCTCCCAAGGCAAGGGGCAAGCCGTCGAGCTGCGCGCCGAGCGGATCCATGTCGCCGGTTGGATCGAGGATCCCGAGACCTACCCGATTCAACCCAAGGCCCACAGTTACGAGTACTTGCGGGAGGTCGCCCACCTTCGCCCAAGGACGAACACGTTCGCGGCGGTTGCCCGGGTCCGGGACTGCGTTTCTCAGGCGATTCATCGCTTCTTTAAGAGCGAGGGCTTCTTCTGGATCCATACCCCGCTGATCACGACCAGCGACTGTGAGGGCGCTGGCGCGATGTTTCGAGTCTCGACACTCGATCTCGCGAATCTGCCGCGGACGCCCGACGGCTCCGTCGACCACTCCCTCGACTTCTTCGGCAAGCCCGCCTACCTCACGGTCTCGGGCCAGCTCGAACTCGAGACGTACTGCCTCGCGCTCTCCAAGGTCTACACCTTTGGGCCAACGTTCAGGGCGGAGAACTCCAACACGACCCGACATCTGGCCGAGTTCTGGATGGTGGAGCCCGAAATCGCCTTTGCGAATCTCACTGAGGACGCGGATCTGGCAGAGAGATTCCTGAAGTCAATCTTCCGAGCGGTGCTTGATGAACGGGCGGACGATATGGCGTTCTTCCGGGATCGCGTCGACCCGACCTGCATCAGTCGGTTGGAGGAGTTCGTCAGTTCGAGCTTCGAGCGACTCGACTATACGGAGGTCATTCGCCTGCTCGAGAACAAGCCACCGGAGACGCCCTTCGAGTTCCCCGCACACTGGGGCGCAGACCTCCAGTCCGAACACGAGCGCCACCTGACCGAGAAGATCGTCGGCCGCCCCGTGGTCGTCATGAACTACCCTCGAGAGATCAAGGCGTTCTACATGCGGATGAACGACGATGGCAGGACCGTCGCAGCGATGGACGTTCTTGCCCCTGGCATCGGGGAGATCATCGGCGGTGCCCAGCGCGAGGAGCGACTCGACGTACTCGACGCGCGGCTCGCCCAGCAGGGGCTCAACCCCAAAGACTACTGGTGGTACCGGGACCTACGACGCTACGGCTCCGTCCCGCACGCGGGCTTCGGGCTCGGCCTCGAGCGGACCCTCGTGTACATCACCGGCCTCACCAACGTGCGCGACGTCATCCCATTTCCCCGAACCCCGGGATCCGCAGACTTCTAGTCCCGAGGACAGCCCGCCCCTGGGCTCGAGGCCCGAGGATCGCCCTGACCGCGGGCGCCCTCAGCGACCCGAGGCTCGCTTGGCCTCGTTCTCTGCAGCCCGGGTGAGGAAGCGCTGGAGCATCGCGCGCTGCTGCACAGTGGGACGCAGCTCGTAGACGTAAGGCCTCGGGATCTGGTTGGCGAACAGGCACTCCACCGCTTCATCGAAGCCCCGAATCGTTGGCGAAAGATCCCCAGGCTTGCGGCTGTCGTCAGCAACCTGGCGTAGTGCCTTCTCGAGCTGAACGCACCAGCCCTTGGTTTCGGGGACGTCGATGGACGGCGCCTTCTCGCAGCAGCCAGCACGCGTCATCGTCGCAGCCACGAGCTCGTACCACCCGAGATCCAGCTCTCGCTGCGCCGGATTGATCGAGCTCTTCACGATCAGCACGCCCCCATCCGACATGCCGTCGGCGCGGGCATCGGCTTTGGGCGGCGCGGAGGCTCCCGCGTCGGACTGCCCGGCTTGCCCGACGTGAGCCATCCCGAAGAGCCGGGTCGTCGTCGCCCGGAAGTCACCGCCCTCGCAGAGAAACTCGAAGTCCGCGCCCGCGTCGAAAACCCCCTTCGGGAAATACGACTCAACGCAGGAGGCCCGGCGCTGCGCTCGGTTTCCACCATTCCGCCCGCCCGTCGCCTTCACAGAGGAAGTCCTGCTGAGCGAACGTGAGGCACTCTCGACTTGGTCGGGCGTTGGCTTGGTCGGGGTCTTGGCTCCGATCCCGAGCTCATCACCAAACTCCAGATAGCCAATCCCCACGGCCGCCAGTAGCACGGGGACCCCCAGAAGGAGCCATGACACTCGGCCGCGCCTCATGCGTCGTGCCGACAGCTGCGTGGCGAGAGAATCGAGGCGCCCCCGCTCAGGAGACGGCCCCAGTTCGCTGCGCACGGCGGCGCGCGGCTCCCCGACCGATGTGGAGCGATTTCCCGAAACACTCGAGGACTCAGCAGCGGCCGTCGGAGTCCCGACTAGCGAGGACCGCCCAGCAGCCAGACTGGCATCGATAGCGGGCACGCCCCCTTCGTCTGCAGGGCGCGCCCTGTCGCCATACACCAACTCGGCGTTCGGTCCCGAGATCCCCCCGAGTGTGAGCGTCCCCAGCCGTGGAAGAGCTCGGGATGGCGAGGCGCGTGAAACCAAGACCGGCGATTCCTCTCGCTCCCAGCGGTCCAGCGCCTTCTTCAGATCGTCGAGCCGCGACAGCCGCTGACGCTCGTTGGGTTCGAACGCGGCATCGAACACTCGCTGCAGCTCGAGATCGTCGATCTCGAACTCCTGCAGAGGCCGAGGACGGCACCGCGACAGCTCGGCGAGGAGCACCCTCGGATCCGTGTCGCTGAATGGCGCTTCGCCGGTGACCATCCGGTACATGGTGCTGAGCAGTGCCCAAACGTCATCGCCGACGGACGGCGCGGCGCCTCTCACGCGCTCGGGAGAACAGTAGGCGGCAAGAACCGGAGCCGACGCTAGCATCAATATGGGCGGGATAACGCGCCCCGCCGGCTCGGCGATCACGCTCCTTGGACTGAGTGACCCATGCGGAACCCCGACCGCATGCATCGCCTCGAGCGCCGCGATCAAACGCAACACCCAGGCCACGGCCTTGAATGGCTCAAGACGACCTCGGGTGAGGAGATGTTTGTGAAGGGTGACGCCCCCCACGTATTCGAAGACGACCAGCGAGTGAGCCCGTCCTGGACCTGACTGGATGCCGAGCTCTCGGAAGTCCACCTCCCCGAGAACCTCCTGCACCCCCGCGAGGTGAAGCTGCCGCACGCCGCCAAGCTTCCTATACCGATCGAGCTCTCGAGCGTCGACGGTGGCCACACGCACCAGGGTGCCAGTCGAGATCTCGAGCCCCACCCAGCTCGGCGCATGATGAGTCGACTCAAGAGTCGCGGTCAGCTCATACCGGCTGGCAAGCAAGGCTCTGCGTCTGTCCATCGTCCACTACCGCGGGCTCCTGCACGGCACGCCAACTGCAACCGTACCAGACACGCACACGACAACGACCCGTAAATCGGCGTCACCGCTGGGTTCGCCCTGCGCACGAGCCTCGGCCAACCGTTCCGACCCGCCCACCCCCCGGAAGGCGCGGATCGGAACGGAATCTAATCAGGTCGGAATATTGCCGTTTCTGTGGGGCCAGGTGAGATCGCGACGGTGGGCTACGGCTCCCATCATGCGGCAGAGCTGACGGCGGGTGTCGGCCGGGTCGATCACAGCATCGACGAAGCCTCGCTCGGCTGCCTGCCTCGGAGAGAGGAACTGCTCCTCATACTCGTTCTGAAGCCTCTGGGCCGCTTCTGCTGGATCAGCCGCTGCGGTGATCTCGCGCTTGTGGAGGATCTCCACCGCGCCCTTGGCGCCCATCACGGCAATCTGCGCTGAGGGCCATGCCAGGTTGACGTCGCCGCCCACATGCTTGGAGCTCATGACGATGTACGCGCCGCCATAGGCCTTGCGCACGATGACCGCCAGCTTCGGCACACTGGACTCGCAGTAAGCGTAGAGCACCTTGGCCCCATGCACGATGGCCCCACTGTGCTCCTGATCTTGCCCGGGAAGGAACCCAGGCACGTCCACGAAAGAGATGATGGGGATGCGGAACGCGTTGCAGGTGCGAATGAACCGCGCCGCTTTCCGAGACGCGTTGATATCGAGCACTCCGGCCAGCACGTTCGGCTGGTTGGCAACCACGCCGACGCTCTGCCCCGCGAGGCGGGCGAACCCGACCACGACGTTGGCGGCATACCGCTCGTGAATCTCCAAGAATGAGCCCTGGTCGAGAACCCGAGTCACGATATCCCGCATATCGTAGGGCTCCTGGGGATCGGCGGGAACGATCTCCCCAATCCCTTCGCACGAGCGGTCCGGCGGATCGACGGCGGTAGCCTCAGGAGGCAGCTCCTGACAGTTCTCCGGCAGGTACGAAAGGAGCCGGCGCGCTGTCTCGATCGCTTCCACGTCATGCTGAACCATGAAGTGGGCGAGCCCGGTGCGCGTCGAGTGGATCGCGGCACCGCCGAGCTGCTCAACGCTCACGTCCTCGAAGGTGACGGTCTTGACGACCTTCGGACCAGTGAGGAACATGTAGCTTCGCCCCTCGGCCATGATGACGAAGTCGGTCAGCGCCGGACTGTAAACCGCCCCACCAGCGCTCGGCCCCAGAATGATGGAGAGCTGCGGAATGTACCCAGAAGCGCGAACGTTGCGGTAGAAGATATCACCGTAGCCGGCGAGCGACCCCACGCCCTCCTGAATGCGAGCACCGCCCGAGTCACAGATCCCGACGCAGGGCGACCCATTGCGAGCAGCCATGTCCATGACCTTGCAGATCTTCGCGGCGTGCATCTCGCCCAGCGACCCACCCAGCACCGTGCGATCCTGCGAGTAGGCGTAGGCGGTCCGCCCGTTGATGCGTCCCACTCCGGTGATGACACCATCGCCGGGCACCCGCTTCTTCGCCATGCCGAACGCCTCGGTTCGGTGCACGACGGCCGCGTCTAGCTCGTCGAAGGTCCCAGCGTCGAACAGAAGCTCGAGCCTGGCCCGAGCAAGATTCGTCGCCTCGGGTGCTTTGCTCCCCTCACCGTTGCCATTGCTGCGGCTCTTCGTGGTCATTTCGTCAGCTCCGTTTCGGTGATGGTGGCAATCAAGTGGCCGGCGCGGACGGATTGGCCCGCCTCGACCTTGAACGTCACGACCCCAGCCTTCGGAGCAGTAATCGAGTTCTGCATCTTCATGGCGTCGATAATCATCAGCGGGTCACCCTCCGCAACTCGAGCGCCCGGCGCAACCAGGAGGCGCACGACGCTTCCGGCAATAGGTGCCGGGAGTTCATCGGGCACTGTCGCCCCAGCGCGAGGGGGCTCAGCGCACACTGCGCGGCGCCACGCCTCGGCTTCAGCTAGCTCAACCCGCACCCGCCGGCGGCGGCCATCGGGCAGACACACGACGAGTTGCCCGTCCTCATAGTCCAACCGAAGCCGGGCTCGCCTGCCGTCCCCGGTGGTCACGTTCACGCCGCCATCGGCTCGCTCGACCGCGACCCCGACGCTCTCTCCATCCTCGACGGTTATCGCATTGCCGGCGGCATCGAGCTCGATCTCGAACCGCTCACCATTATCGAATTCAACAACGTATCTCACAGCGCAATCCTCCTCCGGGCGCGACAGAGCCTCCGCGGGAATCGGGCCAAAACGAGACTCTCGTCCCGCACCCGCGGAAACCCTCCACTTCTAGAGGGGATCACCAGTCCCACGTCGTTTCTCGAGACTCGCCGCGACGACGTGGCCGTCCGAACCCCGAGCAATGCCCTGCTACGCTCGCAGCAACTCTCTCAGTAGCCGCGCACCGGCAAGACCCGTCGCGGCGCCGAAGCAAGAACCCCACGATGCACCACGAGCGCGATTGCCGCCGCCAGCTCCACACCATCCAGCTCGGGCTCCCTGACCCCCCAGAACCCAGATTGCAGGCTGCTCGGTGCCGCAACTGGTTCCGGACGCTGGAAGAGAACGACTGGCTCACTCGTGACAACTGCGGTCTGCATCATCGTAGCTCCTGGACCTTCTGATTCGACCACCTTGGAACCGATCGAATCCATCTAACTGCGAGCCGCGAACTGAAACCTCAGATGTCGGTGTGCAGCATGGCGCCCTCCGACTTGCCCGCGTGCTCGTCTGCCAGCGAGCCAAGACCCGCTGGATGTGAAACCTCTTTCGCGCTTTGTTGCATAGTGCTACTCACACTACGCACCTAAGTCAGCGACTTCACTTCGGTAATCGACCTGTTTAGTGGGTCGGGATCAGTCGATCAAGCGAATTAAATGCGACCCTGGCGCCTTTGGTTGAACCACACGACGAAGCCCCAGGAAATGCGTTCACTGATCGAAGGCTTCCGCTTGAGCGCGGACGAATTTCGGCGCCACGGCGGAGCCCAACTCCAAGGTTCCGCCGTACCTAGAGTGTTTGCGGCCCTCACGGAGTGCCACGGTGTCCACTCTCCGCAAGGCGCTATTCCTGCGAATTCTAGAGGAATTGGCACGGTGGTTGGTCGCATGCTTCAACGCGATGCGTCATAGACGGGTGGCTCGTGCTAAACCAATCGGTCCATCTGCCAGCGCATCCGCGCGCATCAAGCGAGAACGTTGGCACTACTGCCGGAGACTTGTCTGAGAGGCCGCCCGCCGCTCTTGGCTTCCGGCTTCGTTTCGCTGCGCTTGGGCTGGTGCTGGAAGTGGACGTCGTCCACTTCCAGGTGGTGCTCACGTACCCCTGGTACGCTCCGCTCCGGTGCACTCGCGCACTGCGTGCGCGCCGCGGCCTTGGGCCGCGGACTTGGCGGGCTTCACGGGCGGGCTGCCTGAGAGTCTTCGGCAGTAGGATTCAGAGCGACACATCCTCGATGTGGAGCACCACGGGCGTCCCGTGCACGAAATCGAGCTCCGCGATCTCCGCGACGGCTTGCCTCACGTTCCGTTCGCGTGACCCGCGGGTGAGGATGACGATGGGGATCGAATCATTCTGGCCGCCCTCCTTCTGGATGATGGCGGAAATGCTGATGCCGTGCTCGCCCAGAATCCTGGTGATAACGGCGAGAATTCCGGCACGCTCTTCGGTGTTGAGTCGGAGATAGAAACGTGACTCGAGCTCAAGGTGGCTTCCGGTTCGATATGCGTTGAAGTTGGCGTAGCGGCTGTCGTTGAACTCGTGCTTGCCGAACACCGCTTTGGCGACGTCGACGATGTCGGCCACGACGGCGGTCGCCGTTGGGTGCGGTCCCGCTCCCCTGCCAACATAGAGCGATGCGCCGAGATAGCGAGATTCGAGCATCACGGCGTTAAACTCGTTGGAAACGTTCGCCAAGGCGCACCGGCTCGGCACAAGCGTCGGGTGCACGCGCAGAAACACTTCTTCTCCCTTGAGCTTCGCCACAGCCAGGAGCTTGGTGACATAGCCGAGCTCCTTCGCATACATGACATCGGTCAACTGGAGCTTGTCGATGCCCTCGACATGGGCATGGCTCGGATCGACTGTCGTATTGAATGCCAGACTCGCAAGAATCGCGATCTTGTGCGAAGCATCCGAACCGTTGACATCGAGCGTTGGATCGGCCTCGGCGAACCCGAGCTGCTGCGCGCGTTTCAGCGCATCCTCGAAGGACCACTGTTCGTCGATCATTCGTGTGAGAATGAAGTTGGTGGTTCCATTGACGATGCCGTAGATGCTCGTGATCTGGTCGGCGGAGAGGCTTTCCTTGATGACCCGTATGATGGGGATGCCGCCGCCAACACTCGCTTCGTACCGGAGCTCTCGCTGCTTGCGTTGAGCCAGCGCCAGCAGTTCGTTCCCGTGGGCGAAAAGCAGCGCCTTGTTGGCGGAAACGACGTGCTTACCCGCCTCGAGAGCCTCGGTGACGACGCGGCGTGCAACGTTCGTACCGCCAACCAGCTCCACAACGACGTCGATACTCGGATCCTCGATGATATCTCGGTAGTTGGTCCCAAGCTTTGCCGTCCCGATGTCAACGCCGCGATCCCGCGCGATGTCGATGTCGACGATACGCTCCAGTGATACCTCGACGCCGCTACGTGCCTTCAGCAGGTCCGCTTGCTCCGCGAGCAGCTCCGCAACAGCCGTGCCGATGACACCAAACCCAACCAGACCAACTCGTATCTTCATGACAGTACTACTTCCGGCGTGAGCGACTCCGTCGCTCGCGAACGGCGCCATCATAGCGCAGGCCACGGCGGACGCCTGACTCTCAACGTAAGGCAACTCGAGGTGCCCATCCGAGCCACGCGTCGTCCGTGCCAAACAGCGCTTCGACAACACTGGGAGCCCCCGAGAAGTCCACCTCGGCCATCTGGTCAACGCAGCTTCCATCAATGTCGGCCTCCGGCGCCGCGAGGAACTGAGCGACGAGATCCTTTCCGCAGGTCTCGGTGGCTAGCACATCCCCGAGGGGTGACTCGAGGAGGCTGGCATGCCCCGCCGTCGGCAAGTGAACCGCGATTTGGTGTTCGGCGTGAAAGTGGTCCAGAGTCCGCTGCGCCACGACTCGGGGCGTCTGTGGGTCGAGGCCACCTGTCAGCATCAGCATCGGAACCGATGAGTCGGGAAGCTCGAGCTCCACCAAGTCACGGGTATAGTGCGGCCAGAGCTCGGCAAGAGCAATGAGGGATGGGCCGATATCCCGCGAGAAGCCGAGTCTGAGCAGCGCGGCTTGAGCGTCCTCCCTGGTCGGCAGCGGCGACTCCATGAACTCGGACACGAGGATATTCACACCGAGGACATCCGAGCTGGTAGGATCGCTGACCGACTCAGCCATCAGCGTCTCCCAGAGTTGTCGCAGTGCCGCAACGTCCTCGGAGGAGCACCGAAGGGTCCTGGCGATGGCGGCCGGGATGAGTTCCCTGATTCCAACGATGCGGAGCATCTGGGCCAGAAGCTGACGAAACCGGGCGCGGGTCAGCCCGGCCTCCGCGCAGTGACCGTCGTCGAGTGCGTCGAGCACACCATCGAGAGTCCGAATCGCATCCCCCCCGAGTTCGCCTGCGCAGTCCGGTCGCTCGTTGCACATCCCCAGAAGTGCCCTGCCTGTCTCGTCGAACAGAGCGTCGTAGCGTTCGGCAAACAGGCATTCGCCGGGGGCGCAGATCGAGTCGAGAATGATTCCGCTGGGCTGCTCCGGATGGAGTTGCAGGTAGCGCTGCGCCCAGACCGTGCCGTACGACACGCCATAGAGGTATACAGGTTCTTCCCCGTGTCGAGTGCGGGCCACCAGTTCCCCGATGTCCCGCGCAGCTCCGCTCACCGAAAAGCCTCCGATGCCCTCGGGATACTGCTCGCCGATCTCGGCGAGGCAAGTCTGGACCCGAGCCGCGTGCGTGTCGCCGAGTTCGTAGAGCGTGCTGTCCGTGCTGCACGCCAGACGGGAGGAGTTCCCGGTTCCGCGGTGGTCCGGGAGGTAGACTTCCAGATCGGGATTACGATCGAGGAAGTACTCGAGAAGCCAGGCAAAGTCTGCCGCGGATGCCCCGGGCCCGCCGTTGAGGAGCCACAGTTGGCCCCGCGGGCGACCGACGAGGCGGTACCGCTTCACGAATACGTCGATCGTGGTGCTCTCGGCCGTCTTCCAGTCGAGGGGAAGTTTCACCGTTGCGCACTCCGCCTCGGCAGTGGCCTCCCCCTCGACGAGCGAACACCGACTCCAATCCAGGTCCTCGGGCGGGGGCTCTCGCTCGTCCGGCACGTACTCCCCAATCGTTGCCACATCGCGGAGTCCACCCGCGCCACCCTGGGAAGCACCGGCCACGCCGACAACGCCAGAACCACCATGCTCCGGACCGCCGCAGGCTTGACCCGCCAGAGCAAGCCCGAGCAGACCGCCCCGCCACGCCCAATGGAAAGTTGCCCGCTCCGGGCAGTGGCCGAGGTGGACGAGGGTCAGACTGCGAGGGCGCGGAGCGATCATCCCACGCACTACGCGCGCTCGACGTAGTCCGATAACTCGCTTGCCTGGTGCGACGGACGCGCCACATCTCTTGATGCCGGGCCAGAACAACCGGTCGCTCTGAACTCGATCCCGCACCAGACCCTATCTCCTCGCTCAGCTCCGCCCCTCCGCGAGGCGACAGGACCCGCTGATTCCCGCCCTGATCCGAGATATCCCTTCAAGCCTGGACAGGGAAACCGGCGGCGATCCGCCTCATGCGGAACGTGCCACGCTGCGCAATCCCACTCCGGCGTGGGCCGAGTGAGGAAGCGTCCAGGGAGCTTCAGCTGCGCTCTGCTGCTCCCGTGTCCGCGCGGACGCTTCACCCCGCTGCTTGTTGGTTCCAGCACGCGAGGCGGCCCCAAGCCGAAGCTATCTGGGGCCGAACATGTCTGCAATCGGAGCCCCCCGCGCAGACTCGAGCCGCTGCCTCAACCGCCGAAGAGGCACGTCTTCTCACGTTGACTGCCCTCGGGATCGAAACCGCAGTAGAAACCAGGGCAGCAGTCCTGATCGCCGAGACAGGTGATCTGGTAGCCCTCGGAATCCAGGCACTGGGGCCCCTTGGACTCCCTCGCCTGGTTCGCCGTCGTGGTTTCGTTGTTTTCGGCGGCGAACAGTGGGTCATCACTGAGCCCGGTCTTGGAGTCGGGCTTCTTGCTCGATGCGCACGCCAACATCATCGTGGCCAACAGCGCAAAATAGGCTCTGCCTCTCATGACGCCCTCCTTTGGGACGGTCGTGGTACTGAGTGTACTCTTGACTATGGTGGGTTGCCCAAGAAGCCCTAGAAACTCCCTGGAATCGGAAGCTCGCACCAGTGGAAAGCCGGCAGTCTGCCGCAAGTCGAAAGCTCTAGCGCTAGCGAACCTTGTACCACTGATGTGGCAAGGTGCACCACACCATCCAACCCTCTCGGTGCCCTGAGCACAGGGAATCTCGTGGGAGCCTCGCGATCGGAATTAACCGACCAGACGACCCGCGGTCACCCCCACCCGACCAACCAGCCGCCCCCCCCCAATGAGCCGGGGGTTCGGGTCCCCTGCATCCGCGCAGAGCAGCCCGCGCCGACACCGACGGCTAGGACCGGGCCTACGTCGAGACCGCAGGTCGGCTCTCCTCGCTCCCCCAATGCCTGGAAGTTGGGCTTCCCCATCTCGAGCGCACGAAAATCCCCTGGGCGCCAAGGTCATGTATGATGTGGCCCTCGAAGGAGCGTGGATTCAATGGCCCGACTGACAACGATCGCTTGGATTGGAGCTGCAACCCTCTGGCTTGCGGCCTGTGGCGGCACTGGACCGAACCAGGAAGCGGAAGTGCCCTCGAGCGGAACAGACAGTCCAGGCGAGTCCGTTGCGGAGGAAGGGGCGGCCGAAGGATCGGACAGCACCAACCGTACCGGCAAGCCTCAGCCACCGCCGGTTGGAACCCAGAACCTCGATCGTCGCCAGCTCAGCATGGAATTCGGATTGACCCTGCTTCGAGACGATGACGTTGCTGCCGGAGTCCAGACCGGCACGTGGAGCTTCGAGGAGGAACGCACGCACCGAGTGAAGGCGGTCGGCGGTAACGCAGTTGCGGAGCTCGAGGTCGTGTACGGGAAGTGGGAGGCCAAACCCCTGCTCGGCTTGGTCTATGAGGTTCCGACGGATGGCAAGACCTATGTCGTCAAGGCGGGCGACGGCGACCCCAGCGTGACCAGAGCCAAGCAGGAACCCATGACCAGCGCCGAGCTGGAAGCCGTCATGGGCGAGTACGGGTACGTCGGCGGCACGCCAGTGACGTTGAAGGCTTTGGGCGCGGTGGGCGAGCAACCTGCGAAGGATCTCGAGGTCGACTCGAGCTTCATCCGCGCGATCATGGGGGCAATTCCTGGCGTGAATCTCGACGAAAGTGAGATGACCGCCAAGTTCGTTGGCATCGACGACGGAAGCCGGAAGACCGCGAAGCTCGAACTCACCCTGACAGCCACGCTTCGAAGCGGCGAGACCGAGTTCAAGTTCGACCTCAAGGGTCCGGCTGCCATCGACATGATGACTGGGTGGGTCAACTCCGTCACACTCGAAGGTCCGCTCCATCCAGGAGGTAAGGTGAAGGTTGGGAAAAAGGTCCTCAACGCGCGTGGCAACGGCTCGGTCAAGTTCACGCGCTCAGCGACCTTCAAGTAGTCGTCGACCACAAGGCGAAGATGCGGGAGAAATGCCCCCGCATCCGACGCCGGGTGGGATCCCTCGTTCCCTGCGACGGGCGACGCGCGCCGTCAGCCGATTGACCCTGGGCTGTTCGGCACCCTCACCGCTCCTGCCAGCTCTTGACCGCCCCCGCCGAAGAACGACCAACCGCCCGGACAGTCTTATTATGCAAGGCGCCAAGTCAACCTCCGCCACAGCCCCTCCAGGTCCTCCGGGACTTCCATAAGTGCCGTGATGGCGGGTTTGACCGTGAATCCGCTGGTCCTCCGCCGTCAGAGCGCTGGCTGTGCCGGACACTGAGCGGCGCGCTGCAAGCGCTCCGGCGTCCGGGCAACGCCTCGTTCTAGCTCGGCGAAGGAGGCTTCGGCTATGCTGCAAGGTGCATGAGCAGCACGGAGCTCCTATTCGCGGCCCTCACCGACGTTGGACGCCAGAGAGACCACAACGAGGACAACTACCTCGTGGACAAGAGACTGGGTCTCTTCGTCGTCTGCGATGGTATGGGTGGCCACGCAGCGGGTGAGATCGCCAGCGCCATTGCGGTTCGAACCTTCCATGAGGAGGTCAAGCGCGAGTCCGACCTACTCAACGACTACATGGACCAGAAGTCCGGCGCTGCCAAGGTGAGCCGCCGTGACATCATCCACATGCTCGAGTTCGCTGTGAATCGCGCATCGAGCAAGGTGCATGCTGAGGCAGAACGTGACGTCCAGAAGCGGGGCATGGGCACAACCCTCGTCGCCGTTTTGGTCCTCGGCACCCAGGCCTTCATCATCTACTGTGGAGACAGTCGCCTCTACCTTCTTCGCAACGGAGTGGTCGAGCAGATCACGGAAGACCACAACGTCTACAACGAGCTGGTCCGTCGCAAGAAGATCACCCGGGAAGCCGCCGAGAAACTCGCGCAGAAAAACGCCATCACGCGCGCAGTGGGCGTGTACGAGCATGCGGAACCCGACACGCTGGTGCTAGATCTCGTCGCGGGGGACCACATTCTGCTCTGTACGGATGGGTTGAGCGGTTACTTCGAAGACGACATCGCGTCGCTCGGGAGGATGCTGGCGGCCCCCATCAGCGAAGAGAGCGTCAGAGCGATGATCAACGCCGCCAACGAACGCGGAGGCAAGGACAACATCACGGTCCTCGCACTGGGAATCGGCGACTCTGAGGCCCGCGACGAACGCCGAGCTCAGCGCCTGCAGCTGCGGCGTGAGGTGCTCGCGCGAATGCCACTCTTCCGCCCGCTCAGCGATCGGGAGATTCTGCGAGTCCTGCAGGTGACTGAGGTGGTACCCTTCAAAGACGGCGATCTGGTGATCCGCGAGGGAGATCGCGGTGAAGAGCTGTACATCGTCTTGAATGGAACCGTCAGGGTGAAACGGGGCGACGCCGAGATCACCACGCTGAGTCAGGGTGACCATTTCGGGGAAATGGCGTTGGTCCGCAGTCAACCTCGCTCCGCGTCGGTCCAGAGCATCGGGGACAGCGAACTCATGCTGATCCGCCGCGCGGATTTCTTCGAGATCCTCCGCAAGGAGCACCAGCTCGCGGTGAAGCTCCTCTGGCAGTTCCTGGGCGTCCTCGCAGACAGGCTGGCGGACACCAGCCGGGAGCTGGGTCAAGCCCGCGAGGAACTCGCCGCTGAGGACATCACGACGGAGATCTTCGACGTCGAGCTGGAGGACGAGAGCCGCGCCACGCTCATCATTCCTCCGCCCAAACCGGTGCGACCGAACTAGGCCAGCGACGCACGTCGGGTGGCGAGCGGCCACCTGGGCTGTCGGCTAGAGGGTCGCTCAGACCGGCCATATTGACAGTTTCGTGGGTAGCCCGGTAGCGTCCGTGTCCACGCGTATCGGCACTGGGCGTCAGAAGCATGGCTCACGTAACTCATTCTCGACGAAGCTGGGGGGCTGCGAGCTGCTCAGCGATGTTGGCGGTCTCGCCCTTCGTGAGGGCGGAAGAACCTCGAGGCGTGGGTGAGCCGAGAGTGCTGGCGGAACCGGCAGAGATTCTGCGGATCGTCGACGCCTTCGACGAGATGAATCCGTACGACCTGCACTTGTCACTCGGATTCCGATACACCTCGCGGCGCGGGGACATCTACCGCGAAGGGACCGAGTCTTCTTCGGACACCTACACCCGAGCGGACGTGCCCGTTGCAGAGTACCGGGAGAATACGAGTCGACTTGAGACGCGGGCGGACATTGGGCTTTATCATGACCTCGCCCTGGTGGTCCGAATGCCGATAGTCCTGTCTCGCTCGAGCGAGCTCACGCGTCTGGGCGAGGGCGAGGTGGACCAGACGGACAACCTTGCTGGCGCCTACCGTGCGGATGGGACCCAAGAGCAGCTGTTTTCGCTCCCGTTCGACTCACCTGCACGCTCGGGAATCGAATACCTCGCCGTCGGATTTGATCTCGGACTCATGAATCAGCACCGGGATCGGGTGCTGCCCACATGGATCATTGGCGCGGAAACCCGCTTCAGCGTGTCTGAACCGATGCACGCGTGCCGCGCCAATGCCGCTACCGGGCAGGTCGCCTGCGCCGCCCCGGGAGACATCGACCGCGACGGCAGCGCGGATGCAACGGATGGATCAGGCAGCCCCCGTTCTCCGGGCGTCAGCCGTGGCACCACCGGGTTCGAGGTCCACACCTACTTCTCCAAGCGACTGCTGGCCATCGAGCCCTACGGAGGGATCCGCACACTGTTCGAGTTCGCCGACTCGAACAGTGAGTTCGACAGCCTCGATACGGGCGGGTTCGCGCTCAGCAACTTCCCCATCGAAGGCACCCTACTCATGGGCCTGAGTGCCTACCCGTGGCAGGCACTAGACAAGTTCCAACGGGTGGCTGTTGACTTCCGGTACGAGGGAACCTATCGCTCCGAGGGCCTCGACTACTCGGAGCTCTTCGACGCGCTGGGCTCCAGCGACGCGCGAAACAGCCTTCGAACCGCCAACTATACGGAGTATATGGCGGGCGAGGATGCGCAGGGTAACCCTCGATCCGTAGTCGATCCAGACTCGAGAGCGGTGTACTTCAACGGTATCACCGACGTCCAACAGCACTTGGCCCACCGTCTGCTGGCGGAAATCACGTGGCAGCCGGGTGAGTACGTGCGCTTCAAAGCCGGAGCGGCCTACCGATACGTGCAGCCCCATCTCATCACTTCAGCTCAATCCTGCAACCTGAACGGCGAAGCGACGCCTGCCACGGCGGGGCGCTGCCGCTCCGTCGGCCAGAACGCCGATGGTTCCACCACAGTCACGCCGAACGGGGTTCCGAACCCGAACTATAGGCCCGCGATCGACGCGGTGGGACACCGCTTCAAGATGGATGGGACCCACGAGATCGACGCTTGGCTCAGCGCCATCCTGATGTTCTGAATCAGCGGCCGTGAGACGTGCGAGAACCCGACCGGGGCGCACCTGGGCTACGTGAGCGACGATGGGGGGCAGCCTTGCCGGGGCTCGGTTTCCCCCACCTCGGTGCGAAAGCGCCGGGAGTCCCTGCATTCGGATTTCTGCAAACCGGAGTGGCTCTGGCTGCCAGTTGGTCGCGCGGCGTGTCGCCGCTCCGCTTCGCTGGTAGAATCCCCCCGCATGAGATCCGGTCACTATCCGTCCGCCCGCGTCATCTGGTCAGGTATTGCTGTGTGCGCGGCGCTGCTGCACGTTGCCGATCCAGCGCGTGCCGATCCAGCCCATGCGGACGCCAGGTCACGGGCGACCGTCGAGCTCTTCCCGACCGTGGTCGCTGCGCTGGATCCCGAGTGCCCAGCGCCAGCGCCCCCAGATGCCGTCTCACCGCCCCCAGATGCCGTCTCACCACCCGCAGTCGCCGAGGCGGCTCGCCGGGTCGACGAGGCACTTGCCGAAGCGGCACGTGACCTGGGGCTCACGCCTACCGAGGGACGGAGCGAGGGTAACACTCCCCGCGACCCGAACGATCTCCGCGGCGACAGCACCGCGGACTGGGTCCTGAAACCCCAACTGACGCTCCGCGGCCAATCCATCGAGCTCGCTCTGACAGCAGCCCCCCCTGGCACCGACGTGGTCTTCGTCCGGCGCCAAGTCGTCACGCTCGACGCGCTCGAACTCCGAGCGACGGTCATGCTCAGAGATCTACTCGACGCCGCACCTCAGTCCAGGTCCCCGAGCCGTGAGCCCACTCCGAACCAACTGCCCGTCACTCCCGAATCGCCAGCGCCAGTCATTCGCTCCGCTGGGCGTGCCCAACTGGCGCTGAACGCTGGCGTGTTCGGAGGCTACGTCGGATGGACGCTTCAGCGCACCAGCGGCTCTTCGGACGCGCGCCTCACCTATCCCCTGGTCGCCGTGGGTGCGGCAGCCGGGCTGGGCGCGTCCATGGTCGTTGCCGACGAGTGGGATGTTGACGTTGGAGAGGCTTGGTACGTGTCCGCGGGCATGTGGTGGCCGCTGTCCTCGGCCATCATGCTGTCGGACGCCTACCACGTGACGCCCTCCGAGAACCGCTTCGCCTACGGTCTCCTCGGTGCAACCGCGGGGACCGCTCTGGCTACGGCGTCGGCCGCGCTCGCCGACGTCGACCAGGGCGGAGCGCTACTTGCGCACTCGGGCGGCGCGTTCGGCAGCATACTCGGTGGCATCACGCAGCTGATCAAGCGTGGATCCACGGAGAAACTTCCGACTCGGGGCGCGGGCTACGGGGCGCTGGCCGGCGTGGTGACCGCAGGCGTGATCGCGACACAGGCACAGATCGAAGCTTCACGGGTGCTCTTCATCGACCTCAGTGCCAGCCTCGGGGGCTTGGTTGGAGCGGCCGCCGCAAGTCCTTTGCTCCTCGTCGACGAAGAGGAGGAGGCCTGGCGGACGCGCACCTGGTTGGCCGCGACGGGAGGCGGAATCCTTGCCGGCGGAGTGGTCGGGCTCTTGTTGACCGATGGCGAGCCGACGCTGGCAGCGTCGCAGCGGCAGCCGGTTCGCGTCTGGCCATCGCTGGGTCTGGTCGACATCGTTTCCGGTCCCAAGGGCTCACCCGTGCCGGCCTACGGTGCCGGGTTCCAAGGTGCCTGGTGACTCGCTCAATCACCCACGTCATCGGCGCGGCGCAAGCCGGACTCCGATTGGACCGCGTGGTGGGCGACCTACTCGGCCTGGGCCGCCAGCGCATTCGTGAGCTCTTCGAGGCGCGGCAGGTGCTCCTCGATGGTCGTCGCGCGCACAAGGGTGCGATCGCGGTCGCCGGACACACACTGACCATTCGGGTCCCCCCGGAAGACCGAGCGTTCGCGCAGCCGGAGCTCTCGCTCGATATCCGCTTCGAGTGCGAAGACTACGTGATCGTGAACAAGCCTCCGGGACAAGCAAGCGTGGCCCATCGAGGAGCGGATCGCGACACCCTGGCCAATGCTCTCGTTGGAAGGTTCACCGAGCTTGCCAGCATCGGGCACTGCGCCCTGGAGTCGGGTCTCGTTCATCGTCTGGACGCCGGCACCTCCGGCCTGTTGGTGGCGGCCCGGACTGCCAGGGCGTTCGAGCGGCTCTCCGCCGCCCTCAAACGCTCCGAATGGACCAAACGATACCTCGCCATCATCGACGAGCCTTTACCAGCACCCGCCGGCGAGATCTCGGGTTTCTTGGCTCCCGCAAGACACTCCTCGAAACGCGTTCAGTTCACCCCGACTCCCCCCCGTAACGGAAGCGCCTACGCGGCTTCGTGCACCTGGAACGTTCGGGAACGTTGCCAAAGTTTGACCCTCGTCGAGATCGAGTCGTCCAAGGCATACCGACACCAGGTTCGGGTACTGCTTGCGGCGCTGGGTTGTCCGCTCGTCGGCGACCAACTCTACGGCAACCACAGCACGCTCTTGCCCGAGGAGCGCCACGCCCTCCACGCTAGCTTCATTGCTTGGCCTGGGGATGAAGAAATCCGGGGATTCTGCATCGAATCCCCCTTGCCACCGGACCTGGCTACGCTGCTCGCGCCCGCACCGGAGAGCTGAGCTCGGCCACGAGACGCTGCGTTAGTGCGAGAGCCATGGCCCTCGTCGGCAGTTTGGGATGCACCACGGCGACTTTCTCACCCGGCCTGCGACCTCGCACCCATGAGACACGCGAGGAGAGGACGCGGTGCGCATCGGACCCCTCGCGCACTCTGACGAGGACACAAGGCTCCACGAGACCCGCGGGAGCTTGAAGGGCGACCTCCATGGAAACCAGGCCGGGAAGGGGGAACCTGGGCATGACGCGAAGCCGCAATTCGTCAGGAGCTTCCTCCGCATCGGGCACTCGTGCCCAGGGCGAGACTCTGATGGTCTCGGTAGCCCCGAGGCGACGCGAAAGCCATCCGAGCCAGCGTGGAGCGTCGCCCAGGACCCAAGCGGATCCCCACGCGCTGCTTCGGGTGAAGAAGACGGGAACGAGCGTCGCAGCAGCACAGATGGCAGTCAGCATCGCCTCGGTGCCACCGCCGAGACACACTCTCTGCGCAACAAACAGTCCCGCGACGGCCAGCCCAAACGTCAAGGCACCCGGGATGGTCGCCCCCAGAAGACACCGCCCTGGTAGCCTCACCCCGGAAAAGGCCTCGTCGGCATGAAGCGGTAGCCACCGACCTGGACCGCGGGGGGTCGGCCCGACCGAAGTCGTTCGGTGCGCGGCGAGGAGCATGGCCAGCACGACGAACCCAACGGCGGCCACCAGGTGGACAGTCCTCCACAGCGTCAAAACCCCCGCGGCGAGCAAGGTGCCAGCAGCGACGGCGCGCCATCCGACCGGTCCTGGAAGCACTCCGCGGATCGCGCCCCCCAGACTCCGCGCCTGACGCTCCAGCACGCGCGCCTTCAGCCAGACCAGCATTGCCAATGACACGGCGAGCCCCGCTGCAAGTAGCAGCGATAGGGCATTGCGGCGAGCCGTCGTCGACTCGGCGCGGGCGGTAAAAACGCGGTCTCGGCGCTGCGCGACTTCGTCGGGTTTCACGCCGAAGGCCCGCCCGCTCGTCTGCACCCGCCAAACCACAGGCTCTCCACTGGCAACGTGCGGTCGCACGAGCTCGACTTCGTCCTTTTCGGCGCTGCGGCGGACGCTCGCCATGAAGACTCCCCCCGAGGCCTCGTCCAGACTCACGGGTGTCCCCTCGGACGCCGCGCCGGGCAGCCGCGGCCGAACGTCGCCGGAGGGCATCCGCATGATGACCTTCATGGAATCGACACCGTTCGAGAACCGAGGACTGACCCAACGCAGGGTCACCAGCGAGCCGCTCGGTTGCAGATAGCCCCGACCCTTGAGGTCAGTACGATAGCCGAAGCGGACCGCATAGGTTCCATGTCGGATACCGGTCTCTCCTTCGACTTCGAGCAGCAGCGACCCGTCATCGCCCCGATGCAGGAGGAGCGTCCGCGGAGCGGATCTGGCCCCTGCCGCGTCCCGCTTTTCGATAATGGCGTCGGCGATGGGCTCGGCGTCGGAATCCACGCCGTCAATCTCGTAGGAAAAGAGGGGCCCTCCGCGAACGCGGAGGAGAAGCTCATGACGAACCAGTGCTCGACCGTCCTCGGATATGTCGACGGTTGCGACGTCCGATGTGACCTGCGTCTCGACCCAAGCGTGCGCAAGCCCAGGGCTCACGAGAATGCTCACTGCCAGGACCCAGAGAAGAAGGCGTTGGCCGATATCGCACATTGTGCCACCACAGCTTACGGCACAGTCTTCGTCCCGGACCAGTTTTTGGCGCTGCCTCAACCGGCCACCGACCAAACCGCCTTGGCCGGCTCAAGACCAGTGTCTCTCGGGCTGTAATCGAGGCTTGCGAGTGCATTCGGGGGACCGGTATACCGAAACCTGGGCACCGGACCGGGCTTTCCCTGGTCCGGACGCGCGTCGTCCGGACCTCCACAGCACGTTCACGTCCGTCACCACCGAATCGGTCGAAACCGTCATCGGTTTCTTGAACGAGCAGAGGCTGAAGCTTCACTACGTTCTGGAAACCCACGCCCATGCCGATCACTTGTCGGGCTCACAGGCGCTCAAGCTGGCCTGCCCCAACGTCAAGGTTGCGATAGGGCATCGGATCACCTTGGTCCAACAGATGTTCAAGCCGATCTTCGGCCTTCCGCAGGAGTTTCCCGTCGATGGCAGTCAGTTCGACCTGCTGCTCGACGAGACGCGGGCATTGTCTGCGGGAGCCCTCACCATCGAGATCCTGTTTACCCCCGGGCATACCCCTGCCTGCAGCACGCTCAAGATCGGGGACGCGCTGTTCACCGGCGATGCGCTGTTCATGCCGGATTCGGGCACCGGTCGTTGTGATTTCCCAGGCGGGAGCGCAGCCGACTTGTACCAGTCCATCACCCGGCGAATCTACTCCCACCCCGACACAACGCGGATCTTCGTGTGTCACGACTACCAACCCGGAGGGCGTGCGCTGAACTACGAGACCACAGTTGGTGAGGAGAAGCGCTCCAACGTCGCGCTCAGTGTCAACACCAAGCTCGAGGACTTCGTGGCCTTCCGCGAGCGCCGGGACGCACAGCTGGCGGCCCCAAGGCTTCTATTCCATAGCGTGCAGGTCAACGTGGACGCTGGTCACTTGCCTCGACCCGATGGCGAATTGAGCTACTTGAAGATGCCCCTCAACTTGTTCAAGCCGAAAGTGACGGGAAGTATCCAACAGCTCGAAACGTGCGAGGCCATGCAACGGACGGGCGGCCAAGGATAAGTGCACGCTCGCCAGCAGGGCGCGACGCGCCCGTTTTCGAGACTCCCCAGGCAAGCCTCAAGTCCAGTTGTCTCGTTCTGCTATGAGTTGTCGCAGTTCGATCGTCAGGTAGCTGACCTAGTGATCGCAACACTGCGCGTGACACGTCGGTTGGTGAGTCATGCGCACAGTGAGGACCAGACAGGTCGCCAAGGTGGTGACCTGCTCGGCGACGCGTCCACCGACGATGCGAGACGCCCCCGGCGCCCGCGCGTGCCCATGATAGTGACCTCCGCCTTGCGTGGGTGGGCTTGAGCGACGATGGTCTCCGCAACCGCGCCCTCCGCAGCGATCGACTCCGCAAGAGCAGGTCGACTCGCGGCGAGCTCGCAGGAAGGCAGATGCCTCGGTCCCGACATTGGGAGTTGACGAACTCGTCCGAGTGCCCCAAGCCTGGCGCAGAGATCACGCAAGCGTGCTACCACATCCGCCAGCCCAGAGGTACCGTATGAACAGCGTCACCCTACTCAGCGCATTGATCGGAGGGATACTGATCGGAATCAGCGTCACGATCATGCTGATTCTTCACGGACGAGTTACTGGTGTTACTGGCATCATGGTGGGAGCTACGTTTGAGCGCGTGGGCGGCGATTGGCTGTGGCGAGTGCTTTTCCTGTTGGGGTTGGTGGGGGGCGGCGCACTGATGGCACCAATTCTGCCCGAAGGCTTTCCTTCCGCGCCAGGTGGGAGGATGGGGACGCTCGTGGCTGCTGGGCTGCTCGTCGGTTTCGGCACGCGGCTCGGGAACGGATGCACCAGCGGACACGGTGTGTGTGGGGTCAGCCGTCTAGCCCCTCGTTCGCTAGTCGCAACCGCGTGCTTCATGCTCTCCGGGATGCTCACAGTGCTGGTTGTCCAGCGTGTCTTGGGAGGGTTCCGATGATGCTATTGGCAACGTATTTCCTCGCGGGGCTGATTTTTGCCGTCGGCCTGGTCCTTGGAGGGATGACCCAACCCGAGAAGATCATTGCCTTCCTGGATGTTTCGGGGGATTGGGATCCGAGCCTGGGATACGTCATGTTGGGTGCAGTCGGTGTTCACTCGATCGGCTATCGGCTCACGATGCGTCGCGCGCGGCCCCTGTTCGCGGAGAAATTCCTGGTACCAACACGCAGGGACATCGATGCCAGTCTCGTTGTCGGGGCGTTGCTGTTTGGAGTGGGATGGGGGTTGGGCGGCTACTGCCCGGGTCCTGCGTTGGTCTCCGCCGGTGCCTTGATTCCCGATGCTGCGGTGTTCCTGCTGTCAACCGTGGTGGGGCACTGGCTCTTCGGTAGGTACAGCCGCTGGAGAGAGAAGCGTGCGGCTGCAGAAGCCTCGAAGCGAGCCGAACCAACTCCGGCACAGACCGCCTAGAGAGGGCTCCTCAGTCTACTGATATTGCTTTCACCAGCCTAGCACTGCGGCGAGACCTCGACCGGGACGACGCCCGGCGATCCTGGCCGCTAGCTGCGCGGAACCCGGAGCTTCCGGTCCTCAAATACTGGTGTATGTTCCGGTCCGGTGCTCGGTCCCGCTTCGCCATCAACCAGGCTTGCCGGGCGGGCTTTCTGCCAACCTCTCGCAGTAGAACTAGTCCGTAGCGTTCACGAGGTCGTACGCATGAGACCGAGCCGGTACTTCCCTTTCATCGAATCGCTGACTGGTTATTCTCGCCAGATACTCGGTCAGGACGCCATCGCCGGATTGACGACGGCTGTGATGCTGATCCCGCAAGCGATGGCCTATGCCGTCCTCGCCGGACTGCCACCAGTCGTGGGCCTTTATGCATCGGGCGTTCCCCTGATTCTGTATGCCGTCTTCGGCTCGTCTCGCCAGCTCGCAGTTGGGCCGGTCGCAATGGTATCGCTTCTGGTGGCAACCGGCGTCGGCAGTGTGGCTCAAGCTGGGACGTCTGAGTATGCGGCTTACGCCGTGCAGCTCGCGCTCATGGTCGGCGTGCTTCAAGTCACGATGGGGGTTGCGCGGCTCGGGTTCCTCACCAACTTCCTCTCACACCCCGTGCTGAGCGGATTCACCTCGGCTGCCGCGCTCATCATCGGAGTGAGTCAACTAGGACACTTGTTCGGGATCAAGGCGCATAACACTCACCACGTGCATGAAACCCTGGCTGCCATCTGGAGTCAGTTGGACAAGACCCATGGGTATACGCTGCTCATCGGCGCGCTGAGTGTTGTCGTCCTGCTCACCCTCAAGCGGCTCGACAAACGGCTTCCGAGTGCACTGGTCGTCGTCGTATTGTCGACGGCCGCAGTCTGGGGGCTTGGCCTCGCTGGTCGCGGAGTGCAGATCGTGGGAAGAGTCCCTTCCGGTGTGCCAAGTCCAGGGCTGCCCTTGCTCGACGCTGACGGGCTGCGTGCACTCTGGCCCACCGCAGTGACCATCGCTCTAGTCGGGTTCATGGAGTCGATTGCCGTTGCCAAGGCTTTTGCTCGCCGGAACCAGTACGAGGTCGCCCCCAACCAGGAGCTGGTCGGCCTTGGGATGGCCAATCTCGGGGGAGCGCTATTTCACGCGTACCCGGTTGCCGGTGGCTTCTCCCGGACTGCAGTCAACGCCGAAGCGGGGGCACGGACCCCAGTGGCCTCGATAGTGACGGCCGCCTGCGTCGGCTTGACGCTGTTGTTCCTCACACCACTCTTCTACCACTTGCCTCAGGCCGCCCTGGCCGCGATCATCCTCACGGCAGTCTTCGGCCTAATCGACGTCAAAGAGGTGAGACACCTCTGGAAGGTGAAGCGGAGCGATCTCGTTCTTCTTGTCATCACGTTCTTTGCCACGTTGACGGTCGGCATCGATCAAGGGATTCTGACTGGGGTCGGGGCAAGCCTATTGTGGTTCGTGGTTCGCACGACACGTCCCCATTTCGCCGTCTTGGGACGCCTGCCTGGGACCCGCGTATTCCGAAACGTGGCGAGGAATCCAGCAGCGCAGACACTGCCGGGGGTTCTCGTGGTGCGTATGGATGCCCAGTTCTACTTCGGAAACGTGAGCTTTCTCCGGGAAACGCTCCGTCGACTCGAAGCCGAGCAGTCGCCGCCCGTCCGTGCCGTGGTGATCGACGGAACCAGCATCAATCAACTGGACTCCAGCGCGGACAGCGCGCTTCGGGAAATCCACGAAGAGTACCGGCAGCGTGGCGTTGCGCTCTACATTGCGGGCGCGAAAGGTCCTGTTGCGGACGTGATGCACCTTTCCGGCCTATACGACAGGATGGGAGCGGGCCACTTCGTCTTCGAGGTAGCCGACGCGGTGGAGGCCATTGAGCGAGACCATTTGGCGGTCTCCGAGGGCGCGGGTGGTGCGGCAGCGTTGCAGGGCGCTCGGAGCCCAGCGCGCTCATGAGTTGCCGAACCGTGCATCGTCCGCTTGTCGCTACGAAATGGTGCGCCTTCGGGCGCGGTGCTGCGCACATGTCGGTGGGTGTCCGTCTCCAAAGGCGCGCCCCCCAACCGGGCATGAGACAGTCCCTGAGCGACGCGCCGCCCATGACGGAGCAGGTCTGTCTTGGTCGGGTTGGACCCGCGCAACTTGGCGGGGCACACTCGATCCCCCAGCGTTCGAGCCCGAACCACGTTCCGGGGCGGGTGATCATTCGCGGTGCCTCGTTCATATAGCCCGGAGAGCACACGGCATGTGCTCAGCGTCCCATCATGAGAACGGCGATCTTCCTTGTTTTGACAGCGGGAACTTGTACTTGGTCACTCGGCTGCAGCGATGACGGCGGCAGCGGAGGCGCCACGGGCGGCGCCCTCAACGCCAGTGGCGGAGTGGACGGCGGATCGATGGGTGGAGCCGACTCAGCCGGCGGCACGACCGGCGGTACGACCGGCGGGTCTGACTCCGGCTCCGCCGGGGCCACGGCGTCGGCGTCGGGCGGCACGTCGAGTGAGCCGGAACCCAGCATCGTCGATCCTCCGACCGCTGACGCCGACCTGACGATGACCGTCGATGCCGTCAGCGAGCCGCACCCGATTTCGGAGCTGATCTACGGCATCAACGCGTCCAACATGGCGCTCGACGACCTCGCCGCGCTCGTCTCCGAGGTGGGCTTCACAGTAGCGCGCGCCGGGGGCAACCGTTTCAGTGCCTATAACTGGGAGACCAACGCTTCCAACGCAGGCAGCGACTGGTCGTTCCACAACGACGGATACCTCAGCGAGAGTGACGAACCCGGAGCCGCCATTGGGGGCGTGCTCGGGGTCGCAGAGTCGGGGGCTGCGGCGGGCCTCATCGCGACGCAGCTGGGAGACTACGTCGCAGCAGACAAGGACGGCACGGACGTCCGTGAGACAGACAACCACCTCGACGTGCGCTTCTTCGAAAACCTCGTAAACAAGCCGACGGCGCTGAGCCTTGTTCCCGATCTCGAGGATGGCGCCGTGTACCAGGACGAGTTCCTGAACTGGGTGCGGGAGACCTACCCCAATGGTCGATGGCTCGTCACTCTCGATAACGAACCGGATATTTGGGCTGACACCCACGCGGAGATCTGGCCAGAGCGTCCGGGCTACGACGAGGTCGTCGAGCGCAACATCGCGTCAGCCACCATGGTGCGGGCGGCGCTGCCCGGAGCCCAGATCCTGGGCCTGGCGAGCTACGGCTGGTACGGGTGGGAGACGCTGCAGGATAGCCCTGACTATGAAACGGAAGGCGAATTCCTGAACTACTACCTCGACCGCATGGCCGCAGCCGAGCAGAGCGCTGGTCAGCGGCTGATCGACTACGTGGACTTGCACTGGTATCCCGAGGCCCAGGGCGACGAAACGCGCATCACCGAAGGCGCCACGACGCCTGGCGCCGTCGAGGCGCGCGTCCAGGCTCCGCGCAGCCTCTGGGATTCCAGCTACGTCGAGGACAGCTGGATCTCGGACAGCGTGGGCGCGATTGCCCTCCTTCCCCGCATCAAGCAGCAGATCGACGAGCATTACCCAGGCACGCAGCTAGCGTTTGCCGAGTGGGACTACGGGGCAGGCAGTCACATCAGTGGTGGCGTTGCCACGGCTGATGTGCTCGGCGTCTTCGGTCGCGAAGGGGTAGGTCAGGCCAGCCTCTGGCACGCGGGGGACGGGCGGGCCTTCACCTACGGCGGCTTCCAGGTCTATCGCAACTACGACGGTGAAGGGAGCGCTTTCGGCGACCAGTCCGTCGCAGCGAGCGTCGACGACGTCGCGGCCGCGAGCGTGTACGCAGCAGTCGATTCGCAGACGGGGAAGCTCACGGTCGTCGCCATCAACAAGACCACCGTGGCACACGTGGCCGAGCTCCAAGTCTCGGCGGCGCAGCAGTATCAGAGCGCGCAGGTATACCTTCTCAGTGAAGCCAGCTACGACGCGCTGCTCGGGACAGCGCGCCCCACCGGGCGTCCGTCGCTTCGCGCCGTCCAGCCCAACGCGTTCAAGGTGGAGCTCCCGGCAATGTCCGTCACGGTGCTGGTCCCGAGCACCGAGGCCGAAGTCGCGCCCGGTCCGCGCTGGCCGGAACCCGCCGCTCTCGGTGCCCAAGAGGGCTGGACCTTCGACACCGATACCGAGGGATGGCTGGTCAAGGAAGACTCGGAGCCTGCGACGCTCGCTGCCGAGACCACGCTGGGATGGTCCGACACCGAGGGTGATCCGGCACCGGGAGCGCTACGGATCGACGTGCCGTTCAGCGCGCGCGAGCAGCAGGTGCAGCTTCGCCCCGAAAACGCTGCCCTCGACCTCACGAGGAGCCGTCTGAGCCTCAGCGTGCGGCGCGACGGTGAGTTCGATGGCGGAATCATGGTCTACGCCATGTCCGGTGACGACTACGAGTGGACCATGCATGGCTGGAGCATGCTCAACAGCGATGACTGGCTCACCATCGACATCAACCCGGAAATGTTCATCGCGAACAACGATGCCTTCGACCCCTCGGATATCCGCGAGTTCGGCATCATGTTCAATACCGGCGCGGACGGCTCCACCGTGCCAGGTCCGGTGACCTTCTATGTCGATACGGTGGTGTACCAGGGTGCCGAATAGTCCTACTGCCGAAAACTCTCAGGCAGCCCGCCCGTCAAGCTCGGTTTCTGGCGAAGCTTCGCGAGACCCGGAGCGGAGCGTACGTAGGGTACGTGAGCACCGGAAGCGCAGCGAAACGAAGCCGGAAGCCGAGATCGGCGGGCGTCCCCTCAGACAGGTTTCCCGCAGTAGTGATAGCGACGAGCGCGGTGGTCAGAGCGTCCTCCCAAGCCCCCGACCCCAGATCCGCTGACTGCGCACTCACTCGCGCCGCGGCTCTGCCGTGAGCTCCCGCACGATCTCCGGCTTGTGCTTGGCCGCCACCCAGCGCCGGAATAGGGGAACCCGGAACTCGTATTGGCCCTCATCGCGAGCCAGAAACTCCTGCTCGACCAGGGACTCCAGGGCTTGCACCATGTCCGGCCGCGGCAAGTTCATGCGGAGTTCGTCGATCAGTCGCGCGGTCTCGTCGATGGTACGCGCCAAACGGATGGTCTCAGGGACTGAAGCCAGAGCAGAGAGAACGCGGCGCTCCTCGGGGCTTCGGTCATTCCAGTATTGGGTGTAAGCCGCATTGTCGCGCTTGCCCACGCGCGCGGCGGCTCGCGCCATGTCCTGCAGATCCACGAAGTTGTCCGGGCTCTTGCCCTGGTCGAGCTCGCCATTCAGGTGCTCCACGATCGCGATCCCGAGGAGCTGGAGCAGGTAGGGCTGGCCAGCCGTGAGCCGATAGGCCTCTCTCAGGGCGGCCTCGTCGTATTCGAGGGCATCCCCCACTGGCCGCCGCAGCACTTCTGCGGATTCGGCCGCGGACATGTAGCTCACCGCGTATTCGCGCGCCGTGTTGAAGAGGATGGATTGATAGTCCTGGTTCATACGGCGCAGGTGATGGGTACCGCAGAACAGGAGCACCATGGGGTAGCTCGGATCCTGCATCAAGGAGCGCAGCAGCCCCAGCACGCCCTCGCCTACCCTCTGCTCGAGCA
>CAYRKE010000087.1:0-30518 GCA_964424695.1 uncultured Polyangiaceae bacterium
GAGTTCGGAACCCGCCCGTCCTGCACCGCGTGGAGCGCCAAGGAAACGACGCTTCTCGAGGCACCGATCCGGAGTCATCCCGCTCCAGCCGTTCGTCCACCTCGAGCCTCGGCGTCCGCTGCGCCAGGCGGACAGTTCCCTAAGTGGCCGAGCCATACTAGAAGCGCAGTCTAGCAGGATGATTCGGCCTTCGCAGGGTGCCGCCACGATCCCCCTGCAAACGCCGCGGCCACCGAGCGGCGAGCCGGTCTTCCTCACGCTTGTTTCTATCCGCAGGCACAAGGTCCGCCCCCACCCTGGTGAAGGGCGCGCTCGGTGACGACAGTATCAACCGCGAGTAAACGCGGCAAGTTGCCCACCGAGGTGGAGTCGCCGCCGTAGGCCATGGTGGGGAAGCAACCCAATTCCCCCCCCGAGGGGGACACGCTCATCACCGGGAGGCGAACCAATCGTCGCGATCGCCAGGCGATGGGGACAGCGACTCAGGAGCAGCGCTTGGCAGACATCTCGCGGAGTCGCTGCCCATAACCCGAATCTGGACGACTCCGCGCTCCCGAAACGCTTGGCAAGCTGCTCGGCACGAGACTCTGTCAGTCCGAGTAGTCGGCGGTGAGTGCGAAAATGAGCGCTGCACTCCAGTTCAGCGCCACCTCGTTCACGTAGTAGTTCGACGCGACGTCGGTGTAGTCAGCCCAATCGGCTCGCCCCTCGGCAAGGTTGGGACCGCCCACGAGGAAACCCGGCCATGGCGGCACTATGCCATCCGACACGCTGGGCCGATGATGCGGATTCTGCGGTGGCGAGATGCCCATGCCGGTCACGAAGCTTCGGGCCAGAGGATTCCGGCCGAATCCGTAGTCGATCTGCTTGCTTGCAACATCCAAGTACTCCGCGCTGGGCTCAAGCCGGTGGAGCACGAGTGCGTTGGCGGCCGAGCCCAGCACGACGCCGTTGATGCCCCAATAGGGACTGCCGCTATAGCCAATGCCGAACGGATCGCTGGTCGAGTTACGCACCATCGAGGCAACGATGCTCCGAAGGGAATCCGTGAGCTCCGTCACCTTTGCCTCGCTCCGACCTTCGCGGTCGCTGAGCAGGTACGTGAAGTACCCGAGGTTTGCCAGATCTGCCCAGCCAAAGTTCACGCGCATCAACTCGGTCGCCGCGCGCGACTCGAAGTCCGCCAGAGCCGTGGCGTCGCCGGTGGTCTGCCATATTTCGGCAGCAGCCCAAACCCGATCGTCGCTATCGCCTGTCTGGTAGGCGCCCGTGCCAAACTCCTCGAGGTTAGGCGGCGGCAATGAAGGGTTGTTCTGCAGAAACGTCCAGGACTTCTGCGCCGCCGCGAGGCAGTCTGCCGCGAAACCCTCATCGTACTCCTGGTAGATCCTTGCTGCCTGAGCCATCACGGCGACGAAATCCGCGGTCGCCGCAGACCCGACGGGGCTGTAGTACCGCGAAGACGAATCGTTCTCCGGCATCACGTCCCCCTCGAACGACAGCGCCGTGAGCTTGTGATAGACGGCCCCGTCAGCGCGCTGCATCTTGAAGAGCCAGTCGAGCTCCCATTTCATCTCAGCCAGGAACAGGGGGAGACTTCCGTCTGCGGGAACCTGGAACTGGAGTTCCGGACGAGCCAGCCTCCCGGGTAGCAGTTCCCACGCTTGCAGCATCAATCCGAGTGCGAATGCGCCATTGACGACGTACTTGCCGTAGTCGCCGGCATCGTGCCACCCGCCGGTACCATCGCGAGAGTCCGGATCATTCGGATCTCCTTCAGACTTGCCCAAGAAGCCGTCCCGCATATGGCATTCGGGGTGATGGTAGGCAATTCCCTGGAACTCGATGTCGACTTCAGTTCCACAGCGCTGCCCGGTGATTCCCAGTAGGGCGGTCTCGAGCGCGCGATCATACACGTTCTCGTCAACGACGAAGGTGAGTGCCTCTCCATATGTAGGGTCCACTCCGTCGAAGTCGAGTCGGTACGTCCCGGGAGTCCGTACGTCGGAGAAGTCGATGATCCACACGTCCTGGTCGAGCGACGAGTCGCGAATCGCCTCGCCCGGAGTCACGCTCGTGACGACATTGCCCGACCCGTCGAGAATCCTCACCTCCGGAACCGCCACCAGAAGCGTCGCTTGCTTCACTCGGTCCGGGTGGTACCCCACCGAGTTGAACGCCACGGTTCGCGTTACGGCATACACCGCGTCCACGCAGCGCCCAGACTGAAGGACCTGCCCTTCTCCGCACGTCGGATTGTAGACGGAATCCTCTTGGACTCCTTGTTCGCTTCCGCTATCGCAAGCGGCGACCAGAAGAAAGGCGATGGATGACGCGGTATGCAGAGATAGGCTACGCAAGAACATCGATTGACCTCGGGGGGGGCGACAACCGAAGCGTCGAGCAGACTGCCCGCAAGCTCAGCATTCTGTAGCCCCCCTCCTGTCCGTCGGGGGGGGTGCATCGGAATGCCTCTTCCTGCATCTGCATCTTGTCTCGGCGCTGCGGTTCCTGATTGGGCGCGGCAATCAACCCGACTACCGCTCGGGGCTCTCGTAAGTGACGGCAGCCTGAGCGATGTCTGAACAGTTGGCTACTACCGCATTCTCATAGTGTGGGCAGAGATTGACTCCGCTCCATCCGTCCTACGGGGCTGACCCGTTCGGCGGCCGCTGCGCCAGCGCGCTGTCTCGAATTCCAGTATGGCGGCACTGTTCCGAATGCAACTCACCTCATCTCACAGCCTCCCGCAAACCTGAAACCAGAACCGGTTCGCGGGCAGGAGATCCGAACCGCGGCGCCCCTGAGCGGCTAGCGCACCAATCAGCTAGTGGAGTCCTAACGAGAGTCGCGCGGAGTCTCTCCCTCCTCTTGGGTCAGGGCCGCGCCGCAGACGCACCATGGGAGAGAACTGATCGGATCTCGGGACGCCCAGCGCGTTGACTCACATGGAATCCGCCTGGCAACTCCGTTGGCCCGCAGAATCGTCGATAGCAGTGGTTTCCAAGCATCGAGACGGGCGTCCGCAAATCCGCGAGCTCGAACCCACCCGGATTCTCGCCGCGGGAGTTGGCACGGATCGGCGTCATCCGAACGAGCGACGTGGGTTCACCTGGGATCCAGGTCTGCCGGATGGCGACTGCCCGAATGGCGGACTCAGCACACCTGCCCCACGTTCCGAACCTCCGCGCAGATCCTGCCAACGCTCGGCAATCGCCTCGAATCGCCACGGCATTCGCCGTGCCTCGACAGAAAACTAGAGCGTCTGGGGTCTGTCGGTTCACACCTGGCTACGAACCTGCGCCACGCGAGATCTCCCTGCGCTGTCTTGATAAATCGGCTACCGTTGACCAATGTCGCTGGTGCAATCGCGCCCATTGCGGGAGACAGGGACCAACGGTCTCGACTCTGGGCGCGACCGCATTGGAGCGCGGAGGGAGCGAGAGGGAATCATGAATCACAGGAGTCGTCTCAGTATCGCACTAGTCGTACTTGCAGCCACCGCGTCGGCGTGTGGGACTGACGACTTCAGCCCCGACGTCGGGTTGAACAGCGGCAGTGGAGGTTCGGCGCAGTCTGCGCAAGCGACGCTGGTCGAAGGAGTCATCTCATCCTGCACGGAGATGTGCGAGACCCGGCGAGTGCGACAATGCACCACGGAGTTTGAGCAACAGACCAATGCCGATTGCGGCAGCATCTGCGAGTTCCTCAAGGGGATTGAGGCCGATTGTCAGCAAGCCTTGCTCGACGCCCACCAATGCCAGCTGGCATCGGACCCATGCGAGACCGGCAGCTGCAATGGCCTACTCGTGACGGCCGAAGCGGCATGTGAGGAATACAAGGGCTTCCTCTGACGTGGGTGCGCACGAGTGGTGGCTCGCAGAGTGTCAAGCAGCCTGCCCCCGGGGTGAACCGCATGGGTGCCCCATCGGCGACCAGAGCACGGATCAGTGAACCCAAGTCCGCGGGTCTCGAGCAGGGCCGCCCCAGCACCCGAGGTGAGGGGGGCTCCGCGTGCCTCACCCGGTGGCAAACGAACCAGCGCCCTAGAAAAAGCCCAGCGCCGCCTCGCTGAGGTCAGCGGTCCCGTTTGCCGCCAGCGATACTCGCTCCAAGTATAGATCTCGTGAAATCTCGCTGGCCCCCATGGACTTGAGGTGTGGGGTCAGGAACTGAACATCAAAGAGAGTAAAGCCCGCGCGAGCGAGGGAGCGCACACTGACCACGAGCGCAACCTTCGAGGCGTCCGTCGCACGATGGAACATGCTTTCGGCCGCAAACGCCGTCCCCACCTGTACACCGTAGAGCCCACCGACCAACGCATCCCCTCGCCACACTTCGACGCTATGCGCGACACCAAGCTCATGCAACCGGTTGTAGGCCGCCACCATCTCAGAGGTGATCCAGGTGCCTTCGTTTCGATCACCACACGCCAGCATGACTTGGTTGAATGCACGGTTCAGAGTCACTCGGAACGAGTTGCTCTGCCAGCACCGCCGAAGACTGCGTGAGACATGCACGCGGTCCAGCTCGATGATGGCTCGCGGGTTCGGTGACCACCAGAGAATCGGCATACCCTCGTCGAACCACGGAAACACTCCACACCGATACGCGGCTCGCAACCGCTGCGGTCCGAGATCTCCGCCGACCGCAACGAGACCGTCGGCGTCTGCTCCACGGGGATCTGGAAAGGGTTCCGTGCTGCCGGGCAGCAGGAAGACGGGGCAGTGGCGCTTGCGCACCCCCCCAATCTAGACCACCCGCCCCGGTTGCGGAACCTCGAGGATCGCTGGCGGAATCTCGAGGGCGCGGGGCGCTCAGCCAACCCGACGGTGAACCGGCTTGCACACCGCACCCAAAGAATGCCAAGAATCTGGACGATGGCCCAGGCAGAATCATCCCCCAACCTGCCCTCAGAACGCGAACGGGCAGGAGAGCCCTCCAGCGCAAATCCCCCTGAGGCAACCCGAACCGCCGTGGCCGGCTCAGGAGCGGCCGTGACCGGAACGTCCCGGGCCGGGGCGTCCAGAACCGGGGCAACCGAAGCTGAAGCGCGCCGGACCGCGCCACGCTCGGTGACCATCCGTCGTAGCAGTCTGGTGATCGCATTCCTCACGGCGCTGACCTCGGCAGGGGCAGCCTTCCTCGTTGGCTGGACCATGCAGTGGCGCGAGATGAGCCGAGTGAAGGAGACACACGATGCGCTCACCGCAGCGCTCGGCGCCAAGGTCAGCGCACTCGAAGTGCGAGTCGTACGCCTCGAGGCCCGTCGACAGCTAGCACTCGCGCTTTCCGCTGTAGACGAGCGCAATTTCGGGATCGCATCGGAACACCTGACCTCAGCGGGTCGGACGATGCAGAAGGCCCCTACTGGAGACGAGATGGTCAAACTGGCTGTCGAACTCCAGAAATTTCGACTGGTGGCAACCGAAAATCTGGCAGAGCAGCGGAGCAGGATCCTGGCCTGGGGCAAGACCCTCGACAAGCTCCTCGCAGACGCGAGGTAGCGCCGAGCCGGCAGACTGAACGGTGCCCCAGCAGGGCGCGAATGGGTACCAACGGCCCCAGGCGTAGCCGCTCAGGCTTCAGCCCTCGTTCGGCGGCGGCTCGGGAGCCAGAGAGATCAGCCGGACCTGTCCGCGAGCCACCCGTCGGCCTTGGGAATCGACGATGGTCGCCTCCCACACCTGAGTACGCCTCCCTGTGCTGAGCGGCACCGCGCGAACACTCAGCCGTTCCCCGAAACGGCATCCCCGAAGGAAGGAGGTGTGGTTCTCGAGCCCAACCACAACCCGGTCTTCACCCGCCGCGAGGGCCGCGCCGACCGAGCAGGTCGTCTCCACGAGCGTGCAGTAAACGCCTCCGTGCACTATCCCGTGAAGCTGGAGGTGACGCGAATCGACCAGGAGCTCAGCCTCGACCAGGTCCTTCGCGGTTCGAGAGAACCTCAACCCCAGGCCGGCGTCGAATCCGGTAACGTCGTGCACGAAGTCGTGGACTCGACTGCGGAATTGGTCAGACATCCCCCGGAACCTACCACACAAGGTTTCCCTCCCTGGCGTCCGGCGGTTCCATCAGCCATAGTCCGCGCCCTATGCCGCCGCTGCCGCAGGCCATCGCTAACCGACGAACCTTCGCGATTATTTCGCATCCGGACGCAGGTAAGACGACTCTGACCGAAAAGATCCTGCTGTTCGGAGGCGCCATCCAATTGGCCGGTGCGGTCAAGGCGCGGGGAGAGCAGCGCAGAGCCCACTCCGACTGGATGAAGGTCGAGCGCGAGCGAGGCATTTCCGTGACCGCCTCCGCGATGACCTTCGATTTCGACGGCAGGACGTTCAACCTCCTGGACACGCCAGGCCATCAGGACTTCAGCGAAGACACCTATCGCACACTGACCGCAGTGGACTCGGCAGTGATGGTTCTCGACGCCGCGAAAGGTATAGAAGCACAGACTCTGAAACTGTTCGAGGTGTGCCGGCTGCGTGATATCCCCATCATCACGTTCGTGAACAAGCTCGACCGAGAAGGGCGCGAGCCATTCGAGCTTCTCGACGAGATCGAACGTACGCTAGCCCTAGAGGCGACGCCCGCGAGTTGGCCGATTGGCATGGGGAAGGGGTTCCTCGGCTGCTACGACCTGTTCCAGGACCGGTTGCTCCTGGTCGAGCGCAAACAGGGTCGCGATGCTCAAGGAGAGCTCTGCGAAGGGCTGGGGGATCCCAAGCTTGACGCCCTACTGCCAGAAGACGCGGTAAGTCGACTCCGCGAGGAGGTTGAGATGGCGCGAGGGCTGTGCTCACCGTTCGAACTCGAGGACTACCGCAAGGGAGGGATGACGCCGGTGTTCTTCGGCAGCGCCTTGAACAACTTCGGAGTCCGGGAACTGCTGCGTGGTCTGGGCAACCTCGCTCCGGCTCCTCGCCCTCAACCCGCCGCGGAGCGATCCGTCGACCCCGGTGAGAACACAGTCTCGGGATTCGTCTTCAAGATTCAAGCGAACATGGATCCGAAGCACCGAGATCGCGTGGCGTTCGTTCGACTCTGCTCAGGGCACTTTCGGCGGGGCATGAAGCTGCTCCACGTGCGGAGCGGAGCCACGCTAACCATTCACAACCCGCTCCTATTCCTGGCGCAGGAACGCGGCCTCGCCGAGGAGGCGTGGGCTGGGGATATCATCGGGATCCCAAACCATGGCAAGCTGCGTATCGGCGACACCCTCACCGAGGGCGAATCGCTGAAGTTCGTCGGCATTCCGAGTTTTGCTCCGGAACTCCTGCAGCGCGTCCGAGCGAAGGATCCGATGCGGACGAAGCACCTCGGGAGAGCGCTACAGCAAGTCGCGGAGGAAGGAGCGGCCCGCGTATTCAAGCTGCACATGGGCTCCGAATGGATCGTCGGAGTGGTGGGCGCGCTGCAATTCGACGTTCTGGCGGACAGGATCCGGACAGAGTACGACATCCCAGTCCACTTCGAGTCGACATCGCTCTTCACGGCGCGCTGGGTCGAGGGCGACTTTCAAGAACTGGAACGGTTCGCAAGCAGCAACGCCGCAGCCATCGCAGAGGACCATACCGGCGCCCTCGTGTTCCTCGCGCGCAATTCTTGGCATCTGGAGACGACCGCCAAGGAATGGGCGAACCTCAAGTTCCTGAAGACGAAGGAGCAGACCAGCTGAGACCCGCGCCGCTGAAGCGCGGAGACAGGTGGCCAGCGCTTACGCACTGAAGACGAAGGAGCAAACCAGCTGAGACCCGCGCTGCCTCCGCCCAGAAACGCATTCAGCAGTGCACACCTGAAGGTATCCGTTCACGCCCCGCATTGAGGACCTGCCGCGATCCGCCCCGCGCGAAGGGGCCACGGCGCGGGGTCCCAGTCGGGCAAAGCCCGAGTGGGGGGCGCCCGGGGAGTTGCGGCTGCGCTCCGGTGCTCTCGTACCGACGTACGCTCCACTCCGGTGCTCGCTGCGCCTTCCGCGCAAGGCGGCTTGCGGCAGGGGCTTGCTGGGGCCGTGAACGCATACGCCTGAAGCGCCATTGAGCTCCACACGAGTCTCGCTGTTCGGCACCGATCGGCGGCCGCACGAAGCTCTGAGTCCCGCCGCTGCCAGCGGGGTTGCTCGAACGCGCGGTGCCACAGGCTCAGCCACCCTGCGAAGGCCGGTCGCCAAGCGAGGCTCTGGGGCCAGACACCACGAACTGACCCCGTAGCGACTACCTGAGCTTCTGCGCGAACCCAGGATCCTTCTCCAGGTACTCCGGGGCGAAGACATACTGCTGTGCGCCGTTCGCCTGGGTCACGAGCGCTTGCATCCCTGCGAGGACCCCGCTGTTGATCTCGCAGTGAACGCGTGTGGCAACCTTGCCCCCCACTGCCTGCACGGAGAGCTGGCGAACCACTCGGTTCGGGCCCAGCGTGTCACACGACAGGGGATCCGGTGACGTGAACTCGAAACGAGCAACTTGAGGGGTCTTTTCCCAGTAGCGGACGAAGAATTTCTCCGCGCCCCCCGAAATGCCGCGTTCTCGTGTACAGAAGCGCTCCTGGGACTTCTTCAAGTCGTCGTTGTCCTCACCGTCACAGCGCACGGTGACAGCAGAGCGATCGGGCGTCGCGCGATTCGTCGCGACCCACTGTTGGAACAGAGCAATCCGCTGCTCGTGCGCTCGCTTCTTCTGTTCCTCTTCGGCCTTCCTCTTCTGCTGAGCCGCCTGCGTCGCGGTCAGGTCCTGATCGAGCTTCTGAAGTTCTGCGCCATCCTCACAGTGCTTGTAGGCGTACTCACGCCACTGGGTCATCAGAGCGCTGTCCTGCGCCTCGGCTGCCTTGCGAGCCGTCTCGAGGGCCTGCTGGCATTTCTCTGCATCCTTCATCTTGCAGCCACCCACGAGAACGCTGAGGCCAATGACAGCAAACACTGACAGCCCCTTCGCCCCAAAGCTCCTCGACGCTTGCACCTTGGATTCCCGTCGGTGTTCTCCGCGCGCCATCCAGCACTCCGTCTCTCGCCCCGATCGCAGGTTGCTCGATTTCATGCCTTCAGCAATTACATCGACGTCGATCTGCTGGCAATAGAGGGCTTGGATGCCACAAGCCGCGCGACGGCGGGCCGCCCGTGCCCTCGCGACGTTCTGCCCGCTCAGGACCAAGCACCGACTCCGTGCGACAGGGCACACCACAGCGCACGTGCCAATCCCTACGCAGGTGACCGACGGGCCGGCAGCTTCGATTCAAGTCCGGCGCCCTCTGGAGGGCGCCGGATACCCCAGCGGAAAACGGATGCCGGCTCCAGACGGTTAGCGGCGCTTCCAGAGCGACGGTTCGGCGCCAAGCCAATCGAATTGTCGCACCCAATTCCCGTGATCCAGCCCTGGCAAGCAGTGGCTACACTCATCGAGTGGACGCGGTCCGCGCCCAAGGCCGGAGCGACAGTGCAACAAGGGCCAGGAAGGAACGTGTATCGGGGGTTCGTGTGCCGCGCCGTCTCAGTTGCTTGGAATCGCGTTGAACCTCGTTCCGCGCGCGCTTCCGTCGGGTTGATCCCCACCGGCCCCCGCCTGTCCCGATTGGTCGCCATCGGCTTCGACACTGATCCGCCGAAGCGTTCCACTGCCGCGCCAGGGTGCGTCCTGGCATCGAAACACCAGCTCGTCATTCACTCGTCGCACGAGGAAGCGCGTGGACACGCCTGGCTCGTCGAACACCGCGACGCGCAGGTCTTCGTCGATCTGATCCAGCAGGACGTAGCGACGTTGGAGTTCGACGGTCCGTCCCTTGGCAGAGAGCTGGCCACCGTGGAGCTCGACCACGGCCACCCCCAGCTCGTCGCGCAAGAGCGCCGCGAACATCGGTTCGAGCTCAATCTCCGGCTGGAACTCGACGAGCAACCAGGAGCCGTCGAGGCTCGAAGCAGCTAGGTCGGCGTCGGCAGAATCCGCGACTCGCTGAGTGGAGCATGCGGGAACCGCCGTAGGAAGCCAGGCAAGAGCACCGATAAGAATGCAACGCAATGTCGACTGGAGCCGCTCGCACGAGCGTCCCCCCAGGGCAACGGTAGGAAACGAGAGCGATGGCAAGAGGCGCTTGCGGATCACGCTTCCTCTGTTGCTCCCGTCTCGGCCTGCGTTCATGCCGCTACCCTAGACGCTCGAACGGGGTTTGCACGTGCTGGATGAGTGCCGACAGAGTCGAGTCGGCCGCCGGTCGGCAGGAAACGACGAAGGAGCCCAGCCGCCGAGTGTCCGAACCCCCGACCAATGGCGGGATTGGCGAGCCTCCAACCCATGGAAAACCGGCCCGGCAAGCCCTCCGTGATCCCTCGCATGGGCGACGGGCGGTCAACCCCCCGAGACACCGTCAAGAAGCCCACCACCGACCAGCCCATGGATCACCTCAGTCTCTGTCAGTAGTGAGGAAATTCAGGCTCCAAGGAGGCCAAGTCGACCCCATCTCGCGCTCGGACCCGAGGCGGCTTGGCGGTTGGCTCGCCGAGGCTCGTGCGTTCGCGCAAGCCCGCGTGGTTGACGGAAGGAGGAGAAGCGTTTCCTGCGCCCCGAAACGCGCAGGAAATCCACCATCGGTGCCAGATTTTGCGGTGGTCATCAGGGCACGGGAGCACTGTCTGCGCTGAACGACCTCGGAATACGACAGTGTCCGACACCTGTCCCGACACGGTGCGAAGAGCGGCCGGCAGATGAGACGGCTATCGCCCACATTGTTGCCCGAAACCGGCACACCCCACGACAGCTTACTGAAGTGGGCATCCCGAGCGGAGCGCTGAAGAACGGCGACCCCATGCGGCGGACGAATATGCTGACCTAAGAGCTACCGGCACGGCTCGGGTTGTTGTAAACGGTTGAGTCATGAGAGTTGCTCTAGGTTCCATCATCGCATTGATGCTGGCTAGCGCGTGCGGGGCTTCGGCGCCCGTTCCAGCTGCTCAGCGGACCGAGTCTCTTGCGGCCGTTCGTGCCGCTGAAGAGATCGGAGCACCCAATGTCCCCAAAGCCGCACTCCATCTCAAGATGGCACGCGATCAGATCGCGACGGCTGAGGCACTAATCCGAGACGACGAGAATGAGCAAGCGACGTTGGTTCTGCTTCGCGCGCAGGCTGACGCCGAGCTCGCGCTCGAGATCTCGCGCGAAGAGACCCTGCGAAATGAGGCCTCCGAGGCACGCGCCCGAATCGAGAAGCTGAAGAAGGACGCAGCGGAGGAATGACCGTGGTGAGCACGCAAAGAGGAGCAGCTAAAATGTATCAGACCCTGCGTGGTTCCCTTGGCTTGGGAGCCGTGATTGCCGCGGTCGGGCTCGTGGCATGCGGAGCCCCTAAGCCCTCCAAGGAACTGGTCGAAGCTCGGTCGGCCTACAACGAGGTATCGAAGAGCAAGGCTCAACAGCTGGTACCTGACCGCGTTCTCAGTGCCAAGCAGGCGCTCGATCGTGCCGAAACCGCGTTCGATGAGGAGCCGGGCTCTTTCGAAGAGCAGAGCCTCGCGTACCTGGCCCACCGCGAATCGCTGATGGCGGGTGTCCTTGCCGGTCAGGCCGATGCCACGAAACAGATCGAAGCCATCGACAGAGAGTACGCCGCCCTCCAGGAGGAGCTTCGCAAGGCGGGCAAGAAGGAGCTCGCCGACAAGATGGCGAAGCTCGAGAAGGCGACGCAGGAGCTCGAGAAGGAGCGTGCTGCCCGCCTCGACGCCGAGAAGAAGTACAACGCAGCGGTGAAGAGCCTCGAAGAGATCGCCCGCGTGAAGGAAGAGTCTCGCGGTACCGTGATCACGTTGAGCGGCGAGGTTCTTTTCGCCAGTGGCAAGACGACGCTTCTGCCAATCGCGCAGCAAAAGCTCGATAAGGTTGCCGAGGTACTCCAGGAGCAGGATCCTGCCAAGAAGTTCGTCGTCGAGGGGCACACGGACTCAGTGGGGAGCGAGAACAACAACTACCGACTCTCCCAGGATCGCGCCGAGACGGTGCGTAGCTACCTGGTGAGCCGGGGAGTACCGTCCGAACAGATCTCCGCGGTGGGCAAGGGAGAGAGCACCCCCGTTGCCGACAACAGGAGCCCAGAAGGCCGAGCCAACAATCGGCGAGTCGAGATCGTCATCAAGTAGACGCGATGAGCACCCATCGGCGGCCGGCAGCGTCCGGCCCCGGATACAAACGTGGCCGGTCATTGCCGGCCACGCGCGTATTTGCACGGTGCGAGCCGGGCTGAGGCGGGGGACACGTGGGTCCGCCGGAAGGGGGGGGGACGCTCGTGTTGCGGCTTGGAGAACGGTGCCCTTGCCCAGCGCCGCGACTCGTACTCTCTGGGAGGACAGGCGCGCGTACGCCGGCCGTGGCACACAGACCAGGGTCAGATGGCAAGACGTGACGAAGCCGAGTCTCTACCCTCGAGTCTCGCGGATGGCCGCTACGCCGTGATGCGCCAGCTCGGACGCGGCGCACAAGGTCAGACCCTCGAGGCTGTTGACAAGCTACGCGGATGCTTGGTTGCCATCAAGCGTTTCGTCGTCAGGGGAGCCTCGGAATGGAAAGACGTCGAGCTTGCGGAACGCGAGGCAGTCGTGCTCGCCTCGCTATCGCACCCGCGACTCCCGCGATATGTGGCGCACTTCGAAGAGGACGGGTGCCTCTATTTGGTGACGGAGAAGATTGAAGGCGAGCCATTGGACGAGTATGCCCGCCGAGGAGGCGGGATAGGACGTCAGGATCTCCTCCGGCTGCTCGACGACATCTCGGACGCCCTCGCATACCTGCATGCTCGTGTCCCACCGATCATCCACCGCGACATCAAGCCGTCGAACATCCTTCGATGCTCGGACGGTAGCTTCGTCCTGGTCGATTTCGGCTCGGTAAGGGACCGCATCCGGCCCGAAGGAGGGAGCACGTTCGTCGGAACCTTCGGGTATATGGCCCCGGAACAGCTCCAGGGGAGAGCACTGCCCGCCACCGACACCTATGCGCTCGGAGTAACGCTGATACACCTCGTCACAGGCCGCCCACCGGAAGAGCTGCCTCACCGCGGCCTCTCGATCGACGTAGAGGCAAGCCTCGCCGGAACGCTGCCGCAATCTTGGCTCCGGCTCCTGCAGCAGATGGTTGAGCCTGACCCGGAACGCCGGCTCGTGAACGTCCGCCCCGAACTCGCTGCGCTTGCAGGCAGAGACCAGGAGCAAGCACCGACCGCTTCGGCTCAGTGGGCCAGTGCGCCAGAAACCAGGACTTCCCCACCAGACCGAGGGCGCCCCTCGAGTGAAGGCGCCCATCCTCGCCCTGAATCTCAGTATCCGTCGCCCGCACCGGGAAGCCCCTCCACCGAGCCGAATTTCGATGAACTCTGGGCGCTGGTCGCGCGCTCTCCGTTGTCGCAGCCGCTGCTACTGCTGCTCGTCGCGGTGGAGCTCGTCGTCGGTATCGCCTTGCACGCCATCATACCCGTGGTGCTCGTTTTCCTCAGCGTCTTCTTCGGACCGAAGCTGCGCCGCGCAGCAGAGGCCGTACGACAGGCAGGCGATGCGGCCACGGCTTTCATTCGCCAGGGATCCAGCGAGCTCCGTGCTCGCGCACACTCGAGCCGTTCCACCCCGGGATACCGTCGCAGGGGGCGAAGCCGGGTCGGCAGTCGCGGGGATCGCTACAGGGTTCCGCCGGAGTGGCCCGGATTCCCCGACGAGGTCAATGAGGCCTACGAGGACCGCAGAGACGGGCAAGGCGACGCCAAGAGACGCCGCGGGCGGTAGGGCTCCGAACGTGAGGCGCGCCACTCGGGAGCGGCTCCCCCAATTGCAGCAGACCGCCCCACAACACCCCCCCGTGCAACGAAAGCCGCCGAACCGCCATCGGACGCCGCCGCGTGGGCGGGGTTCATTCAACCACTGTCGTACGCGGCCTGATAGGCTCGCCTTGGCCGATTGCCCCTGGACGGGAGGGACACTCAGTCGGAACTCGAGCTGCCTTCCTTACGCCGAGGACTGAGGTCCGGAACCACGCGGGCAACGCGCGACTCGACGATTTCCTTCACCAGTGCCCAGAGCGCGTCATCATCCTCGGTCTCAGCAAGAATCCCGAGCGGAAGCTGGAACCCGCCCTTGTCGGCTCGACCTCCGCCATAGGGCCTCCCCTGCGGATCGGCACCAAAGGCATTCACCATGAATGAAGCAGGATCCACGCTGGGACTGGTGGTTCTGAGTGAACCGTCGATGCGCCCTTCCACCATTCCATAGACGAGCACCGTATCAATGTCCTCCCGCCGCAGGATGAAATCCGCTGCAGTGCCGATGGCATCCCGGTTCACGGCGGTCACACGACCAACTCCTGCAAGGGCGAAGTCCCGAATAACCTCGATCTCGATGAGCGCTCGCTTGACGACCTTCATCGCCTCTGCCGTGATGGTGCGGCGACCGAGACGACTGAGAACGTCTGAGTCGGTGTGTGGCTTCAGGTACGCTGCGGCCCGAAAATCGGCGGAGGTGGCCAGAGCGAAGTCGTCGGTATCCGTCTGGATGCCGAAGAACATCGCCGTGGCGATAACAGAATCACTGCGCCCGTCTCCCCGCAGCCCAGCAAGCCCCTGCTCCATGTACTGCGCGTAGAGCGTACACGTCGCGCCCACGTCGGGCCTGATGTCAACGTAAGGGGCCTTGGGAAGATTCTGCGGACGATGGTGGTCCACCACCGTCAGCAGCTGGAGAGAGGGAGGCAACGAGATCATCGTCTCACTTGCACTCGCGTCGACCAACGAGAGATAGCCAAAAGCCTCCAGATCCCGAGCCTCGACTACCCTCTGGAGTGGCACATTGAGGAGCTTCACCAGCGCTCGATTCTCGGACCTCGAGACGGGCAACACGTGAGCGATGGTCGCCGCCACCCCGAGATGCTCACATAGCCGTTGGTGCGCGAGCGCGCTGCCAATGGCATCGGGATCCGGGTGCCCCCCCAAGAGGATGACCAGAGGTCTATCCTTGGCTTGGGACAGGACTGTTTCGAGTTCTTGCCATTTATCCATGGTCAATTCGCGTCCGCACAAGAAGCCAGGGTTGCGCCCGCTGGCACATCACCCGCCAAGCGACCGTTCACGGGGGAAACTTTCTCCCTTGTCTTGGTCTCGCACTCGGGGCTCATGAGTGGGCGCGCATGCTCTTTCGCAGCTAGGCGCCACCCCACCGAGGTAGCTGCGCGCGGTGATCAGCCTTCTGCGGTGCGTGTCAGTGCCCAAGGGGCACCAAGCATGCAATTTCGCGGAGCGCCTGGCCAGGCATTCCGAAAAACCTTTGTGTTTCCGCGATATGGCATGCTGCAACCAACCCGCGGGGGGTGAGCGGCGGCGGCACATCGGCCGATGCGTCCGTAATCCGGCGGGATGTGTCGACCCCGAATGCCGGCCCCCGCGCGGATCCAGGGGCCTCCCGCCGGATAGCATCCAACAGAACTTGAAGACGCCCAAGCCAGGGGTCAGTCAGGGCGAGCGGCGCTGAAATGGCAGACCGAGGGCCAGAGCCGCTTGCGCCATCCATGGCGGCTGCGTAGCCGCCTTATCCAGTGGGGAGCGGCGTCAACCTCGAAAAAGGAACTTGACCGATCGCGACTAACGTCGCAGAAGTTAGTCGCCATGATGCTTGGAGCCCGAAGCGAGAGTCTCACCGCCGCTGGCGGTGCATTTGCTCCGCTCGGCTCGATCGTAGACAGCCTCGTGATCGTACTCGGCGTATTGATTAGCCAGGGTGCGGCGGCTGTCTGAAGCTTCTCTGAAGACCAGGACTCAGCCCCCGCACCCGAAAGACGGTTGCGGGGGTTCTTGTTTTATGCGCTCGAAAACCACGCCACAGCGTTCGGAGCACCAGGAGACGATCAGTGACCGCGATGAAGAACGAGCCAACTGCAGCCCGGCCACATGCCGCAGAGCCGAACCCTAGTTCCAACGTCCGCATTGGCTCCCAAATCATTTGGGAAGCCCTCGTTCGCGAAGGAGTGGACGTCGTCTTCGGATACCCGGGCGGCGCCATCATGCCCGCCTACGATGCCCTCCCCGACTATCCGATCCACCACGTGCTGGTTCGCCACGAGCAAGGCGCAGCGCACGCCGCTGACGGCTACGCCCGCGCTTCTGGAAAAGTTGGTGTTGCCGTCGCCACGTCAGGGCCCGGCGCGACCAACCTGACCACGGGCATTGCGACCGCAATGCTGGATTCGATCCCCATCGTTTGCATCACTGGCCAGGTTGGCTCGGCGCTGCTCGGCAGCGACGCTTTCCAGGAAGTGGATATCACGGGCGTCACGCTGCCAATTACGAAGCACAACTTTCTCGTCAGGCGCCCCGAGGACATCGCCCCGGCTGTGAAGAAGGCTTTCTACATCGCCAAGTCCGGGCGACCAGGGCCGGTGGTCGTCGACATCACCAAGGATGCCTTGCAGAAGGGGTGCGAAGTGGTCTGGGACGACAAGCCTCTCCAGCTGCGTGGCTATCGCCCAGAGCGTCATCCGCTGCCCGCGGACCTGCAACGTGCGCTCGATCTGATCCATGACTCGAAGCGGCCTCTGATCCTGGCCGGTCACGGCATCATCGAAGCCAATGCTTCGCCACAGCTCCTGGAATTCGTGACCAAGAGCGACATACCGGTGGCGCTGACGCTGCTCGGGCTCGGCGGCTTCCCAGCAAGCCATCCGCGAAGTCTTGGCATGATGGGGATGCACGGAGAAGCCTGGGTGAACACCGCAATCCAGGAGTCCGACCTCTTGATCGCCTTGGGCATGCGCTTCGATGACCGCGTGACGGGCAATCTCGCCACCTATGCCAAGAACGCCAAGAAGATTCACATCGAGCTCGATCCAGCCGAAGTGAACAAGCTCGTCAAGGTCGATCTGCCCCTCGTCGGCGACGTTCGAGATATCCTCTCGATGCTCCTGCCTCGGGTCGAGCACCGTGATCGCAGCAGCTGGATCGGGCGCATCGAAGGAATGCGGGGGGAGTCGGCGGTCATCGACATTACAGAGCTGCCAGACTGCGGGAAGCTCTACGCCGCCCATGTGATCCACGACCTGTGGAAGCTCACCGAGGGCAATGCCATCGTCGTGTCGGACGTGGGCCAGCACCAGATGTGGGAAGCCCAGTACTACAAGCACAACCACCCGAGGAAGCTGCTCACCTCGGGCGGGCTCGGCACCATGGGCTTCTCTCTGCCGGCGTCGGTCGGGGCGCGGTTCGCGCGACCCGAAGAGGAGATCTGGGTCGTGGTTGGCGACGGCGGCTTCCAGATGACCGCCTGCGAACTCGCAACGATTGCCCAAGAGGACATCAAGATCAACATCGCCATCATCAACAATGGCTATCTCGGCATGGTCAGACAATGGCAGCAGTTCTTCTACGAGCGGCGGTACGTCGCCACCCCAATGAAGAGCCCTGACTTCGTCAAGCTTGCAGATGCGCACGGCCTTCGCGGGCTCCGAGTCACCAAGCGCTCGGAGGTCGCGGCCGCCGTCGCCGACGCAAGAAGCAGCAAGATCACCACGCTCATCGACTTCCGAGTGGAGCAGGAAGACAGCGTCTACCCGATGGTGCCGACTGGCGCCGATCTGGACAAGATGATCCGGAGGCCGGCCAGCGTCCCCCCCCCAGCCGAGCTCACCCACAATCCAATCTACGAGACTGGACAGGATAAGTAATCATGGACTCCCTGCGTACCTTCGTCGCCTACGTCGAGGATCAGCCCGGCGTGCTCAACCGCATTGCGTCCCTTTTCCGCCGACGCGGCTACAACATCGTGTCGCTCAACGTCGGTCGGACCCATCAAGCGGGTATCTCTCGCATGACGTTCGTCGTGGAGGCCGACGATGACATGGGCCGTCGGATCTCCGCCAATCTGTACAAACTGGTCAACGTGATCAGTGTGGAAGACATCACGCACACGGAGTCGGTAGCCCGCGACTTGGCACTCATCAAGGTCTCCGCGCCCCCAGACCGCCGTGCCGAGGTCCTTCAGCTCTGCGGCGTGTTTCGGGCACGGATCGTGGATATCGGCCCAGACTCGCTGATCGCCGAGACCACCGGGTCACCCGAGAAGATCGACGGTCTGGCGAAGGTCCTCGAGCCCTTTGGGATTATCGAAATGGTTCAAACGGGGCGAGTTTGCATGACCCGCGGCGGCGAGGGTGAAGCCGCGAGTGCAGCGCGGCTCAGAGGCGGGAACGGAACGGTTTCTGCGGCGGAATGAACCAACATTTGCACACTCCACTCCAAGGACTATTTGGCCGGTGAAAGCACGATTCGATCGCGATGCGGACCTGAGCCTCCTTCGCAACCGAAAGGTGGCGGTCGTAGGTTATGGATCCCAGGGCCGTGCACAATCGCTGAACCTCAGAGACAGCGGAGTGGACGTCACCGTCGCGCTCCACCCGCAAAGCAAGAGCGTGAGCAGGGCTACGAGCGAGGGCTTCGTCGTGGTCACCGTTCCGGAAGCGGTTCTGTCGTGTGACCTCATCGCGCTGCTCACGCCCGACACAGCAGCTCCGGAGGTGTATCGACAGGACATCGCCCCGCACCTCCGCTCGGGACAGGCACTTCTCTTTGCGCACGGATTCAACATCAGATATGGCACCATCAGTCCCCCTCCCGGGGTGGACGTGGTCTTGGTGTCCCCCAAGGGGCCGGGAAAACAGCTGCGGGATCTCTATGTCGCGGGCTCCGGGCTTGCAGCACTCCTCGCGGTGCATCAGGACGCTTCGCACCAGGCTGACGCGATGGCACTTGCTTACGCGTGTGCCATCGGCTCGGGGCGCGTCGGCGTACTGGACTCCTCCTTCGCCGAAGAGACCGAAACCGATCTGTTTGGCGAGCAGGTCGTGTTGTGCGGGGGCGTCGTCGAGCTCGTGAAGGCCGCATTCGAGACGCTCGTCGAAGCGGGGTACCAGCCCGAGGTAGCGTATTTCGAGTGCATTCACGAGCTCAAGCTGGTGGTCGACCTCATGCATCACCAGGGCCTGCGGGGTATGCGCGAGATCATCAGCGACACGGCAGAGTGGGGCGGATACGTTTCCGGTCCGCGCGTCGTGAATGAGTCGACCCGCGAGTGCATGCGAAGGGTCCTAGCTGACATACGCGATGGCAGCTTCGCGAGGGCGTGGGTAGATGAAGATGCGAAGGGGCGGCCGGAATTCCGACGCCTCAGAGAATTGGAGCGCGGGCTCGGTGTTGAAGTCGTAGGAGCCAGACTGAGGCAACTGATGACCCGCGCACCGATGCCTCGAGATGCCGAGGAAAAGACGAAATGAGTAACGCAAAAAACCACACTGAAAGGCCTCGCCCCAATCAAGTCATCATCTTCGACACGACGCTCCGCGATGGCGAACAGTCTCCCGGGGCCACGCTGACATCCGAAGAGAAACTCGAGGTATCGAAGGCGCTCTCACGTCTTGGCGTCGACGTCATCGAAGCTGGGTTCGCTGCAGCGTCGCCGGACGACCTGGAAGCGGTGCGCCGCATCGCTTCCACCGTTGGCCAAGAGCCAGTCCCTGGCCGCCCCTCGTCCGAGCCCCCGGGAATCTGCAGCCTCGCCCGAGCCAGCACGAAGGACATCGACAAGGCGTGGGAGGCGGTACGGCCGGCAAAGCGCCCCAGAATCCACACGTTCATTGCGACGTCACCCATTCACCGCGAGCACAAGCTCCGGATGACGCGCGAGCAGGTACTGAACAAGACGCGGGAAATGGTGGCCTATGCCCGAAGCCTGTGCCCGGATATCGAGTTCAGCCCCGAGGACGCCGGCCGAACCGAGCCAGACTTTCTCTACCAGGTCCTGTCGGCTGCGGTGGAGGCCGGTGCCACGACACTGAACATCCCGGACACCGTCGGCTACACGATTCCCGATGAGTTTGGCGCACTCATCGCCGGCATCATGCAGAACGTGCGCGGCATCGAGGGCGTCATCGTGTCGGTTCACTGTCACAACGATCTTGGCCTCGCGACCGCCAACACGATCGCGGGGATCCGGGCCGGGGCTCGCCAAGCAGAGGTGACCGTCAATGGGATTGGCGAGCGAGCCGGGAACACATCCCTTGAGGAGATCGTGATGACGCTCCGCACGCGGCACCCGGTGTTTGGACTCGAGACTCAGGTGGACTCGACACAGCTGACGCGCACTAGCAAGCTCGTATGCGCCCGCACCGGAATCGCGGTTCAACCCAACAAGGCCATCGTTGGCGCCAACGCCTTTGCACACGAGGCCGGTATTCATCAGGACGGAATGCTCAAGCACTCCGAAACCTACGAGATCATGCGGCCCGAGGCCGTGGGTGCCAGCAAATCGTTGCTGGTCCTCGGCAAGCATTCGGGTCGCCATGCATTCGCGGTACGACTCAGGGAGCTTGGCCACTCCCTCGACGAGGCAGGTATCGACGCCGCTTTCCAACGCTTCAAGGTCCTGGCTGACAAGAAGAAGCGCATCACGGACGCCGATCTCGAAGCGCTGGCGTTGTCGGAAGGCGACCGGGGCCCCGAGCACTTCCGGCTCGAAGGGCTTCAGGTCGCCTGCGGGACGCTGGGCATGCCCACAGCCACGATTCGGCTGAGACTGCCCGACGGCTCGCTGCGCACGGCTGCCGCGGTCGGAACCGGTCCCCTCGACGCGGCATTCAGCGCCATTGACGCGATAGTGAACGTGCCGGCGGAACTGCTCGAGTGCTCGGTCAACGCAATCACTGAGGGGATCGATGCCTTGGGCGAAGCCAGCGTTCGGCTCAAGGCTGCTGAAGCCGACCCCCGGATCAATGCGCAGCACTCTGGCCATGCCGCAGTTTTCCACGGTCATGCCGCCGACACCGACATCGTGGTCGCCAGCACCAAAGCCTACCTTGCAGCACTCAATCGACTGGTCACCGCTCTCAGCGTTGAGAGCTGGTCGGACCAAGCTCCACTATCCGATCCGCCCGCAGCCGGCACCGGGGTATAACCCCCAGAAACCCAGCGTAAGGCCATGAGCAACGACTCCGTACAAGCCCCCGACTCCAACGTCCTCCGAATCTACGACACGACCCTCCGCGACGGCACACAGCGCGAAGGGATATCGCTCACGGTTCGTGACAAGCTTCGCATCGCAAGACGTCTCGACCACTTTGGGGTCTCGTTCATCGAAGGCGGGTGGCCCGGTTCAAATCCCAAAGACGCAGAGTTCTTCGCAAGAGCGAAGGACATCGAGTGGCAGCACTCGACGATCGCCGCGTTCGGATCAACGAGGCGCGCGAAGGGTGGCCCCGACACGGATCCGAACCTCCTCGCCCTGGTTGAATCCGGAGCCCAAGTCTGCACCATCTTCGGCAAGACCTGGACCTTGCACGTCGAAGACGTGCTTCGCGTCTCGCTGGAGCACAACCTGCAAATGATCGAGGATAGCGTGGCCTTCCTCCGCGCGCAGGGTCGTCGTGTCGTCTACGACGCGGAGCACTTCTTTGATGGCTACACCGCAGATGCCGGATACGCCGTGGAGACACTCCGAGCCGCGATCCGAGGTGGGGCCGAGGTACTCTCGCTCTGCGATACGAACGGCGGGAGCATGCCGTGGCGCGTCGGAGACGTCGTTCAGGCGGTCCGCGCCGCTCTCGGCGATGTTCCTCTGGGGATCCACGCACATAACGACAGCGGATGCGCCGATGCCAACAGCCTTGCCGCCGTTCGGGCCGGCGCAAGACACGTTCAGGGGACGGTGAACGGCTATGGCGAGCGCTGCGGCAACGCAAACCTGACCGTCCTGATCCCGAACTACACGCTGAAGATGGGACTCTCCTGCGTTCCGGACGGGCGTCTTGCCGAGCTCAGTGAGCTCAGTGACTTCGTAGCCGAAGTGGCCAACGTTGCCCCCGATCACCACATGCCCTACGTCGGTCGGAGCGCGTTCGCGCACAAGGGAGGCGTCCACGTCGCTGCCATGCGTCGCAGCGGCGAGAGCTACCAGCACGTGGAACCGGAGCTGGTGGGCAATCGCATGCGGGTGGTGGTTAGCGAACTCTCCGGGCGAGCCAACGTGCTCAGCAAGGCTGAGGAAATGGGCCTTGAGGTCGACCCGGGCACCGAGATAGAGGCCCTACAGGAAATCAAGGAGGCCGAAGCCAAAGGGATATCCTACGAGAGTGCGGAGGCAAGCGTGGCGCTGCTCCTCAAACGCCGCGCCAAAGATTATCGACCGCTCTTTCAGGTTCTCGATTACCAGGTTCAGGTTGGACAGCGGCGCGGCTCCGAAACCTTCGCCGAGGGCGTCGTCAAGGTCCAAGTCGAAGACCAGGTACTCCACACGGCTGCCGAGGGGAACGGCCCGGTCGGTGCCCTCGACGCAGCACTGCGGAAAGCGTTGCTGCCCCTCTACGAGCGGACCGCGGAGATCCACCTGGCCGACTACAAAGTCAGAATCCTGGACAGCGCGAAGGGAACGGATGCCATCACACGCGTGCTCATCGACAGCCGCGATGAGCACCACTCTTGGAGCACCGTGGGCGCGTCCGCAAACATCATCGAGGCGTCGATGCAAGCCCTCGTCGATAGTATAGAGTATGGGCTCCTCATGAGCGGGGCTTCGGAAGACGATTCCGTGGTGGGGGCACACGATGTGTCTCCCAGCCAGCCGCCGGACGCTCTGAACGGCGCGGCACCTTGACTTCCCCCCCGACCAGTGCGCGGGTCGCCCTCTTGCCTGGTGACGGCATTGGACCCGAGATCGTCGCCGAAGCGCGACGCGTACTCACGACGGTCGCTGCTCGGTTTGGTCATGATTTCGTCCTCACCGAGCACGCAGTGGGCGGCGCCGCCCTCGATACGACCGGTACTCCCCTTCCCCGTGAGTCGCTCGAGGCATGCCGAGCCGCGGATGCGATCCTGCTCGGTGCGGTGGGGGGCCCGAAGTGGGATGATCCGTCGGTTCGGGTGCGCCCAGAGGATGCACTGGCCCGGCTGCGCCACGACCTCGGTCTCTATGCGAATCTGCGGCCAGTGCGTCCGTTCCCGGAGCTGCTCGACGCTTCACCGTTGCGGCATGATCGTATCGCGGGTGCGGATCTACTGATCGTGCGGGAGCTGACGGGTGGCCTCTACTTCGGCGAGAAACGCCGCGACAAGACCAGTGAGGGCATCGCGGCAACGGACGTCCTACGCTATTCGGAGCACGAGATTGAGAGGGTCGCGCGGGTCGCATTTAGGAAAGCGCAGGCTCGCCGCGGACTCGTCACCTCCGTGGACAAGGCCAATGCCCTCGAATCATCTCGGCTCTGGCGTCAGGTCGTCGAACACGTCGCCGCCGAGTTTCCTTCGGTTCGGCTCGAGCATCAGCTCGTCGACTCCTGCGCGATGCGCCTTGTTTCGAACCCGACGAGTTTTGACGTCATCGTGACGGAGAACATGTTCGGCGATATCCTCTCTGACGAGGCCGCCGCCATCAGCGGGAGCTTGGGAATGGTACCGAGCGCGTCTCTCGGAGGCACGTCCTTGGGGCTCTACGAGCCCATACACGGGTCGGCTCCTGACATCGCCAACCAAGGGATCGCCAACCCCCTTGGAACGATTCTCAGCGCGGGACTACTTCTGCGACTCAGTCTGGGTCTGGCAGAGGAGGCGGATGCCATCGAAGCGGCTGTCGCCGCGTGTCTCCGTGATGGCTTGAAGACGCGGGATCTCGGAGGAACGACCTCGACGGCTGCCATGGGTGCGGCCGTGGCGGAGCGAATCGCAGCGGTATAGCCCGCCCTCGATGGCTCTAGCGGGAAGGCTGAGTCCGTCCCGCGTCGCCGGGCGGCGCTTGGGGAAGCTAAGCGCTGTCTCGAAGTGGCTCTGGCAACCGGAAGGCACTCGCACACCCCCTCAAGGGCTGCGCGAGTGCTGCAACGGTTGAGACGTCAGTGCCTCGTCAGCTTTCAAGCAAGTCCAGCTAGAGGCTGCAGCATCCGCGGATGCATCGTTGGCCGTCGTGGTGCGTGCTCGCGTACTCTAGTACGCTCTGCTCGCTGCTCGCGGCCGCCCTCGCCTGCGCGGCGCTGGAGCCTCAATCTGGAACTGTCTAGTTCTCGCCGCGACCAGAGACACCCTTGGTGTCTGCGGTAATCACCCGGGCCTGCTCCTTGGGCCGGAGCGCGCGCGTAGCCTTTCCTGCGCGCCAGATCTCGCTGTTGCCCAGCTCGCTCAGCTCCTTCTGGAGCTCGGCCTGGTAGTTGGGACCACCCGTGGACTCGAGAACGCGCTTCGTTTCCTCGCCGGAGGCGACCCTGCGATACAGCTCCTTGAACACGGGAAGCGTCGCGGCAGCAAACTTCGGGCGCCAGTCGAGCGCGCCGCGCTGGGCCGTGGCCGAGCAGTTGGAGTACATCCAATCCATGCCGTTCTCGCTGACCAGACGGATCAGACTCTCAGTGAGCTCCTCGACGGTCTCATTGAAGGCCTCGCTGGGAGAATGACCGTTCTCGCGAAGCACTTGGTACTGCGAGTCCATGATGCCCGCGAGCGCGCCCATGAGGACACCGCGCTCTCCGGTCAGATCGCTGAAGACCTCCTGCTTGAAGGTGGTGGGGAAAAGGTATCCCGATCCGACCGCAATCCCCAGCGCGATGGTGCGTTCGCGAGCGCGTCCGGTGAAGTCCTGCTCGACCGCGAAGCTCGAGTTGATTCCAGCACCTGACAGGAAATTGCGACGAACGCTCGTCCCAGATCCCTTGGGAGCGACAAGAATGACGTCCACGTTGGATGGCGGCACCACACCTGTCTGATCCGAGTACACGATGGAGAACCCGTGGGAGAAGTAGAGCGCGTCCCCCGGATTCAGGCAGACCTTGATCTGCGGCCAGATCGCCTTCTGACCAGCGTCAGAAACGAGCATCTGAATGATTGTCGCCTTCTTTGCGGCCTCTTCGATATCGAACAGTGTCTTGCCCGGTACCCAACCGTCAGCAACCGCGCGATCCCAGTCGCGCTGAAACTTCTTTGACTGGCCGATAATCACATTGAAGCCGTTGTCACGCATGTTCAGGGACTGTGCTGGCCCCTGGACTCCGTAACCAATCACAGCAATTGTCTCGCCCTTCAACACCTCAAGGGCCTTGGTGACCGGGAACTCTTCCCTGGTGACGACTTCTTCCTTCACACCGCCGAAATCGATGATCGCCATCTCGCTCTTACTCCTCAGCTCATACCTTACAAGAAACCCTGCCGAGAGGACGGCCGCCAACGCGCTCGCTTCGCGTGTAGTGTCCAGTGGTGTCACTGCGAAGCGGCACGAGCGGGGATCGTGGTGCCGACCCATCGGAAGGCGGTCCCGCCGTAGGGGCGCGAATTATCGACCCCGAGCGACGGATGGGCAAGTCATAGCCGCCTAACCGGCGAGAAATTCAAGCGAAAAAAAATCGGCTTCGGACGCATCAGAGAAGGTAACCGCCTCTGTCGACGATGTCTCACCCATGGAACATCGGGCCGGCTTGTGGGCCAGCAGGGTGACCAGTCGTCAATGCCAGCACCTTTGCGCTGCGCAAGCCATGGTGACCCGTTGAGCCGTGAGGTGAGGGCGAGGCGCAACACCGAGATTGATCCGGGTTGCGTTGCCGTCTGCCTCCTGGGCAAACTCGACCGCCTGACCTTGGACGTGGCGGAAGATCCCCTGACCATCACTCGGAGGCGCCCGAGGTCGAGGACGTCAAGTCCGATCCTTTGCCCACCGTGATGCGTGGTTCAATGGGAAGTCCGAATTCATCAAGGAGTCCAGAGCCCGTTTCGCAACCGCTACCTGCGGTGGAGGACGCCCATATCCAAGACGAAGAGACGGTGCACCACCGCCTCGACGTCCGGGCACTGTTTGAAGAAGCCGGACGCCAATCAGCACCACCCGAGACGTCTGGCGAGGAGATGTGCTCTCCACAACACCCCGTGGCTGGGCTGGGTGCCGCACCGAGAACTGCCTCAGGTAACCGAGATCTCAGTGCATCGCGAGACCCGGAGCAGCGGCTTGTTGGTTGGCTCATCGGCGGCGCCCTGGCCATCGCCGGCACGGCATTCGCCGCCGGCTACGCGGTCGCAGTGGCGCTGAATACTCCGCGACCAGTACCCTGCGCAAGTGAGCCGCCTCACAGGGACTCAGGATCGACAGCCTTAGGTGTCTCACCGCAGCCTGCCCACGTCGAGACGCGACCCTAGGAGCAGCGGAGAAGAGCGTTCGCCTCGTCCTGCTCCCCACCCTGCCAACAGCAGGCGCGTAAACGGTGCAGCATCACATCGAGGCGCACTGGGTTGCCCGTGCGTTCCCCCAGGTTGGCCGCGCTAGACGCTCCGGGGTGGACTGAACCGCTTCAGCCAGTCCACCCCGGTTCTCCCCAGCGGCGTGCCAGTTCCCGGCTGCGTCCCGTCGCACCATCCCGAAGACGATGCGGCGTGGTCGACCAGTACGGACACGGCTACCGCGGGCGGTGGGCATGATGCCCGCGATTCAGCTCGCTCACTCGGACTGCTCGACGTGCCGGATCGAGCGCGTGGGTTTCCGGTTTCAAACCCCGCGCTCGCCAAGCAATTCCGAAAACCGATCGGGCCCGTGGCATAGCTCGAAACCCTATCAGCGGAACGCTTGGATGCTGACGGCGTCGGTTGGACATGTCCGAACGATACCCGCCAGCAATCGAGCACACGCGCTGGAGTGTCGGTCTCCATGCGCTTCCTCCGCGACGCACCACCGCTCCGCCCCTCCAAGCACGGAATGACCTTGCCGACCCGTAAGCAGGGGGCGAGCCGCTTTGCCGGCTGCTCGGCCCCCTGTGACGGGGGGTAAGGCATGGTGACAACCATCGACGGTGACATGTTCGTGTGCTCGACAGGCAGGTCACTAGCAATATCCGATCCATCCCCGACATCAGAGTCACGATGTGCGGTTTCTTGCGTGTTGCACCGACGATTTCGCCCAATGGTGGGTACTGATGTGCCAACCACAAGCAACAGAATGACACCCGTTGTGCCACTTAGGTGTGACAGACCAGCCGCCGACGGGTCGCACCTGAGCCAAGACGGCGCCGCAAGTCAGTGAATTCCAAGCCCCCAGGCAAGTGGCAGTGCCCGCTCCGCGCGGCTGAATCGTGCCACCCGACCAGACCAAACCGCCATGCAGGGAATGGGCGCAGACCTCCGAAGGAGCTACCCGACCACGAGCCATTGTCCCCGTCAGCTCTGCAGCGCCGTCTCCGCATCATGCGTAAGGCATCGTAATCACACGCGATCGGAGTTTCACTTGTACTTTTGGGAATATGAGCAAGTATTTGTGTCGTGGCTGGGTGCCCTGACATCGAGGAGCGGTGGCAGCTGTATCGAGTTCTGGCCGACCCGATGCGCCTTCGAGTCCTTGCACTGACCGCCGCCGAGGAGCTCAGCATCGGCGAGGTGTCGGAGCTTCTCGAGCAGCCTCAACCCAATGTCTCAAGACATGTCTCGCTTCTCAGAGATACCGGCCTGGTTGAAACGAGACGTCAAGGGAAGCGGGTCATGGCGCGATCGGTCGCTATAGCGCTCAACGACGCCGTGGTGGCAGACGCCTTGGCAGCGGGACGTCGGCTGTGTGAGGCAGAGGGAATCCTCGCTCGCATCCACCAAGTCGTCGGCGCCCGGGACGAAAGCGGCCGCGCGTTCTTCGAACGGTCCGATCATTCCACCAGACACACCCAGTTGGCGGAAGAGCTCCCGAGCTATGGCTTCGCTATCGCCTGCCTAGTACCGAACCGACGCCTGGCAGTCGATGTCGGAACCGGAGATGGGTCCCTACTCGACCTTCTCGCGCCAATCTTCGACACCGTCATTGCGGTGGACCGAAGCGAAGTTCAACTCGGACGAGCGCGCGCCAGAGCAAAGAGCCGCGGCTACGACAATGTACGGGTACTCCGCGACGAAGTCGGCGGAGCATCGCTGCGGCGCGTCGTGGGTTCGGGGGCGGATCTGGTAGTCGCTGCGCGATTCCTGCACCACGCTCCGCGCCCGCGAGAAGCCGTGTCCGAGCTAGCGGCGCTCGTGGTGCCCGGTGGAGCGCTCACCCTCATCGACTACGAGCGGCACGAAGACGAATCCATGCGCGAAGAGCAGGCCGACGTTTGGCTTGGATTCGAGTCAGATGAGCTCAAGGAGTTCGCGCTCGACGCTGGGTTGGATGCGCCCACGGTCCGACGCATACCCTCAGGGTTGTCTCGCAACTCCGTAGACGGCCACCTCGCATGGCTGGTGCTCAACGCCACGAAGCCCAAGTAGGGCGCCCCTCATGAAGTCAGACGATCAACGACGACGGAACAATAGGAATAACGATGTCAGAACCAGCAGCACGCAATCAAAACAACTACTTCGTTCGAGATCTGGGCCTAGCCGACTGGGGCCGCAAAGAGATATCCATCGCCGAGAAGGAGATGCCGGGTCTCATCGCCACCCGTGAGAAGTACGGTCCCAAGAAGCCGTTACGCGGTGTGCGTATCGCCGGGTCACTGCACATGACGATCCAGACTGCAGTGCTCATCGAGACCCTCAAGGCCCTCGGCGCCGACGTGCGCTGGGCATCCTGCAACATCTTTTCCACGCAGGATCATGCCGCGGCCGCAATCGCCGCAACGGGAACTCCCGTGTTCGCCTTCAAGGGCGAATCGCTAACGGAATACTGGGATTTCACCCTCAGAGCGCTCACTTGGCCCGACGGCAAAGGGCCACAGCTCATCGTCGATGATGGGGGCGACGCCACACTCCTCATTCACCGTGGGTACATGGCCGAAAACAACCCCGGCATCCTTGACGAACCAACTGACAACGAGGAACTGAGGATCGTCAATTCGGTACTCAAGGGCGTGCTCGCGCAGGATCCGCAGCATTGGCACAAGGTCGTTGCGGAATGCCGCGGCGTCAGTGAGGAGACGACGACGGGGGTCCACCGCCTCTACGAGATGGAGAAGCGTGGCGAGCTTCTCTTCCCCGCCATCAACGTCAACGATTCGGTCACCAAGAGCAAGTTCGACAACATCTACGGCTGCCGCGAGAGTCTCGTCGACGGGATTAAACGCGCCACGGACGTCATGGTTGCCGGCAAGGTAGCGGTCGTTTGTGGCTATGGTGACGTCGGCAAGGGGTCGGCGGATGCGCTCGCTGCTCATCGCGCACGCGTCTGCGTCACGGAGATCGATCCGATCTGCGCACTCCAAGCCTGCATGGCAGGCTACAAGGTCGTCACCGTGGAGGACGCATTATCCTACGGCGATATCTACGTGACCACCACCGGCAACCGAGACATCATCCGAATCGAGCACATGGCCAAGATGAAGGACCAGGCCATCGTGTGTAACATTGGGCATTTCGACAACGAGATCCAGGTGGCGCAGCTCCTCAAGTACCCGGGGATCAAGCGGACAACCATCAAGCCACAGGTGGACATGTTCACATTCCCCGATGGGCACAGCATCTTCCTCTTGGCGGAGGGACGACTCGTCAATCTCGGGTGCGCCACCGGTCACCCAAGCTTCGTGATGAGCAACAGTTTCACGAACCAAACGCTTGCGCAGATCGATCTCTGGCAGAACCAGGAGCGGCGCGTGGGAGTCTATCGCCTCGACAAGCGACTCGACGAGGAAGTGGCGCGGCTGCATCTCGACAAGCTCGGTGCGAAGCTCACGAGACTCACCAGCGAGCAGGCCGCCTATATCGGAGTCGCCGTAGAGGGGCCATACAAGCCCGACTACTATCGCTACTGAGGCCAGTCTTCAGCGGGGCGGCCGGGGGGGGGGCAGCACGGCCCCTCCCCGGGGGGGCAGTCGCCAGGGCAATCGCCCCCCGAGTCTGGCGCCAACGCCGTCACCAACGGTTGTGGCGCCGGCCCGCCAGCATGTCGAGTCAGGCTTCACCAGCCGTGGAGCCCTTGGTGCGCACCCTGATGGGGACTCGGCGGTCGAGTGGGATGCTTTGCAAGCGACACTCGACGGCCGGAGCCCCCTCATGGAGGGATTCGAGAAGCCCGATCCGAGCCTTCAAGCATCTCGAGTGGGGCATCGACCACGTTGGCGGAGGGTTCGTTGACATAGTCGTTCGGTCCAAGGAATCCTGGAGTCATCGTACCCTGCTCGCTCGGAGGACCCTCTCGCTGGATGGTCCACGTCAGCCACAGTTGCAGCGCGGTGCGAAATTGGCCCGCGACGCGACCGCCGGGGTCTTGGCCCGGTCCTCGCCTCTCCGGACGGAAACGTTCTCTCGACTCTGGAAGTGAGGGGGCTCTCCCAATCGCGGAACCAGGACGCGTGCAGGCTCGTTTGCGCTGGAACTCCGCGAGACACCGCGGCGCAGCACGAATGGACGTGCCCGAACGCCACCCACACCCTGAGAGCCCGCTTCCGAGCTGCAATCGGCTGAACGCAGACACGCCTTTGCAGTTGGCGACCTGCTAGATTACCCTGCTCGACATGACGACGGGAAACCAACCGCCCGGGGGCGGAACGCCTGGCAATGGCTCATTCGGGAACCCTGCGACGCCAGAATACTCGAAGGGCAAGACCGAGTTG
>CAYRKE010000088.1:0-1217 GCA_964424695.1 uncultured Polyangiaceae bacterium
TCCGCCACGCCTTCCGAGGCAGCTGGCTGCTTCCGATCTCTTCCGCCACGCCTTCCGAGGCAGCTGGCTGCCTCACCGACGCGTCAGCGAGGCCTTGGGAGGCAGCTGGCTGCTTCCGATCTCTTCCGCCACGCCCTTGGGAGGCAGCTGGCTGCTTCCGATCTCGTCGCCAAGGGGTTTGAGAGCAACTGGCTGCCTGGGACCTCGTTGACCGGGCCGTGGGGGGTCGGCGACCGGCTCGGACGGCGCACATGAAGCCGCTACGCGGCGGTAGTCGCAACCTGGTGACGTGCGACATGCGATTGACGCTGCCTCCCCTTTCGCCCACCCTACGCCTGGTTCTCAGTGAAGGGACATCACGACGTGTTAGCGCACCCAACTGGCAGACGAAGCGCCGCCCATAGAGCAATCACGCCAGCCCTGTCGGTGCTCGGCGTGTCGATACTCAGCTGCGGGGGGTCGACCAGCAGCGAAGGGCGCACCGCAGAGCAAGCAGCTGGTTCGGCTGGCGGCAGCGCTACGGCAGGAACCGCAGGGGCCGCCGCGACCGAAATGGGCGGTGGAGCGCCGGGAAATGCTGAATTTCTTCTGGCGGGCGGGGGCTCCGAAGTCGGGCCCAGTGGTGGAGCATCGGCGACCGGTGGGCAGCTGGGCGGCGGCGCTACGGCGGGCTCCACCGTTGATGAATGCGACTGCTCGAACGAGACGATCTGTCCACCCCTCGACTATCTGCGGAATGAAGCCTGTGGGGCTCTCGAGTCCGGGCACTGGCTCGCCCAGGTCTGGTTTGAGGGCTGCGATCTGACTGTGTTCGAATTTGGCTCCGGCAACGACCTGGGGCGCTATTTCTACGACAGTGAGGGGACGTTAGTCGGGCAGCTCCGAGGAGACCTACTGGAGCTCGGTTTCAGGAATGGCTGCGGGGTTCATTGCTCGACGCGCGAGGTTTTGATCTGCGCATTGTGCGGCGCACCCTACACGACCTACCCCGCTTGCGAGTCGTAGGACATCAGTTCGCAGCGACACCTCGAGTTGAGTTGGACCAGTGCAGTACTTTCCCAAGCGAGGTCCATTACTGCAGGCCCTGGTGCGGCCGCTGTTCGTTGAAAATTGCTCCGATCGTACTCGTCGAGCACGCATCGGAGGCGCTTTTTCACCGAGGATGATGACATGATCGAGGCACTCGCGTCGATGTCCTTCACCAAGCTCGTTCCCAG
>CAYRKE010000088.1:1317-30463 GCA_964424695.1 uncultured Polyangiaceae bacterium
CGTCGTCGCATACAGGCTCCGTCTCCTGGCCTCGGAAATCCTGGCTGCAGTCGCCGCCCGCGCCCAGTCGAGGCTGACACGTGCCGTTCGTGTCGGACGGATCCGCATAGGCGCAGTAGACGTTGAACCAGTCGGCGCAGACTTGCTCGCAGCTCTCCCCGACATCGGGCAGACGCTGGCACGTACGTGACGTCGCGTCGCAGAATAGGCCGTAGGCCGAAGCGCAGGTCTTGTCAGAGTCGACGTTCGGATCGCACGGGGCGCCCAGCAGGCCCGGCGCCATGCAGCGTTCCGTACCCGTGCCGTCATCCCTGCACCGCGCGGAGCCCATCGGCGTTTCGACGCAATCGCTGAATCCCGAGACGCATTCTTCGCCGAGTGATAGCAGCTCCTGCTTCCGGCACGTGCCATTGAGGCAACCCAGGCCTGGGTCGCACTCGTCGCCGTCAGCGCACGAATCGCCCTCGTGCTTGTATGCCGTGCACACGGGGTTCGCCTCGTTCGGACAGTAGAGGCCCGGTGCGCAGTTGAAGCAGTCGCACGAGGCCCCCTCGGGGTTATCTGGGGCTGCGCAGCGGGCGGGCTCCTGGGAAGCGTCGCAGTACAGCCCCTCAGCGCAGTTGGTCGGAGAGTACCCCTCCAGGCACGCATCGCCGAGCTGGCCGAGGGCCTCGCACTGCCCGAACACGCAGACGAACCCATCCTCGCAAGGCCGAGTGTTGCACGGTTCGTCGGCAACGCCCGCTGGCAGGCACGTTCCTACGTCATCGCTTCGCTCACAGAACAGTCCGGGACCGCACCCGCCCCGGTAGTCGCAGCACGCACCTTCTTCCAGAGTGCCGATCATCGCAGCATCGCATTCTGGGAACGACTCGAGCAAGTGCTGCAGCTGATTGCCAAAGAACCAGCCTCCGCCTGCTCCGTGACACGTTTCGACGATTTCTGTGAGCGGCAGCCCATCAGTGCAGCCAGCGCGTTCGATCTTGGCAAGGCAAGTCTCGGCGAGGTCTCTCTCGACCTCGTAGAGCGACGCTCGCTTGGCCAAGAACACCGGGTGATCGAAGCCGTCAGAGAGCCCCAAGGCCATTACCTGCACGCACTGCGTCCGGCTCACAAATGACGGACCGAGCTCGGGCTCGCAGGCTGCGAGCAAGTCGCAGTACGCGCCGAAAACCATATCGCTGACGGTGTCCGAGGTGATCTCCGGGGGGTCACTGCCGACATGACCGGCATCGCCGGCATCACCGACATCACCGGCATCACCGGCATCACCGGCATGACCGGCATCACCGCGTTCATCTGCAGCGCCGCCAGAGGCCAATTCGGTGACCTTGCCGCCCGCACCTCCCCCTGCGAGGCCGTCAGGACTACCGGCCGCTCCCGCGACCGACTTGGAGCTCGGCTGGGTGCTTTCTTCGGACGAGCACGCCGCAAGGGCCAGCCCCGCCAGGCCCAACCCCAACCCAATTCTCCAGCCTGTGCGTGTTTGCTGCATGGTTCCTCACTGTGCGGCTGTCGGTGCCGCGCCGAGTGTAATCGCCGGATTATCGCGCGAGTGGCGCGGCGCTTCAAGCGGTCGCGCGGCCTCCTCAGCCAGTGCCAGAGAGTCTCGGGCCGCTCACAGGGACGTGCGCGCTCCGAGTCGTGGAGCAACGCTGGCTCAGACGCGGTGCGCGCATGCACGTCGCAACACCGCGCCGCTCCTGCGGATGAGCGCCTGTACTGGCTCCTTTCATCGTCCGTCGCTCACGCCACCCTCGAGCGGTTCACGTTCTGGTCCCTCGCCATCAGCGCTCAGGGGCCAGCCATCGGCCGCGAAACGTCCGATTCGGCTGATTGCCGATCGCTGACGGCTGATGGCCAGCGTCCTGTTTGGTTCCAGCTTCGCCGGCTTGGGATCTACTCGTCCAGTTGGTCCATCCAATCGAGCCAGCACCTTAGGGCGTCCCGGTAGCGCTTGTTGGCTGGTGCGAGCTCCACCGCGCGTGCCAGATGGGTGACCGCGGGCGCCTTGTCGGGGCCGCGCATCGATGCCAAGCCGGCCTCGAAAGCCGCCAGCGCCGGATCGCCCAGCAGCTCTTTCACGACTGGGGCGTTCGGCTGTTTCGCCGAGGCGCGTTTCGCCGATTCGACGACGAGATCCCAACTGTGGCGCTCGCGGTTGGGGCGCTCGACCACCAATTGCTGGCTCGGGCGCGTGGGCGGCGGCGCCACACCAGCGATCTCGGGGGTACCTTGGCCAGGACTTGTGTCAGCTTCGGTCACCTGCCGTTCGCGACGTGCCTTGCCGACGATGCGATCCCACGCGCATTGCGCCTGCTCCTCGGTCGGGACGGGACGTGTCAGTCTGTCGTCGGAGAGCAAGGTCACTGCGCTTTCCGGGGAATCGTCTGGTTGGTCGTGATGGGGCTCTGACACACTGTTGCTGGTAAAGGCGACACCTGATGTAGGCGAGAAGCCAACCGTGCTGACGATCGACACTGGGCATTCCGGGCATTCGGGGACGCCAGAGTGGGGGATGTCGGTGAGTTCGTTCTTTCCCGGTAGGCAGAGGCGAGGCTCCGCTTGAAACTCGCCTCGCCTCACCCGATTCACCACGCTGGTGTGATGGGCCTTGAGGGCCGAGGGCAGCAGCATCGGTAGATTCGGCTTTGCGAGATGCTGAGTGTAGTCGATGCGCGCTACGCCGATGACTCTCCCCCCGTCGGCAAACACGTGCGTGACGATTTGCGGTCGATCGGGACCCCAGTCCTCGGTCTGGACGTGGAAGTTCCTTCCATCCTGAGAGATGTTGGTGTTCAGGCCCATGGCGCGGGCACGACTCTTTGCCCAGCCGCCGAGCGGCGGAACCGAACAGGGCGTTGACGGAAGACCCATGACAGGCAAATGAGGCGCTGCACACTGTGTGCGCAGCGCTCGCTCCTCTTGCCCATGCTTGCATAATCACCTGAAATTGCGGAAGCGCTTTTTGGAGCGACGCGGGGACAATGCGCACACGCTGCGCAATCCGCGCGTGTGACGGCACAACCTGTGCAGATTGCGACCTAAGTTGTGCACGGGCGGCTTCCCTACTCGTCCTATCTCCGCGCACACGCTACCACGCTGGAGTCCCGATCCAACAGGGGAGGGGCAATGTGGGTGCTCGGGCTCCGCAACGAATCCGGTCAGGAGGGGCGTACGTTCCTTGGATTGGTACTACTGCCGAAGACTCTCAGGCTGCCCGCCCGTCAAGCTCGGTTTCTGGCGAAGTTCTGCGAGAACCGGCGCGGAATGTACGCAGGGCACGTGAGCACCACCTGGAAGTAGACAGAGCCCACCTCCAGCACCAGCCCAGGAGCAGCGAGACGAAGCCGGAAGCCGAGATCGGCGTGCGGGTTACGAGCCCTTCGACCGGCGAAAGCGCCGGCTCCAAGACATTCCGCTGCAGCAGGGGAGCCAAGGCCCTCTCCGCGAGCGGAGTGATGATGCTTCCCATCGCGGGTTCGAATTTGAAGGATGCGCGAAGGACGCGGCGCCTCGTGGAAATGGCGGCGCGTGCTGCAGGTCATCCGAATGGGCTCATTTCCCAGACCTTCGATACCGTTCAGGAGCGGGAGGGGGCCTACGATTTCCTGGTGAACACGGGCACGGCACGGTCGCTCCCCAGAATCTCCGCATCTGCAACTCGCTCCAACGCGGCGTCGCCAGGCAGCGCGTCCACGACGGACTGGGTCATCGCGATGTGTGCCGGACAGCAGGCGGCGACGTGGGGCATGAGCAGGAAGGCGGTGTTGACGGTGGCGCCGACGATGTCGGTGCGGGCGTATTCGGGGTGCCCAAGCGTGCCCAGGAAGATTGGGCCGGCGTTGAGCACGATGACCAGCTCCGTGGCGCCGCAGGCGCGCTTGGCCTCGCGCGCGGCTGCTAGGGCGCGTTCCGCCTGATCGGTGCCGGAGAAGAAGCCCAGGAAGCCGTCGCCCACGCACTTGATGGGGACGCCGTCGTGGTGCAGGACGGCCTCGGTCACGGCGAAGTGGATGACGTTGGCCCAGGCCGCGAGCTCGGCCGGGGGCTCGTGCGTGGCGCGCTCGGCGTATCCGGTGAGACTGGTGGCGAAGACCGTGGCGGGAAAGGTCCCGGGCTCTTGCTCACTGCCGCTGAGCAGCCAGCCGATGCTGACGCCGAGCAGGCGTGAGAGCTGCACCAGCAGGGCGATGTCCGGTGCGTTCTCGCCGCGCTCCCACTTGGACACGGCCTGGGCAGAGAGGCGCAGCGCCGCCGCCACGTCGGCCTGGCGCAGCCTGCGCTTCTCCCGCATGTGCTTGATCCGCGTGCCGAGCTTGCCGAGGTCCATGGGTTCTCGTGATCTATCTCGCCTTTGCCACGGTGGCGAGTCCTGTGGTCACGGCTTGCGCAGGACGAAGTACGCCCGCCGGCTGGGGTACTCGGACTCCGTGTAGGGGTGGCGTTCCACGATGTCTACCACGCGGAAGCCGAGGCTCAGGACCAGCTGCTTCATCTCGTCGGGCGAGAAGTAGTAGACCGTCACGGGCTCGACGTCCTGTCCGAGAAAGGACGTCACCGTCGTTTCTCGTTCGCCGGTGCAGACGTGGAAGGTGAAGAGAAATAGCCCACCCGGCTCGAGCACGCGCAGCACCTCGCGAAAGATGGTCTCGACGTCGGCGAGCGGGTAGTTGACGATGGCGTAGAAGGCCACGACCGCGGGAAAGGACTCGGCGGCGAAGGAGAGCTGGAAGAAGTCCTCGACCTGGAACTCTCCACCGGGAAAGAGCCGTCGCGCCTGCTCGATCATCTTGGGGGCGACATCGGTACCCAGGCAGCGAGCGCCGAGCTTGCCGAGGTAGCCGGAGACCTCACCCGGCCCCGCGCCGATCTCGAGGGCCCGCTGCCCGGGGCCGAGCTGCGTGGCGAACCACGCGAGCATGATGCGATCGAAGTGCTTCTTGTCGATCTCGTCCCAGAACTGCGCCGCGTACGTGTCCGCGACGGCGTCGTAGACCGACTTGACCCTGGCTAGGCGGTCCACGGCTACCTCCCCTCGTCTCGGTGGACGATCGCCGGTGAGAAGGCGGGCGAGCAGACCGCGACATAATCCGCGCCGCCGGCCCCCGGCGTGGCGTACTGAACCCGGATGCCGCGGGGAACGCGCACGGCCTGTCCGGCGCGGACGATCCGGGTCGCGCCGCCGGAGATGACGTGCACCTCGCCGCGCAAGACGAGCGTGTACTCGTCGAACTCTGGTGTCTGCGGCGTTTCGATCCAACCGGCCGGGCTCACCATTCTGGCGATGCTCAGAGAGGCATCTCCCGATGCCACTCTGCCGATGTGCTCGGCGATCTGTTTCGGCATGTTGCCCTCGGCCTCGACCATCCTCGGCTCGATGACGCGGATTGCGTTGGTGTCGTGGGTTCGCTCTGAATCTGACATGGGCATCACCTCCTGGATGGCGATGTTGTCAGTCGCGGCGCGTACCGTCACTGGCGGGGTGGTTGAGACTGCTGACGCCCCGGTTACACTGCGTGCGATCCTGCGCCGCTCGTCACCTGGAAGCAAGAAAGATCGCTGGGCCGTGACCAGAAGACGGACGAGGCCCGACGCTGGGCGCCTGCGTAGCCCGTGGTCAAGCGGCTACGGCCTCGCTCTCCCGTGGTGCGGATGGCAGCTTGAGCCTGTCGGGCACCGTCGTCCATTCCTTCATCGAGGAGGACGGGGCTGCTTCACGGTGACCGTGGTGCGGCTCGGAACGGGGAGAGGCGACACGCTCGCCGTGCTCTCCTCAGCCAGTCTGTGGGTACTCTTCGAGGTCCAGAGAAACGGCGGCTCGGGATCGCCTCGTGTTACTGGATCCACCAACGCCTCGAGCGCGGACGCGAGTTCTGGCGTCGTGCCCTCCGTCGAAGGACGGCGCGCACCGGGACTTCGAACATGCACGACTTCGGTCGCTTGCCCCCCTGCTCGCAGTTCGTCGCAGCCTGCCCGGATTGTCGTCCGCGACAGCCCCGTGGCCTGCTCCACGAGCGCTATTCTCTGCGCGGCGCCTTACGGTGCTACTGCGGTTGTCGCTCGTACGCGCCGAGATCGGTGATGGTTCCGTTCACGTCGACAACGTTAGGGTCGTCCCAACGAGCCTGTCCCAGGGCATCGAGCGCTGAGATACGGGCATCGTTTGGCGCCCGATCGATGCAGGGGGAACCCGCGCTCAGACGGAGATCGACCGCCCCGGGCGTCGTACTGACGAAGAGTGGGTCTGCGCTGAAGTTGGTGCCAACTCCAGCGGGGCCCTCGATGTCGTTGTACTCGAGGTTCACCGGACCGCTGAAGGGTGAGTCACCGTTACCCCAGAGGATGGAGGAAAGGATGGTCGTGCCGGTAACGCCCGCCTGCAGCACGCTCCCAACGGCGCCGGCGCCGTTGTTGTAGAAGGTTGAGCTCACGATCGTCGGCGCGCCATACGACAGGCCAAAGTCCGAAACGCGCAGAACCGGCGCCGTGTTGCCGGAGAAGACTCCGCCGGAAATCACGAGAGCATTCTGCGGGCTTTCGGATGAAGCTCCGTACGCTGCGATGCTGGCATCACCATTCCCGATAAACTGACAGTCCTCGACGAAGCCGCCCGCCCTAAACGGGAAGGAGAGGGACACGCCAGAGTTGCCTTCAAATACACTCCGCCGAATCTCGCATGTATCACCTTCGCAGGCACAGAACACGCTCGTGGAAGGGTTGCCGGTGAACCGGCAGTCCTCGATGATGGTTGTGGCGGATTCATAGGAGACCTCTCGATATGGATCAGCCCACGTTAGGCCTTGGGAACCGGCGATCCCGGTTGGGTGTACGTAGCGCACGCACCGGGTGCAGTCAGTTCCTGTCCAGCCGTCGTCGCAGAGGCAGGTGCCGTTAGCGCATGCCCCATTCGTCGCTGCGCAGGCCTCGATCTGTCCAAGATCGTGGCCCAAGAGTCGACCACCGAAACGTTTCCACTTGCGTTGCACACCCGCGTCGTAGTGGCACCACAGCAGGCGCTGGTGGCGCTGTTGCACGTGTCACTGGGCAAGCATGGGTCCCCAGCGTGCACGGAACAGGTGCCCCCGCCGCAAGCGTCTACTGCGGCGCGCCCGGTCGCACAAGTGGTCGGACAGAGCGCCCAGGACAATCGAACTGCGAAAACCGGGCCGGAGGGATGCAGACCACTGGGTCAAGAGCGGTCAGAAGCGGCGGTGACCCCGCCAGGCTTGGCAGAATTGCACCCGCGCTTCACGAACCCCTCGCGTTCACCCTCGAGAACGCAGACCTGACGTCGCTTCGGCGTCACCGGCGAGGCTTTGGCGCACACCTTCGCGTCGAACCCGCCAAACGGCCCCCTACCTTCTCCTGCTCGACTCGCCGTCGCTACGAGTCGAACGGCAATCGGAGCTGTTCGAGAGGCGGATGGGGCGGCCTCAGTACGGGCTCCGGCACCATGCCCATTCTTGCCATCAGGCGCGCCGCAGCCGACGGTGTTCTGGCCACTTCGGCCCAACGCACTATCCCCTGTCACTTCGGGCGATGCTCCCGATCTGCCCTGCTGGAGTCAGGCAATTCTGCGCACGCCATCGAGTTCTCCGTGCGGATTGCTCCCGACTGCCTACATGTCGAAGTCCTGAGCCACGCAGCCGATCCAGCTAACGTCGCCCGGCTCGTTCAGCGCGTCAGTGAACCGTCCAACGCCGAAGCTCGCTTGTTTTGGAGCGCCAGACAACCTGTTTGGGGTCCTACATCAAGCCGAGCCGTTTGCGCAGTTCTTCCAGCCTGTCGCGGCTGATTGGGACGCAGAGCGAAGGACAGCCCGCGACGCGCGCCACGTACTTGCGATCCCCCTCCTGGAGAAGCTCCGAGAGATAGTTCAGATTGAGGATCGCCCCGCGGTGGACGCGTAGAAACTGAGTGCCGTCGAGACGCAGCATGAGCCGATCGAGCGGCTCGTCCGAGAGCAGCTCCTTACCATCCACCCAGATCGCGGCATAGTGATCCTGGGAGAGGATCGCGGCGATATGCTCGACGTCGAAGACGACATACTTGCTCCCGGTGCGCACCGCCATCCTCCGTGACTTGGCTGCGATCCCCGAGTTTACGGCGCGTGCCTCCTGCGCGGGAGACCGAGCGGCGCAGCGAACGCGGGCCAGGGCCGCAGCTAGGCGCTCCTTGCTCACCGGCTTCAGTAGGTAGTCGACCGCCGCGAGCTCGAAGGCGCGGAGGGCATGCGCATCGTATGCCGTCACGAACACGACCCGTGGGCCCGGCTCGGCAAGCGCCGATGCTACAGACAGGCCATCGAGCTCTGGCATCTGTATGTCGAGGAGGATCAGATCGGGTTCGAGCTCCCTGATCTTCCCCAGCGCGTCGACGCCGTCGGCGGCTTCTCCCACGCAGACGACGTCGGGATGATCAGCGCGCAGACGACGCAGGCGGCTGCGGGCAGGCGCTTCGTCGTCAACGAGGAGAGTGCGTAACATCGCTAGCAGGCCAGTCGATAGGAAGCTCCAAGACTACACGAGTTCCACCGCCTTCGCGAGCTCCAAGACTCAGGCTCGCCCCACTCCCATACGCAAGCTTCAGGCGCTCCCGACAGTTTGCGATCGCGCGATTGGCTCCCTGGTGCGGGGAATTCCCGCAGCCGATTCCGTCGTCTTCGACGACCATCACCAGACGCTCCTCGCGGCTCCCGAGCTGGAGCCGCACCAAGCCTCGACGCGCAAGCGGGGCGACGCCGTGCCGTATGGCGTTCTCCACGAAAGGCTGCAGAACCAATACCGGCACTTGGAGCCTGGCCGGATCGAGGGAAGGGGCAACCTCGATCTCCACACCAAGGCGGTCTCCGAACCGCGCTTGTTCCACCTTGAGGTACGCCCGACACAGCGAGAGCTCGTCCTCGAGGGAGTGGGTGGACGCATGAGCCGCGCGGAGCGCGCCACGGTAGAGCTCTGCCAGCTCCAGGGTGACCTCTTCGGCCCGGTCGGGCTGTGTGTGCACCAGCGAAGCGATGGTATTGAGCGCGTTGAAGAGCAGGTGCGGGTTCATCTCGGCGCTGAGCGCCGCAAGCTGCGCCTTGAGGCGACGATTTTCGAGATCCCGAATTTGGGCTTCTGCCGCGCGCGCAGCGTCGCGGGCGTCGAGACGACTGCGTTGGTAGAAGTAGACAGCTACGGTGGCGACCCCAAAACCAATGCCCACACGATAGGTGCTCCAGTCTGGTGCGCTCCAACTGACCCCAAGCTGCCGCGCGAGAGCGGCCCCCACGAACAAGCCAAACGGAAGGACGCCCAGCATCAGACACGCCGCAACGACGAAGAAGAAGCCCGTCGTGTGGGTGGGCGGCGGGCGACTGCGCAGCTGCGCAATCGCCCGTTCCACGCGAATCACGAGCTCGACTCCCAGGTAGCACAGCAAGGCCACGACGTTCGAGATCGCAAGCGAGATGACCCAGACAACGAAGAACCCCTGGGTGCCCATGAGAACGAACGTGAGGGCTGCCGCAACGAGTGGGTTCCAGAAGATGAGGGTACTCAGGAAGATCTCGGTTCCTGTCTTGGGGCGCGCGAGTGCCGCGAGGGGCTGCATGGTCGTCGTTCGAGAATGCCCGGGCCGTGAGCGCGAGACTACTTCTTATACAAGGTTTGCTGGAAGAATCTGAGCGGACTCCCGTCGTCGAGCTCAGTGATGAGGATCCGTAGCTTACCATTCCCATCCGGAACGATCGTCGTGGCATAGCCGTGTCCGTCGGGCGTCTGCTCGAGGGTCTGACACATCCCATTGGCAAAACAACGACCGCCACCAGTGCCGTGGCTCGACACGAGGTGGAACGCGCCCGGCCCACGAGTCTCGAACTCCTGCCAGAAAGTCATGTTCGTTCCATTTGCCAGAGTGATCGATGCGTCAGCACGAACCTTGCCGTTGGCGAGAGGCTTTCGCGTTACGCTAACCGAGAATCCGCCCAGCTCCCGCCCTGACACATCCGTTGCCGTGCCCGAGCCCTCCCACGTTCCAAGCCCTTGGCTCGGGGTTGAGTTCGCTGAGCCCGAGATGCCCAGGAGGCAGCAGGAGAGTGTCGTTACCATGAGGCCAATACGAATCGTCATTTTCCCATCCTTTCCGCCGACGGCAGAAGCACGTCGTTCTGCTCGAGGCGTGCACGAAACCACTGACCCTCCTTTACCGAGCTAGGTCGGCAGCGTCCGCCAGCATCCCCCGAGCAGCCGGATTACCGCTCTGAGCCGTCGCTCGGGGCGGGCGAATTGGAGTCGCCCGGGAGACACCCGATGCGCCGCCTCCAGGTAGAGGCGGATGGGACGGTTTGGGTGCGGGCTCCGGCACCATGACCATTCTTGCCATCAGGCGCGCTGCTGCAAACGCCGTTCCGGCCACCTCCGCCCAGCGCATCGGTCCTTGCCACTTCGGGCACTGCTCCAGGTCGGCTAGGCAGACGCGAGCGAGCAACCAGGCTCATCGTACGGATGGGAAGAACAGCGACAAGGAAGAATGAACTGCGAAATCCCGGTGTGCTGGCTCCCTTCATCATCCAATCTCTCACGCCACCCAGCGCCGCAGTCTGCCGGCCAAGGGCACGAACAGGCCCCACTCAGAAGGACGAAGCTTGGGCCGCCTGACGTTACGAGAAGCTACGATCAGCTGCTGGCGAAGGAGGAGGTTCTCCGCAACGAGCTGCTCCCTTGACCGGAAGGCGTCCTCGATGAGCCCGGAGACCAGCGGCACCGGACGCAGAGCTTCGGGCTAGTCCATTTCCTTGCGCTGAATGCTCCAATTGGAGTGGGTGCAGAGATGGCAGTCATCGCCATAGAACCACGAACGATAGACCTCGTCACCCATGAGATGATACCTGAACCAGGCGATCATGGCCTGGGTGATATCGTGGGGATGAGTCTTGTCCGTCATCATCATCTCGAATCCCCAGTTTCCGTGGTCGGCGTTGAGGCACTCCCCAAAGAAGGCGGGCACGCCACTGCTACCACTGTACGCGCCCGATGGGTGATCGGAACAGCGTGCACCTGAGTTCGTGTCCAGACCACCGCATATGATGAATGTCGGTCCCTGAAGGTTGGCTGAACCCACCGCGCCACTGATTTGAACAGATGTAGCAATCAGCGGATTCTGCCCAGCTTCGCCGGCGCCATATCCCCCCTGAGAATGACCCGCCGCGCCAATCTTGTCAGGATCGATCTTCCCATACAGCACACTTGACGATTCGCCGTTCTGCTCCACCACCCATTCCGCGACCTGTACCATCTGGTTCCTGAACTGGTTTCCGGCAGTTCCCCCATCCTGAACGTTCCCAGCAGTACTCGCGATGACCACAAAGCCATGAGAGGCGATCATGTGGAGCACCGTCGTATAATAGGACGGCTGCCCGCCGGCCCCATGCCCCCAGGTAATCGTCGGATAGAGACATCCGCTCAGCATCTCCGCGGGTCGATAGAGTACCGCTCCGGGGACTTCCTCCTCGACGGTCTCAAATGGACCATTCTGCGTGACATCTGTGGTCGCCCAATTCCCATCGCTGCATGGCTCGTCCGTGCCTCCGCCTCCTGTCCCTGACGTGCCAGCAGTCGCTGACGTGCCTCCGGTCCCCGATGCGCCACCGGGCGCCGACGTGCCACCGGTCCCCGACGTGCCACCGGTCCCCGACGTGCCTCCGGTCGCCGACGTGCCACCGGTCCCCGACGTGCCACCGGTCCCTGACCTGCCACCGGTCCCTGACCTGCCACCGGCTGCTGACGTGCCTCCGGTCGCTGACGTGCCTCCGGTCCCTGACCTGCCACCGGTCCCTTGCTCGCCTCCAGTCGCTGACGTGCCTCCAGTCGCCGACGTACCACCGGTCCCAGATCTGCCACCGCTTGCTGACGTGCCTCCAGTCGCCGACGTACCACCGGTCCCAGATCTGCCACCGCTTGCTGACGTGCCTCCAGTCGCTGACCTGCCCCCTGTCGCAGACGTCCCTCCGATCGCGGGTGCGCCGCCAGTCCCTGGCGTGCCACCTGTCGCCCATACGCCACCGGTGGCTGCCGTGCCCCCAGCCGCAGGTGTGCCACTCGTCCCCGGCGCGCCTCCGGTCGCCTGCTCCGCACCTCCAAGCCCCTGGGCACCGCCAGTCACACTATTCTGTTGTTCCTCCGTGCCAGTTCCGCACCCGCAAAGGAACGCCGTGGATAGTGCGCACAGCACCACGCTTCTTACTTCCATTCTGGTCATGCGCTCACTCTCTACATTGATGGAAAACCGGGGCGCGCGTACGCGCTGAGTGCCCTCGACGCAAAGGACGGCAGGAACACGGTCCTCTACTGACGGGACCGCGCCTCTCCGCCCTCCTGCCCGACGCTGACGAGCCGCTCGTCAGGGGCCGGCGGCAAACGGTAGCATAGCGGCGCCATGGTCGAGGCAAACGGTACCATGGGTGGGGATTCACGCCCAGCTACGCGACGTCTACCAAGGCTTCTGTTGGTGTCGCATTGTGGCGCGAGCGAAGAACATTCAATCGAGTAGAACTCTTCACGATCGACAGTGTGATGTGCCCCTTGTCGCCCAGACAGTGCGTTGCTTCTCGCCGGTGAGGTGGATTCCGTCGTTAGCACCCGAAACCCGAGGGCCTGCGGTATTGGACGTGCTGATTGCCGCCACAGGTGCCTCCTGTGGAAGCGCAAACGACCAACTGCTGCGCATTGAAGCGACGAGCCGAGTTCGTGTCGCCAGACGGCAGGCTGAGCAGCTGGTGCTCGCTTCGGCGGTCCGCTTCGACGACTGCCGTGAGAGTTCGTGGCGATCCGCTCGCTTCTGGCCGGGTTTACTGGGCAGTGGCAACAGGAGACTTGGTCGCGAAGCGTTCCGCCCGAGTGGAACCCCAAACCTGAACGCCGACGAGGGCAATGATCTCTTTCCTGACCTGTACGAGATGGGGACGCATCCGATCCGTGCGTTGGCACGTTCGTCGGGTGAGCAGGTAGGTCGCACTGGGTCTACCCGCGATGGTCCACCCGCGCGACCGCCGAGTCGGCGCGACCGCCGCAAGCGATCAGCCGACGCGGCGTTGAGCCCTGCGCAGCAGCGCCACGCCAGCGGCGAAGTACGCCGCCGTTAGCAGGAGCAGGGCCGCCAGCTCGAAGGATACTTCGGCGAAGCCGCCCCCCAACGTGCAGACCTTGTTCAGGGCCGTGACGGCGTGGGTCGGGGCGAGGATCTCGAACGGGCCGAGGGGGTGACCCCAGATCGTGAGCCAGGTCACGCGTGGCATGGGCAGCATCGTCCCGGAGAAGAACATGAGGAGCCCGAGGGGGAAGTTGGCGATGACGAACGCCTGAGCCACCGATCGGGAGACGGCCGCGACCATCATCCCGACGCCGATCACGGAGAGCGTGGTGATGCCGAGCGCCACGATCACCACCCAGAGGGGACCCTCGCTGTGAAACCCGCAGACCCAAGCCGTCGCGAAGGTGAGGATCACGGAGAGGATCCCAATGATCAGGAGCATCCCGCTCGTGCCGATGAGGTAGTCGGCCGCGGTCATCCGGGTCAACCGGAGGCGGCGCATCGCTCCCGACTCGAGCTCGCGCGTTACGACCATGGCGGCGAGGAAAACCAACATGATCACGGAGAACACGATCACGCCAGGGATATACATCTCGAACTCGCTGCGGACGCCGGATCCGCCGATCGCCTCTTCGACCAGGCGAACGGGGCTCGATCGACCCGTCGCTTCCTCGACGTACTCCTGAACGACGGCGGCGGTGAGGGTCGCGGTCACCAGGTACCCGGGATGCGTGAGGTCACCGAGGAGGGTGAACTCTGGGGGCTTGGTGGCTGAGACTCGAGCCTCTCGGCCAGAGCTCGACCCCGTCACCCCGCCGGTAAGGGCCACGCCGTCCGCGGGAGGCGCAGGAGGGCCGCGTCGGACAGCAGCGTTGGCCGCCACGGCTCGCGAGAACCCAGGGGGGATCACCAGCATCGCTGTACACTCCCGGCGCTCGACCTTCGTCAATCCCGCCTCGCGCGAGTCGACCCGCTTCACCTCCAAAAGCGAACGCTCGGAGGTGCCGCGATACTTCTCGAGGGCGGCTTCGATCTCGCGTCCTGCGTTCAGGCCACGCCCGTCGCTCGAGACCGCCCCTAGGTCCTGATCGAGAACGACGACGGTGAAGGCTGGCGTCAGCTCGGGGAACACGAAGTAGTAGAGCAGGACGAAAGCGGGCGCGAAGGCGACGGTGAGCACGACCATCAGCGGCTCTCGCACGACCTCGCGTAGGGCTTTGGCAAAGACGTCGAGCATCCTCATGAACGTAGGCTCCTTCCAGTCAGGTGGAGGAAGACGTCCTCGAGAGAGGGCATCCGCATCTGGATCTCGTCAGCCCGGATCCCCCGCTCTTCCAGCGCGCCGAGGATAGCGGGCAACGTGTCTCGCGCGCGGTCGGTGCGCACGCTGATAAGGCCCGGACTCTGCTTGACGGACACACCAGGGAGCGCCTCGAGGGCGGAGCGGGCGCTGTCCTCGCCACCCCCGAAAAACCGCAGGTCGATGAGCTCGCCGTGCAGACTCTCGCGCAGGTGCGCCGGTGTGTCGCAGACGAGCAGCCGCCCCCGATCGACGATCGCCACGCGATCACTCAAGCGGTCCGCCTCGTCCATGTCGTGAGTGGTGAGGACCACGGTCGAGGTACGCGCGAGCGACCGGATCACGTCGCGAACAAGGGCGCGGCTCTGGGGATCGAGCCCGGCGCCGGGTTCGTCGAGGACGACCAGCTCCGGACCGTGCACGAGCGCCAGAGCGACATTCAGCCGCCGCTTCTGTCCGCCCGACAGGGTCGCCGCGCGGGCGTGGGCCTTGGCAGACAATCCGAGCTCCTCGAGCAGCTCGCGGCTGCGTCTACGTACATGGAGGCGGGGGAGCCCATACATGCTCCCGATGAACTCCAGTTGCTCCGCGCAGGTCAGCTTCTCCCAGACCACGATCTCCTGCGGGCAGAGCCCCACTCGAGCCCGATCGTCGGCGGACGTGGACATCGGGCGACCGCCGAGGAGGACTCGACCCCGATCGGGGCGGAGCTCGCCCGAGATCATGCGGATGGTCGTCGTCTTGCCCGCACCGTTCGGGCCGAGTAGGCCGAAGACCTCGCCGCGATGAACCTCGGCAGAGAGCTCCTCCACCGCGACGACCTCGCCGAAGCGCTTCGCGAGGCCATCCAGGACGAGGACTGAATCGCGCTGTGCCGGCGAGTTCATGATGCCCTCCCAATCGCGCTGGCAATGAATTCCACGGTTTCCTCCCGCATCTTTGGCGCTGAGCGATCTGCGTCGACGAGCAGGTAGTAGTCGTTCAGGTGCGGCACGAGCTCGGCGTCTCCGACGGCCGTGGTGAGCACCTGGACGAGCCGGATCGCCGCCTCCAGGTCGAGATCGGCACGAAGCTCGCCGCGTCTCAGTGCCCCCTCCAAAAGGGCGCGAATCATCCCCTTCATCGAGCGAGCCACCGGCACGACGAGGGACTCGATGCCGGGGGACCCAGCGTATGCGGCCCGTACGAAGAAGCTCAAGAGCCCAGCGTTGGCAGCGCTCCACTCGACCCCAAAGGCCAGATAGGCCGCGAGCCCCTCGCGCAGAGGGTACTCGGCCATCATCGGGGCATAGCCGTCGAGCGCCGCCGTGAGAAAGCCGACAGTGACGTCGACCGCCGCCTTCAACATGCCGTCCCGTCGCGGAAAGTATTGATAGAGCGAGCCGATCGCGACGCCGGCTCGCGCTGCGACGCGCTTGACATGCATCGACTGCGGGCCGTGTTCGGCGGCCTCCGCGAAGATCGCTTCGATGATGGCGTGCTGCCGCTCGGGATCGAGCCGCCGGAAGGTGCGGGTCACCTTGCCCTGCGACTCAAGGAGGAGCACCTGTCGCTGCCACATCGCTGCTTCCTCGGGATCGAGCCGGGCGCGTCTCCTTTTGTGAATCATGATTCATTTTCATGATACGCATGGTTCATGCACGCGCAACCCGCTCGTGGAGATCGGCGTGGGTGTTCTAGAGCGGGCGCAGCGGCACACGGTCGACGATGAACGGAAAGAGCAGCTGTCTCGTCTGTTCGGGCTCGAGGTCAATGTCTCCCCGCTCGAGAGCATCGGCCTCACGGCATTGTTCCTCGAATCCGGCTGCCAGGAATCGTCGCGTCTGCATTTGGACACGGCCTGGCCAACGCGAGACCGAGGGCTGCGGGCCGCTGCTGCCGCGCCAGTCGCCCATGAAGTAGCGGATCCGCCCGTCGGGGAACACGAAGGCCGAGTAGTTGACGTACGCGTTCAGTGTGATGTTGGGTGCGACCGGATTGGGTGCTGCGAGCGAAGACTCGACCAGGACCCAATCGAGGATCAGCTGGGACTGCTCGGCGGGATCGGCGAGCCAGGGCGCAGGAAAGCAGGGTTCGGCACCGAGGATGAACTAGCGTATAGTCTTATCGTGAATAGGACCGAGCAGCGTGAGCACGGAGTGGGGCACTCTGGGGTCTGGATGGGTCTTCGACCCTGGACCAGCCTTGGCGCCCTGGCCTTGGCCTGCCATTCCGCACCTCACGACAGGCCACGCGCTTCGGCGGTGGAGGTCGAGCCGTCAGCCGTCGCCACGCATGCCTCACCAACGACTACAGCTAGTCGTTCCGCTCCTTCAGCGTCGGCTCCAGCGAAGCCCATCGGATTGAAACCCTTGGAAGCCGAATCGCCGATGGTCTCCCTTCCTGTCGAGGGCTTTGGGGAAGCGATTGTGTCCCTACCCATTGGGGCCCGCCGTCCTCGCCCGATCGTGCTCGCTTTGCACGGCAACTTCGATCGACCGGAATGGCAGTGCGAGGTCTGGCGCGAGATCACCAAGGGGTTTCCCTGGGTCCTGTGTCCAAGAGGGATCCCGCGGCGCGACGTTCCGAAGCGCGAGGATCGCTGGGAATGGGGTTCTACTGCCCAGACCGACCGGGAGATCATGGCAGCGGTGGAAGCGTTGAGGGTCGCGCAGGGGCACTATGTCGCAGAAGGCCCCATCCTCTTCACTGGCTTTTCCCTGGGGGCCATCTTGGCCCTGGGCATCATCAAGCAGCACCCCGGCATGTATGGCCCCGTGGTGCTGATCGAAGGTGGGACCAGACTGTGGACCAAGTCGACCGCACAGAGGATCTTCGGGGACTTGAGCGACGCCGGCACCTCTCCCCAGGCACGGATGCTCATGGCATGCGGCCAGGTAGGCTGCGAAGCACAAGGCAGAGCTTTGGCGAAGAAGTTGGAGCTCTGGGGTGTTGGAGCACGGGTCGTGCTCGGGAAGAACGCTGGCCACACCTATGACGGTCCCGTCGCCTCCGCCATCCAAGGCGAGTGGGCTTGGCTGATCGAGGGGGATCCGAGGTACTTGGCGGATCCTGGTTGACAGCCAGCTGGAGCAGCCTCGGTGGCAGGGTGCCTCCACCTCAGCAGACTCCCTCTCGTTTCCGCCATTCGGCCGTCGGCTGGGTACAAACTCACTCTGACCCTGCGGTCTACTCCGCACGGGCCGGGTTTGCCGGGGTGCCCCAGGGGCCGGCGTTTCCGGTGAATGCGAAGCTCCGTAACCGTTTAGCCGAAGACCTCTGGAAGTCGGTGGCAGCGGCGGACAGAATCGCCGCGTGGTCGAACGACAACAGGCGAGGCGCAGGGGGCAGGAATTCTGGGCGACGGTCGTCGCTGAATTTGGGCGAAGCGGGGCTCGCTCAGATCGCCGTCACGGCTGGGCTAGCTCGAACGAGTCAACGGTCACCGAGCCCCCCAGATTCTTCGTAGCGTAGTTGAAAATGCCAAAGCGGTAGCCGAGAAAGTACTGCCACTCCTTCTTCATGGTGAATGCGTTTCCGAGCTCGGTGAACTCCGATCCATCGGTGCTGAAGTAGAAGCGCGCTTGGCCGCCTCCGGTGCTCGTTCGGATGTCGCCCACGACACGCAGCCAAATCCTCCCGCCCTCCACCTCCGCGTCCGCAACTTCGGTCCCCTTGCTGCTCGTATTCCAGCTCGAGTCCAGGTTGACGTTGTTGACCATGACGACGCGGTGGGCGTCCCCGCTTCGCTTGACTCCGATCCACGCGGAGGAGTCGCGGAGCGCGGCGAGACCTGCCACGTCACCATCCGCCATCCCGCTGTAGTCGAGCTCGATGGTCGCCGTCGACGTGGGACCAATCATCCGCCGTGTGAGTGTGTTCCGCGCTGCATACAGATCGTCGGTCACCGTCGCTGTTTCGAGAAGGAGCCCACCTCCAGCCAACCATTTGGAGTTGTCCGGGTTGTGGTTCCACTCCCATTCAGGCCTGAGCGTTGGCCCGGAGAAGTCATCGACGCCGGTACTCGGCCTCACCCTGCCAGCGCCACAAGGAAGGTTCGGGAAGGGGTAGACCCCGCCCCAAGCGTTGTTGTCCAGATCGACCGACGGCCAACCGTCGTTCCAGGTCACCGGCGCGAGAACCGGGATCCGCCCCGCTGGGTAGGAGTCGTTGAACGCCATGTAGTACCAGTCGCCGTTCTGAGTCTCAATGATGCCGCCCTGGTGAGGGCTCGCGCCGGCACCTGCGACGGAGAAGGGGACCCTTACAGCGAAGGTCCTCAGGGTGTAAGGCCCAAAGGGGCCACTGGTCGACCGAAGCACGTACTCACCGTTCGCGTATTGGGTTGGGAAGATGTAGTAGTCGCCATTGATCTTGTAGAAACGAGAGCCTTCCAGTGCGCCGATGTCCGAAGGGGAGTCGAAGACCTTTTGCGACCTGACTTCACTGAAACCATCCTCGCTGAGCTGCGCAACGTAGAGGGTCGTATTGCCGTAGGCGACATACATCGTGTCGTCATCGTCAATGAGCATGCCCACATCGTAGTAGCACTTCTGCGACGAGTGCTTGGTCCAAGGGCCTTCGGGTGCAGAGGCGGTAAAGACGTACCCTCCACCCTTATTGTGCATGCAGCCGATCCAGTAGAAGGTCTGGTTGCTCTCACGATATCGGAGCGAAGAAGCCCAGATCCCATTCACGTAGGATCGGCTTTGGTCGAGGTCGTAGCTGGGGTCGAAATCCAGCACAGGAACCGAGTGTCCGATGTACTCCCAGTGGATGAGATCGTAGGAGCGCAGAATCGGCGCTCCAGGCGAATGGTGAAAGCTCGATGCGGTGTAGTAGTAAGTGTCGTCGACACGAATCACCTCCAGATCCGGGAGATCCTCCCAGATGATCGGGTTCTCGTAGGTCGACTCACAGTTCACGGGAGTGCCGCCTGTGCCAGCCCCCCCGGTCGCCACGCCTCCGATGCCCCCCTCGAGCGGCTCAGTTCCACTGGTACCGCCCCGCCCGGCGCTACCCTGCCCAGAGCCGCTGGCGTCCACCTGACTCGTTCCACCCGATCCGCTCGTACCTCCCATGGCGCTCCGGCCACCCGAGACTTCGACGCCCCGGCCCCCAACGCCAGCGTTGGTTCCGCCGGCAGAGGCCCCGCCGTCACTGATACGACCGCCTGTACTCGTCGCGTCCACACCGCCCGTGCTGGGCCCGGCTCCGCCGCTGGCGCGGCCCCCTGTGGCAGCACCACCGACACCATCCGCCCCACCGAAGCCCGTACCTGTGCGGCCACCGGTCGCACCAAGACCTCCCGCCCCGGTCCCTGTGCCGCCGCCGGTTGTGCCGCCGGAACCCGCGGGGAGCGAGCCTCCCGTGTGCACCGCGCTCTGCCCACCGGAACCGACTGCACCACTGGGACCACTCGCCTCGGCTCCTCCCGTGCCAGGGCCAGCACCACCGCTGTCGGAAGGTGTTGCCGTCGAGTCCCTCTCGTCTCCGCAGCCTTGGAGGGTCACCGCCATCAGCGCGACTGTCGAGCACAGAAGGATTGGTCGCGACGCTCGCGCGACGTGATCGCTGGCAATTCGGTGAGTGTACATACACTGTACCTGACTGTGGTTCCTGGGGGTGCATCGCCCCCAGGCCGGGTCGTGACCCGCCTTTTCTCGAACGAGCGAGTTCAGGATGGCCTGTAAATGCGGCGCACACGAGGGGAGAGGACTCTCCCGTCAACCCGGGAATTTTGTACCACCGAGGAGTGACGAGACTGGAGGCGCCTCTGGCGTCTCAGGGGTCGATCGGCGCGGCCACACGTCCCGACGAGGCGTCGCGACCAGCCCGGCGCCGAAGAAGAAACGCCGCGACGGCGACTGGGAAGAGGCGCGTCTGGCAAATGGCCAGGTGTTGCACGATTTCGATGGCCAAACGAGCTGCTGTTCTGCTCGAGGTCTGATCCTCACCTCGCGCCCCGTTCCCGCAGGAGGTCCACTACCTCCCCATGATGACGCTTCGTCGCCAGCGAAGGCGCGGTCTCTTGGTCGCTAGTCTTGGCGTTGAGGGTAGCCCCGGCAGTGAGCAAGGTTTTCACTGCCTCCACTCGACCGCTTGCGGGCTCCATCAGGCTCGAGCACGCCCGCTGGCCCGTCCGGCTGTGACCCCTGTGGGTCGCTATTCGCGGCTTCAACGGCAGGAAGTGAGCGGCTGACAGCTATGACGTCGCCGGTGAGCTACTGGGTGGTGCACCGATCGGCGACGCACAGGAGTCCCTCGTTGCACGTGCCGTCAGGGTGGCAAGGAGCGTCCACTTCACCCAGAGCCTGACAGCACGCGAGTACGCTCCCAGCGCGCGGCTGGAAGCAGTAGGCGTCCCTTTCCCCACAGGGTAGAGGCTGGGAGCAATCGAGCGAGCGTTCGACACACACGAGACCATCGTCGCAGCTCCCCTGTGCGGGGCACTGTTCACCGTGCTCACCAACCGGTACGCAGCAATCCTCTGATGCGAAGCAGTCGAGTGCAGTCTGGCACTCGAGCTCTGCATCGCATCCACCATCCGGACGGCAAGGCTCCCACACGCCGCCGGTGGGGACGCACACAAAAATTTCACCGTCAAAGACGCACGCCAGATCGTCGTCGTTACAGAACTCGCCATGCAGGCAAGGCTCGAAGATGTCCCCAGCGTGCCAGCAGCACGTGAAGGTCTCGCCGCATGTGGACCCAGAGATGCACGTGTATCCGTCCGGGCAAGGCTCATCCGGGCCACACGGGTCGGTGTCCACGGATTCTCCGCTGCCACCAGAACCGACACTCTCCGAGCAACCGGCCACGGCTGACAACCACAAGGCCGCCGTGGGAAGGGAGAGAAACGCTACCGATCGCAAACACTGAGTCCGTGTCCAAGCATGCACGTATGCACCTCGTGGGCCTTGCCCTTTTCATTCGTATCTACAGCTGATCCATGTGAGCATCCAGCCAGTCCGCACGCGCCGCAAGCCAGGACTTGACCTTGGTGACTTCCTCTTCGAACGTCTTCGAGTATGGGGGATGGTTCACGGGCACGTACTTGCCAAGAACCTGCCATTGGGCGAAGTTCCGCCCGGCGGCCGCCCCCAGTGTCGCGACGGCCGAATCGATTCGGGCCACGATCGCTTCGGTTGCCAGCTCCCCCTGGCGCAGCACCTTCCACCTCTCCCGATAGCGCCGCAGGAAGTCGGGGTTGGCGAGCAGACGCCTCCCCCAGCCTCGCGTCGGGAGCAGGAAGCCCTCGACCTCGGACTCCTCACTGAGCCCGACGTCGCCGAGAGCTCGATCGAAGTCCCACGGCGGCCCCATGCACAGCGGTCCCTCGCGGTTCTTGTGCATGAAGGTGCTATCGAAAAAGACGTCCGAGTTGCGCAGGAACTCGTTCAGGAGGAAGTAGTTGACGAAGCTCTCCGTGTCTATCAAGGCTGCATATCTGTCGCTCGATTCGCCCAGGGCACCTTCGACCGCCACGACATAGTCGGTGATCCAGTCCTGCTGGGCGGTTGTGAGATCTTGGGGTTTCGGGTTGGCGATCCGCAATACGGCTCCCCGAGGGGTTCGGAACCACCGATCCGAGTCCTCGAGCCGCTCCGCGTAGGTCCACTCCAGGAGATAGCCACCGCTGATCTCGGGCTCGCTCTCATCGGAACGGGCCAGGCGCTCGATGTTGACGCGGTGAGGGCCCTGCTCGATCTTCTCGGTGAGAACATACACGCCCCGATAATGCTCCAGACCGATGTGCGTGGCGCCGTCATCGGCAAGAAAGAGTTCCATGAAGGCCGTGCGCGGCGCGTACAGACCAATGGATCGCGAAAGCTCATACGCCAGGTGGTTGCGTATCAGTGACTTGTCCATGTACGGCGCGCCAAAAACCCATTCAGTCGCCGGCGGCATGCCCAGCAGGCTCACGCTCGCAGTGCCACCACTCGAGTCTCGGAGCTCGACGCCGTACTGCGGCTTCGGGAACACTTGAGACGAATGACCTCGTCGCTCGATCCCAAGGCGGCTTTCCATGTTCGGCGTGTCTGAATCGAGCGCGCTCAGTGCCCCGATACCATGAGCGAACACACGCATCTCTGCGGGGATCTTCGGCTCGTCGGGGATCGCCCGCTCGTGTGTGTCGACGACGATGACCGGCAGATCGAAGACGTCAGAACAAGGTGGCCCGCCGTCCTCGACGCCGAGGTCGGTACGACCTCCGACACATCCGGCGGACCACGAAAGGATCAGAATGAGATATAGCGGTCGTGGCACCTTCGGCATGCGCACAGCACCGGACGGTTCGTGAGTGCTCGCGACGGGGTCTCCTCGATGCCGTCGCACTCCGCGCTCACTATCAGGAAGTATGGATGCTGGAGTATTGCCCACGGAATGCGCTGAGCCAATGGCGAGCTTACGGACGCTGTCGGTGCGGCCGAATTCAAAGTCTTGCTTATGGCGCCGTTGGGCGACAAGAACAATCGAACTGCGAAAACCGGGCCGGAGCGGAGTAGACCGCCGGGTCAGAGGCGCAGATGACCCGGCCAAGCTTGGCAGAATTGCACCCGCGCTTCACGAACCTCTCGCGTTCAGCGTCAAGAACGCGAGCCATCCCATCCCCCCACCTCGCCGGCGAGGCCTGGCGCACACCTTTGCGTCGAAGCCGGCAAGGTGAGCTGCTCGCCCGGCCGCGCCTTGCGCCACGCTAAGTTCGCAGGCAACCGGAGGTGCGGCGCGGGCAGTGCGCTTTGTGAAATGGAATCGGCACCGCTGCGGTGATGACTCATTCGTTACAGGCGGGGGAGGAAAGAGAAACGAGGGCTAGAGAAGATGCGAACACGAATAGCTTTGGCAGCCACACTGTGCGGGATGTTCTCGGTCGCTTGCGGCCCCGGGACGGGCGAGCTCATCGACGAGCTCCTGAACCACCACGGTCTCCCGCCGGATGAACCGAGCGACAGCGCTTACGAGGTGCTCGACGGCGGGTATGTGCGTAGCGGTGATTGGGCAGGGTATGCGTGGGTCGCCGCGGACGAGGATTCGACCGTGTCGCCCGGTGATTTCGCGGACATCGCAGCGGGAGAAGACCTCTGCATCACTGGAACCGTGGCTGCCGAGCCGGAGTATATGGGCCACGCGATCCTCGGCTTGAACCTGAATCAGAGCGAGGCTAACGAGGCACCCGGCACCTGGGAAGTCACCAGCGCTGGCGTCCATTATCAGCTCAGCAACCCGGGAGGCAGTATGCTCCGCATGCAGCTCCACGACGCATCCGGAGAGATTTGGTGCGCCCACCTGGAGGGTGACGAGGGCACCTTCGCCTGGAGCGATTTCCGCACCCAGTGCTGGGACTACGAGTCAGGGGAGGCCTACGATGGCAGCACCCCGCTCGAGCGCATCTCGTTCCTCGTCCCGGGCAGCGACACGGTCGATCTGCCCTTCGACTTCTGCCTCGAAAGCATCGAGCCCACCAATGACGTCCCCGAGGTGCCGAGCCAACCCGCGGTCTGCGCGGATCCCACGGGTGCGGGGTCCAGCGAGCTCGCCGAGGGGTTCGCGGTCGAACCGGGCGGATACGTGACGAGTGGCGACATCCACGGCTGGTCCTTCATCTGGTCCTCCTTCGACGCGAACTATGCGACCGCCGTGGTTCCCGAGGACTTCTCCGCTCACCCCGGCGACGCGCCCTTGTGTGCCAGCGGCGTAGTCGCAGCGTCGCCGGACTATTCTCAGATCGCGATGCTGGGCGTCAACCTCAATCAGGCACAGGATAGCGATGGCGAGCCAGGCGTGCTCACGCCCACGGGCGACGGCCTGGCTTACGATATCTCGGACTGCGTTGGCACCAGCCTGCGCCTCGAGATCCACGGCGCCAACGGGGATGACGACGAGAATAGCCGCTTCTGTGCCTACGTCGGCGGCGGTCAGGGGTTCATCGCTTGGTCGGAGTTCAACACCGAGTGCTGGATCAACGGGGGGCTCTACTACGACGGCACCATGCCACTTCAGTCCGCCTTCGTCGTCGTTCCCGGTATGTCCAATGCCGATGTCCCCTTCGACTTCTGCCTGAACGGCCTAGCCATCGTCACCAACTAACGCCGCGCGGGCGCCGTGTTCTGCGCGGCGTTCCCCGAGTGTGCTGACCCTCCCGCGGTGCCCCTGTCGGCGTAGTGCTAGACCGGGGCGCCGCGGACTTACTCTTTCTTGGCGTTTGCTATCGGCAGGAGGGCCAAGTTGCGCTACAAGCGCTGCCGTGAGCGTGCTGCTGCAGTCTCGAGCGTTTCAGGCTGCCATGGTGTGGCTTCTCACCCTTGCGTCCATCGGAGTCGCACAGGCAGAATCCCTGGAGACGGCCCCGAGCTTTTCGTGGCATGCCCCAGACGCGTGCCCGCGTCAGGAGTTCGTCCTCACAGAGCTCGAGCGGTTCCTGGGTCATCCCTTCGAGCAAGGTTCTAGCGCCGAGAGAGCCTTCAGCGTCGACGTCGACCAGCTGCCGAACCGCGGGTTTCGTGCAAGGCTCGTGATGACAGCAGGCGCAGAGTCGGGTGAGCGCACGGTCGACCACGACGATTGCGTCCAGTTGGCCAAGGTCGTAGCGCTTGTGGTCGCTCTCACGCTCGATCCGGCAGCCGTTCGTCAAACCCAGGAGACGGCTGCATCAGGGCTCGAGGCGCCGCGCCAGGACGCGGCACCCGCCCCGTGTCGCTGCAACTGCCCAGTGGACGACGGCATGTGGCACCGGCTTCTGGACACGACGAGCCCCTGTCCTGCGCTCGCCTGTCCAAGTCCTCAGCCCTGCCGTCCCTGTGTCTATCCACCGCGAACCTGGCAGCCGCCCCCAAGCGACCTCCGACGCCCCACCGTCGTGCGCCCGTTCGCCTGGTACCTTGAGGCGGGCGTGGGCGCGGCAACGGGTGTACTTCCAGAGTTGGGTCCGACGGTCACTGCCGACGCTGGGCTCGAAATCCGTGAGCGCTGGCGGCTCGAGCTCGGTGGGCGGTACTGGATTCGTCAGGAGTTCTCGCCAGCGGACCACGCTTCGGTGCGCACCTCGGTACGCATGTTCAGCGGCGGAGCGCGCTTCTGCGGCCTTCCCTTCGCGTCCGGCTGGCGCCTCGCCGCGTGCCTGGGTCCGGAGCTCGGGGACTACCGAGCAGCGAGCCTCGCGGGCGCAACCCCTGGCAAGGTCGAGCACGGGCGCTGGCTCGCGCTCCTGGGTGGCCTTGGCGCCTATTTCCCCCTGGGGTTCGGGCTCGAGCTCGGCACCCGAATCGAAGGGGGACCCGTCGTCGAGCGGCCAGCCTTGGGCGCGGTCACCGAGAGCGGCGAATGGGTCAACCTGACGGAAGCCAAAGCGTTCGTTGCCAGTTTTGGGGCTACGCTGTTGTTCGAGGATCGAGGAGCCGACTGACCGAACTGCGCGCCGGAAGATTTTGGTTAAGAGATCTGCCCAGTGCCTGGAAATGTCCCTTCTGTGGAAGCCGCTGCCACGTCCCGTCTGACCGTCGCCTCCGCGCCTGAGACGGCGAGGCGCGAGCTCTCGCTCGAGAAAGTCTACCGCGAGCACGTGTCCTTCGTGTGGCGCAATGCTCGCCGACTCGGATGCGACAGCGAATGGGCGGACGACGCCGTTCACGAGGTGTTCCTGGTCGTCGCCAAGAAGCTGGGGGAGTACCGAGAACAGGATAGCCTCCGCTCTTGGCTCTTCGCCATCACCTATCGGGTCGTGCAGCGGCTGCGACGCAGTCGCTTCCGGTACCAGTTGCGCCTCGTACGGCTTGCAGCCGAGCGCCCCCACGACGATCGGGCAGAGCCGCACCGCAAAGAGGAGGCGGGCCGCGAACTCCGCCGTATTCTGGACCGACTCGGGGAAGCGAAGCGAGTCGTGTTCATTCTTGCCGAGCTCGAGGGCATGACGACGCCCGAAATTGCCCAATGCTTGGGTGCCCGCCCCGGAACGATCGATTCTCGGCTTCGGGCTGCCAGACGCGACATTCAAGCCATACTCCGGCGGGAACGCTCCAAGGAAGAGAGGGGACGATGAGCCGCGAATTCCGCTACGGCGCAATGATCGATGCCGAACGTAGCGCCGAGATCCCGCCAGCAACCGCCGAGCGAGACTGGAACCGTATCCAGGGCTCGCTGCGCAAGGGGCGGAGTCCCCTGCCCGTGTCCGCCCTCCCCTTGAGTTTCGGGGCGGTGCTCTTCACGACCAAAGCCGCCGCCATGGCCATCGCGATCGGCGCCACCGCTGCCAGCGCAGGGTGGTTTTATCGCGCCGAACTTGGCCTTGCCGCCTGGCATTCACCGAGCAGCCCCGCGGCTCCGACCGCAGGCGTCGCGCGGCCCCGACGCGCCGGAGCTTCCGCCAAGCCGCACGACGTCTCGCCGCAGACCACGGCGCCAAGCTCCACCCCTGCAGCGGCCGAAAGCAGCTCCGAGGACCTGGCACCGCGGGCCACACGCAGGCCCCCGGCGTCGAGCCCAACGCTCGCTGTCACGGATCTCCCCCCGAGTGAGCTCGAGCTCATCGGCAGGGCAAAGCAGGACATCGACCGGGGCAGCTCCGCGACGGCGCAGCGCTGGCTGCGCGAGCACGCGCGACTGTATCCCCATGGTGTCCTGCAGCCCGAACGCGAGGCGCTCACCGTGGTGGCGACCTGCGGGGAGGGCCGTGGAGCCTCGGCTGAGTCCGCTGCGCAGGCATTCCTTCGCAGGTATCCCCGTTCGATCTATCGGAATCGGGTAGAACGCGCCTGCCACCTGAGGCACGAGGAACCCACCACCGAACGCGACGTTGCGCGGCCAAACCGCACCGCGTCGTCCGAGTCCGCGCTCCGTCCGGGCGAGCCCGCGCGACGCACGGTCGACACGCCCATCCAGCCTGGCTCGGCTGCGCGGGAAACGCAGTCCGAGGCGAGCTTTCCAGCGCTCGAACCCTAGTCGTACCGATAGCCCGCCCCTGAGCGAATCATGAACAGAATCCTTGCACTCTCCGTCACGTGCTCATTGATCGGTGCCAGCGCAGCTTGCTCGGACCCGAATCGCCTGTCGCTGGGAAACCTCACGGGCTCGAGCGACGAAACCGCGGGTGCCGCGTCAGGGGAAGCGTCCTGCGGCGTGGCAGGCGCTGGCAACCGATCGACGGTCCCGCTTGGGGTCGGAGGCGAGGATCACTCGAGCTCCGCTGCAGTCTCGGGAGCGACGAGCAGTGCTGGGCGGCCGGAGACCACCGGTGGCGTCGGGGGTTCCGAGCCCAACGGTGGCTCGGACGACTTCCCCGACGGGGCCACCGCCTCAGGCTCCCACTCCACCGGTGGCTCTCTGGGCTCCGGCGCGACCGGCGGAGCCAGCAGCACCACGGTCACGGGCGGCACCGGTAGCTCGGCTTCGATTGGAGGCATGGGCGCCGCGATTCCCACGGGTGGAACGGGTTCGTCGGTTTCCCAGGGCGGCGCCGCGGGTTCCGCGCCCTCGGAAGCAGGCTCGACCTCGATTGCCTTCGAGGTCGAGGCGCGGGCCTACGTCCGGAGCGGCTCCTGGTCGGGATACGCGTGGGTCGCCGCGGATGAGGATTCGACCGTGTCGCCCAGTGATTTCGCGGACATCGCAGCGGGAGAAGACCTCTGCATCACTGGAACCGTGGCTGCCGAGCCGGAGTATATGGGCCACGCGATCCTCGGCTTGAACCTGAATCAGAGCGAGGCTAACGAGGCACCCGGCACCTGGGAAGTCACCAGCGCTGGCGTCCATTATCAGCTCAGCAACCCGGGAGGCAGTATGCTCCGCATGCAGCTCCACGACGCATCCGGAGAGATTTGGTGCGCCCACCTGGAGGGTGACGAGGGCACCTTCGCCTGGAGCGATTTCCGCACCCAGTGCTGGGACTACGAGTCAGGGGAGGCCTACGATGGCAGCACCCCGCTCGAGCGCATCTCGTTCCTCGTCCCGGGCAGCGACACGGTCGATCTGCCCTTCGACTTCTGCCTCGAAAGCATCGAGCCCACCAATGACGTCCCCGAGGTGCCGAGCCAACCCGCGGTCTGCGCGGATCCCACGGGTGCGGGGTCCAGCGAGCTCGCCGAGGGGTTCGCGGTCGAACCGGGCGGATACGTGACGAGTGGCGACATCCACGGCTGGTCCTTCATCTGGTCCTCCTTCGACGCGAACTATGCGACCGCCGTGGTTCCCGAGGACTTCTCCGCTCACCCCGGCGACGCGCCCTTGTGTGCCAGCGGCGTAGTCGCAGCGTCGCCGGACTATTCTCAGATCGCGATGCTGGGCGTCAACCTCAATCAGGCACAGGATAGCGATGGCGAGCCAGGCGTGCTCACGCCCACGGGCGACGGCCTGGCTTACGATATCTCGGACTGCGTTGGCACCAGCCTGCGCCTCGAGATCCACGGCGCCAACGGGGATGACGACGAGAATAGCCGCTTCTGTGCCTACGTCGGCGGCGGTCAGGGGTTCATCGCTTGGTCGGAGTTCAACACCGAGTGCTGGATCAACGGGGGGCTCTACTACGACGGCACCATGCCACTTCAGTCCGCCTTCGTCGTCGTTCCCGGTATGTCCAATGCCGATGTCCCCTTCGACTTCTGCCTGAACGGCCTAGCCATCGTCACCAACTGACGCCGGGTGGCACCGATCTGAACACGGTTGCCCCTCTACCGACGACTCGCCGGAATGGAGTAACCACGAACGATTGACAACACCCCCTCGGCAGCGCCGAGGCCAGTGCTGGACGCCGACCCGGGCACGGCCGCGCCCAGCCGTTGGCAGCCCAGCCGCTACCAGCCC